>JAYUPN010000394.1:0-17394 GCA_043760065.1 Rubrivivax sp.
CCAAGGTCGCCGAGCGCGCCGACGTCAAGTTTGCTGTGCCCAACCGCGAAACCAAGCGCAGCGCCAGCACCCTGGAAACCATCACCGGCGCCACGACCACCGGTGTGCGCACGGGTTCGACCAAGACCACCTACACCGGGCTGGACGGCACGGGCATCGGCATCGCCATCGTCGACTCGGGCGTGATGAAGAGCCACGAAGCCTTCAACAATGCCGCAGGCACCACGCGCGTGGTCAAGAACGTGCAGTTCCTGACCACCTCGCTGGCCGACTGGACCAACGGCTACGACAGCAGCACTTCGCTGCAGCCCGGCAGCGCCGCGCTGGCGACCTACGAGGCGGCCATCAACAACAGCGCCAACCTGGTGCAGGACGGTTACGGCCACGGCACGCACGTGGCCTCGGTAGCGGCCGGCCGCCCAGTGACCTACGACGTCGCGCCCGACCTCACCGGCATCGCGCCCAACGCCAGCATCTACGACGTGAAAGTGCTCAACGATCTGGGCACCGGCACGCTCAGCGACACCCTCGAAGGCATCCAGTGGGTGATCTACCACGCCAAAGAATACAACATCCGCGTCATCAACCTGAGCCTGGCGATGAACTCCACCGACAGCTGGCAGGACGACCCGCTGTGCGTGGCCGCGCGCAGCGCGGTGGCGCAGGGCATCACGGTGGTCGTCGCGGCGGGTAATTTCGGCCGGAACTTCTTCGGACAAGAGAACTACGGCACGGTCTCGTCGCCCGGCAACGACCCGAGCGTCATCACCGTGGGCTCGGTCAACTTCAAGGGCACGACGGCGCGCGCCGACGACACGGTCAACCTGTTCAGCTCGCGCGGCCCGACCCGCGGTAGCCGCACCGACTCGAACGGCTTGCGCAAGCCCGACAACGTGCTCAAGCCCGACCTGGTGGCCCCCGGCAACATGATCCTCGGCGCGGCGGCCACCAAGGCGGTCTCGACGAGCCTGACCTGGAACAAGCTGGCGACGCTCTACTACGGCCCCTTGGTCACCTTCACCGGCGTGACCCAGGCGTACGGCGAAACGCAGATGTACCTGTCGGGCACCTCGGTTGCCGCCCCGGCCGTCGCCGGTGCAGCCGCGCTGCTGCTGCAAGCCAACCCCGGCCTGACGCCGGCCATGGTCAAGGCGCTGCTGCAGTACACGGCGCAGCCGATCGCCGGCGCCAACCTGCTGCAGCAAGGCGCGGGCATGCTCAACATCCATGGCGCCATGACGCTGGCCAAAGTGCTGCGCACCGACGTTTCCAGCGCGATCCAGGCCGGCACCATCAGTGCGGGCGCCTCGCTGCTGGCCAGCGGCAAGACCATGCCCAGCAGCCGCAGTTCCACGGTGGCCGGCACGACATTCAACTGGTCGCGGATCGTGGTCGTCGGGGGCAACCGCGTGGTGTCCGGCGACGCGCTGTTCACCAAGTTCCAGCCGATCTACAACCCGCGCTTCACATGGTCGCGCGATACGGTGTTGGAGCGCTACGCCGACTACTGGGACAGCAACAAGACCTACGTCTACTGGTTCTGGGAGTTTCCGATGGTCAATCAGGTCCTGCTGACCAGCGGTGTGGTGGATGGCACGTCATTGGTCGGTGCCAGCTCCGTCATCGGCAAGACAGGTGTGTTCATCCCGGCCTCCACGCTGTCGAGCTGGTTTGCCAGCGGCAGCGGCACGACGCTGGGCTCGGGGCTGGTGCTCAGCGAAGGCCTGGTGCTCAGCGAAGGCCTCGTGCTGAGCGAGGGCCTCGTCCTCAGCGAGGGTCTGGTGCTGAGCGAAGGTCTTGTGCTCAGCGAGGGCCTGGTGCTGAGCGAAGGCATGGTCTTCAGCGAAAGCCTGGTTCTCGGCGAGCCCTGACCCCGGACGCAAGAGCGTCCCCTGAGGCAGCCCCGCGCCTGTTCACCCGGGCGCACTTCGAGGCCCATCGGCCGATCTGGCCACGAATCCGAGAACTCCATGACCATCCAAACGATCGCTCCCACCACCAGCCCGACCCGCCGGGTCGCCGTTTTCGTGGCCACTGTCGCCGTGGCCGGTTCACTCTTCGGTGCGCCTTCGGCCTGGGCGGCGAAGATCGCCACCAGCAGGACGGCGACGTCGACCGCGTCGGTGGCCGACGCGCCGTCCTCCGTCGCCGCGCCTGCGACCAAGATCGCCACCGATCTGCAGGCCGTGATCTCGGCCGCCTCGACGCCCAGCTACAGCAATTGGGTGCGTGACATCAACGGCGTGCGCCACGTCAAGGCCATCGTCGTGGCCCAGCCGGGTGCCGACGCCGACCTCGCCAGCCTGCGCAGCCAGGTGCTGGCGGTCGGAGGATCGGTCTACTTCCGCTACACCTCGGTGGCCGCGCTGTCGGTGCTGCTGCCGGCGCAGCGCGTCATCGACATCGCGACGCGCACCGACGTGCAGGGCATCTCGCCGAACCGCTTGACCGCGCGCACCGCCACCTCGATGACGCCGAGCGCGCTCGAAGCCGCCACCGGCGCGAGCACGGTGCGCACGCGCATCGGCACCGGTTACAGCGGCCTGGACGGCAGCGGCGTCGGCATCGCGGTGCTGGACTCCGGGGTCATGTTCAAGCACCAGCTCTTCAGCGACGCGCTCGGCCTCTCGCGCGTGCGCCGCAGCGTCAGCTTCCTGCGTGCCGGGGACGCCACCGCTGCCGGTGCCAAGGACTGGACGCCGCTCATCGATGCCTCGGCGGGTCTGTACCCCGGCAGCGCGACGATGGCCACCTACGAGGCAACGATCGACAACTCGATCACCGGCATGTCCGACGGCTACGGCCATGGCACGCACGTCGCCGCCGTCGCCGCGGGCCGCGACCTGAAGCAGACGCTGGACACCACCGGCATTGCCCCGGGCGCCAACCTGTACGACGTGGCCGTGCTCGACTCGCGCGGCTTCGGCCAGCTCTCGGACGTGCTGGCCGGCATCGACTGGGTCATCCACCACGCCAAGGAATACAACATCCGCGTCATGAACCTGAGCCTGGGCGCCGACTCCACCGAGAGCTGGCAGACCGACCCGCTGGCGCGCGCCGTGCGCAGCGCCACCGCCGCCGGCATCACAGTGGTGGTGGCGGCGGGCAACTTCGGACAGGCGGCCAACGGTACCGAGCACTACGGCGCCGTCAGCTCGCCCGGCCACGAGCCGTCGGTGATCACCGTCGGCGCGGTCAACACGCGCGGCAGCGCTGTGCGCAGCGACGACAGCGTCAACTTCTTCAGCTCCCGCGGCCCGACGCGCGGCGCGTTCACCGACGCGCAGGGCGTGCGCCGCGTCGACAACCTGCTCAAGCCCGATCTGGTGGCGCCGGGCAACAAGGTGCTGGGCGCGAAGTCGGTGGACAACTTCACGCTGTACTTTCCCAGCACGCTCCCGTCCAAGTACCCGCAGTTGACGCAAGGCGTCGGCAGCAGCACCAAGGGCGGCGAGTCGGTGATGATGCTGTCAGGCACCTCGGTGGCGGCACCGGTGGTCGCGGGCGCCGTGGCGCTGATGCTGCAAACCAACCCGGGGCTGACGCCGCCGCTGATCAAGGCCATCTTGCAGTACAGCGCCCAACCGGTGGCCGGCGCCAACCTGCTGCAGCAGGGCGCAGGCCTCGTCAACATCGCCGGCGCGGTGCAGCTCGCGCAATCGCTGCGCACCGATGTCCGCAGCGCCGTCGAGGCCGGCACGCTGGTGGCCGGGGCCAGCCTGCTGGCCAGCGGCAAGTCGATGCCGAACACGTCGAGCACGCTCAACGGCCAGACCTTCAACTGGGGCCGCATCGTCTACGCCGGCGGCAACCAGATCGTCAGCGGCGCGGCCCTGTTCACCAAGTACCAGCCGATCTGGGACCACCGCCTGGTGTGGGCCGGCAGCACCGGCCGGCGCCAGACCGTGAGCTACTGGCCCGCCGCCATCGGCGTGCCGGCCAACACCTTCGTCAAGTCCATCACCAGCGCGCCGGCAGCGAACCAGCCGCTGGTGACCGCTGGCGTGGTGCACGCCACGGCGCTGGCCGGCAGCAACTCCTGGGTCGGGCGCACCGGCGCCTTCATCCCCGGTGCCACGCTCAGCAGCTGGCTCAACGCCGGCAGCGGAACCTCGCTGACGCAGGGTTTCATCATGAGTGAGGGCTTCATCATGAGTGAGGGCTTCATCATGAGCGAAGGTTTCATCATGAGCGAGGGTTTCATCATGAGTGAAGGTTTCATCATGAGCGAGGGCTTCATCATGAGCGAAGGATTCATCATGAGCGAGAGCGGCCAACCCAACCCGGTCTCGGTCAACGATTCGAGCCTGCTCGGAGAGCCGTGAAGCGCCGCGGCCGCGCCGCCTGAGCGGCGCTCGCGAAGCCGCTGACGCGCGGCCCGGTCTTGATTCTGGCCGTGGTCTGCCGATAAACCTGCGATGACCCTCCGGCCAGCCGCCCCTGAGCCTGCCGCGCCGACTGCGCCCGGCGGCCCGTGGGCGCGCTTCGTCCGGCGCCACCTGTTCGACTACAACGCCGCCGCCACCGGCCTTTGGCTGGTGCTGGCGGGCGCGGGCCTGGTGTCGGCTGCCTGGGCGCTGTGGCAACTGGGCGCGATGCCTGTGGGCTCGCTGATGCAGGTGACCGCAGGCGTCGGCTTCGTCGTCGTGGCGGCGCTGTTTCCGGTCCACATCCCGCGCACCAAGTACGCCATCGGCGTGGCCGACATCTTTGTCTTCGGGCTGCTGGCGATGCACGGTGCACCCGCAGCGGCGTTGGCCGCCGGTGCCGAGGGTCTGGTGGGTGGGCTGCGGACCAGCAAGCGCCTGACGAGCCGCGTCAGCACGCCGGCCACCGCGACGATGGCGATGACGCTGTGCGGCCTGGGCGCCGACGCCGCGCAGCGCGCGCTGTTGTCCGCCGGCTGGACGCCGGGCGTCGCCGGTTTTGCGGTGCTGTGCGCCGTGGCCTTGCCCTACTTCGCCGGCACGACGCTGCCGCTGCTGGCGGTGGGCGCCGCCAAGAACCGCCGGCTGCTGTCCCTGCGCGACTGGATCCAGGGTTACGGCTGGGTCGGCGCGATCTACCTCCTGGCCGCTGCCATCGCCGGCGTGCTGGCGATGAACGCGCGTCAGTTCGGTCCGGCCGTCTTCGCCGTGGCGGCGGCCGTCACGGCCGCTGCGGTGGCGTTGGTGCATGTCTCGATCCGCCGCCACGAGGCCGACTTCCAGGCCCAGGAAGCCCGCGTCGCCGAGGCCGAGCAGGAAGCCGCGCTCAACCAGCAGCGCTTCACGGCGGCCTTCACCCACGCCGCCATCGGCATGGCCATCGTGCGCCACGACGGCAAGGTCCACCAGGTCAACCAGTCCTTGTGTGCCTTGCTCGGCCGCGCCGGCGAGGCGCTGCTGGAACGCCCCTTCGAGGACTTGCTGCATCCGGGCGACGCGACGCTGTTCAGGCACCGCGCCGAAGCCGTCGCCGGCGGCACGGCCGAGGCGTTTTCGATGGAACTGCGGTGCCGGGACGTCAGCGGCACCGGCATCTGGGTCTCGCTGCACTGCGGCCGCTTCATCGACCCCGGCACCGAACGCAGCGGCCTGATCTACCAACTGCACGACATCACGTCGCGCCGACTGGCCGAAGACCGCTTGCACCACGTCGCCTTCCACGACAGCCTGACCGACCTGGCCAACCGCAACTGCTTCAACGAACGGCTGGGCGCCGCCGTCGAGCGCAACCGCACCGACGCGGCGCTGGGCTTTGCGGTGATGTTCATGGACCTCGACCGCTTCAAGCTCGTCAACGACAGCCTCGGCCACCAGGCCGGCAATGCCTTGCTGTGCGAGGTGGCGCGCCGCCTGGTCGGCGCGGTGCGTCCGGGGGACCTGGTGGCGCGGCTGGGCGGGGACGAGTTCGCGGTGCTGCTGGAGCAGGTGCAGGAGCCCGAGCCCGCGATGGTGCTGGCGCGGCGGCTGCAGCAGGTGCTGTCGGCGCCGATGGTGATCAGCGGCACCGAGGTCGTGCCGGTGGCCAGCATCGGCATCACCTTCAGCGATCTCGGCTACCGCAGCGCCGACGAGGTGCTGCGCGATGCCGACCTGGCGATGTACGAGGCCAAGGCTGACGGCAGCCGCAACGTGTCCTTGTTCAACCAGGGCATGCACGAGCGGGTGGCCGAGAAACTCAAGCTCGAGACCGACCTGCGCCGCGCCATCGGCGAAGGCCAGCTGACGCTGGTCTACCAGCCGCTGTTCAATCTCAAGCCGTACCGCCTGATCGGCTTCGAGGCCCTGGCGCGCTGGACCCATCCCGAGCGTGGCGTCATCAGCCCGACGGTGTTCATCGCGCTGGCCGAAGAAAGCGGCCACATCGGGGCCCTCACGGCCTGGGTCGTCGACCAGGCCTGCGCGCAGCTGGCGCACTGGCAGCTCGTGCAGCCGACCGGGGAGGCGCTGGGCATGCACGTCAACATCTCGGGGCGCGACCTGACGAGTGCCACGCTGGTGCCGCTGGTGCGCAGCGTGCTGCAGCGTCACACACTGCCTGCGCAGCAACTCACGCTGGAGATCACCGAGACCACGCTGATGGGCAAGCTGACGACCGTGCTCGACACCGTGCACGAGCTGCGCGAGCTGGGCGTGAAGTTCAGCATCGACGACTTCGGCACCGGCTATTCGTCGCTGGCCTATCTGAGCACGCTGCCGATCGACAGCCTGAAGATCGACCGCTCCTTCGTCAGCGGCATGACCGACAAGCCGCAGAACGTGGAGATCGTTCGCGCCGTGCTGACGCTGGGCCGCTCGCTGGGCAAGACGATCATCGCCGAAGGCATCGAGACCGCCGAACAGCTGTCGATGCTGGAAGACCTCGGCGTCGACGTCGGCCAGGGCTTCCTGTTGTCGCGCCCGCTGCGCGCCGACCAGGTGCCGGCACTGCTGCCGGCACGGGCGCTGCTGCTGGCCTGAGCCGCGGCTCGCGGGGCGGTGTTGCGCACCGCGCCGTGCAGGAAGCCACGGCAAAACCTCACGGCAACACTTCGAGCACCTGGTTACGGGCTGCTACTTGGGGCGATACTGTGGCCATCCCAAGTCGCAGGGGTGGCCTCGGTCAGCTGCGAACTTGGTCAGCCCGCGGGGGTGGCCCAGAGCCAACCGCAGTGGCAGCAAAGCTCAAGTCCCATGCGCCGCCGATGATCGGCAGCGCCCCTCGCCACCCAGGGGAACCCAGATGAAATATGTCTCCCGTTTTGTCGTCCTGATCGAAAGCCGCCGCCTGCCCAGGGCTGTCGTGGCGGCGGTCACGGCGATCTCCATGTTGCTGTCGGGCATGGGCCTGACAGCTGCGCGCGCCGCCAGCCCCCCGGGCTTCGACAAGGCCACCAAGCTGTCGCGCGACCTCGATGTCGAAGCCGCCAATCCCGGCGCGCCGAAGGCGAAGTGGGCGCGCGACGTGAGTGGCGTGCGCCACGTGCAGGCCATCGTGGTCGGCAAGTCGGCCGACCCGATGCTCAGCGACCTGCGCGCCTGGGTGCTCAGTACCGGGGGCTCGGTGCATGCCCGCCATGCAGGCATCAATGCACTCACGGTGCAACTGCCGGCCAGCAGGGTGCGGCAACTGGGGCAGCGCGCGGACGTCCTGAGCGTGTCGCCGAACCGCGTCACGACGCGCACCGCGAGCACGCTGGAATCGATCACCGGCGCGCTGGCCAGTAACGTGCGCACCGGCAGCACCAAGACCAGCTACAGCGGCTACGGCGGCGTCGGCGTCGGCATCGCGGTGCTCGATTCGGGCGTCATGAGGACGCACGAAAGCTTGCAGGCCCCCAGCGCGGCCTTCCGCGTCAAGAAAAACGTCAGCATGCTGGTCAATACCCAGGTCAGCTGGACGACCGGCGTTGACGGCACCACCTCGCTGCAGCCCGGCAGCAGCGAGCTGAGCAGTTACGAGAGCAAGATCGACAACGGCAGCAACTCGACCCTCGACGGCTACGGCCACGGCACGCACGTGGCTGCGGTCGCCGCCGGCAACGCCGCGCTCTATTCCAGCGCCACGCCCGACACCACCGGCATCGCCCCTGGCGCTTTCATCTACGACGTCAAGGTGCTCAACGACAGCGGCGAGGGCACGCTCAGCGACGCCATCGAAGGCATCCAGTGGGTGATCTACCACGCCAAGGAACTGAACATCCGCGTGCTCAACATCAGCCTGGCTGCGGCCTCCACGGAGTCCTGGCAGACCGACCCGCTGTGCATCGCGGTGCGCAGCGCCACGGCGGCCGGCATCACGGTGGTGGTGGCGGCGGGCAACTCGGGCCTGAACGCGGCGCGCCAGCAGGTCTACGGCACCATCAGTGCGCCCGGCAACGACCCCTCGGTGATCACCGTGGGTGCGGCCAATACCCGGGGCACCACGGCGCGCAGCGACGACATCGTCAACAACTTCAGCTCGCGCGGGCCGACGCGTGGCGGCACCATCGATGCCAGCGGCGTGCGCGTGGCCGACAACCTGCTCAAGCCCGACCTGGTGGCGCCGGGCAACAAGATCGTCAGCGCCATGGCCACCAAGTCCGGCAGCAGCACGGCGGCCAACCGGAACTTCCTGGCCCAGACCTACGCCGCCGACCTGGTGACGCCGCTGGGCATCACGCAGATCACGTCGGAGACCCAGATGCTGCTCAGCGGTACCTCGGTCGCCGCCCCGGTGGTGGCCGGCGCGGTGGCACTGCTGCTGCAGGCCAACCCGGGCCTGACGCCGCCCTTGATCAAGGCCATCCTGCAGTACACCGCGCAGCCTCTGCCGGGCTACAGCCTGCTTGAACAGGGCGCCGGCCTGATCAACATCAGCGGTGCGGTGGCGCTGGCCAAGGTGCTGCGCACCGATCTGAACAGCGCCATCGCGGCCGGCAACATCAGCGCCGGTGGCACGATGCTGGCCAGCGACCATTCGATGCCGAGCCAGAGCTCGACCATCAACGGCGCCAGTTTCAACTGGTCGCGCATCGCCTTCGTCGGCGGCAACCTGGTGGCCAGCAACAGCGCGCTGTTCACCCAGTACCAGCCGATCTGGGATCCGCGCACCACGTGGGCCGGCACGGTCGTGCGCAAGCGCGAGGTGGTGTACTGGGCGGGCGCTGGCATCACGGCCAACATGTACGCGAAGTCTTTCACCGACGTGGCGGCACCGAACCAGGCGCTGCTCACTGCGGGCGTGGTGCGCGGCGACGGACTGGCGGGCGCCAGCTCCACGGTCGGCAAGACCGGTGTGTTCATCCCCACGGCGACGCTGTCGGGCTGGCTGATCAGCGGCAGCGGCCTGACGCTGGCCAACGGGCTCGTGCTCAGCGAAGGCCTCGTGTTGAGCGAAGGCCTGGTGCTCAGCGAAGGGCTGGTGCTCAGTGAAGGCCTGGTGCTCAGCGAAGGCCTCGTCCTGAGCGAAGGACTCGTGCTCAGCGAAGGCCTGGTGCTCAGCGAAGGCTTCGTCAAGGGCGAGCCTTGATCGGACGGGCGGCCCGGCCCGCGCCGTCGCCCTGAATCCGCCGGCCGGCTGCCCTTGTGGGCACCCGGCCGGCGCGCTGTTTCCGGCGCCGGTGGCGTCGTCGCCGCTCAAGTCGAGCCCGGGAACTGCCGACAAACCTTCACGATGCCGTTGGTCGTTCGAAACCTCCACTCATGACTCCCGCCCCGGGACCTGCACAAGAACTGCCTGCACTGCGCTGGTGGAGCCGCCTGCATGGCGCCCTGATGCCGGACTACAACCGCAAGGCCACGGCCTACTGGTGGTTGATGGTGGTGCTGGGCAGCGCCACGCTGGTGCGCTCGGTGTTGGACGTGATCGACGACTCGCCACTGGACTGGCTGCAGATCGCGGCCGGCATGGCCATCGCGATGCTGGCCGGCTTCTTTCCGGTGCGCGTGCCGCGGTCGAAGAACTCCTTCGCCGCCGGCGAGATCTTCGTCTTCCTGCTGCTGCTGATCCACGGCCCGGGCGCCGCGGCGCTGGCCGCTGCGGGGGAGGCGCTGGTTGGCTCGTGGCGCACCTCCAAGCGCTGGACCAGCCGCATCGTCAGCCCGGCGATGGCGGCATTGGCGATGTACCTGGCCGGCACGCTGTTCACGGCCGGCCTGCACCGCATGCCCGACAACGGCGGCCTGCTGATCCTGGCCACCATGGCCTTCGGCATGGTCTTCTTCCTGCTCAACACGCTGCTGGTGACGGCCGTGCCGCGCCTGAAGCGCAACGAGCGGATGCAGCTGTCCGACCTGGTCAGCGTCTTCGGCTGGATCGGCCTGGCCTACGCCGGCAGCGCCGCGGTGGCGGTGCTGCTGTACCTGACCTACCGCCAGTCCGGCACCGGCGTGCTGATGGCCATGGTGCCGCTGCTGGCGATGATGCTGGCCACGCTGCACTACTTCTTCCGCCAGCAGGAGGCGGCCGAGGAAGTGCGCCAGGCCGGCGCCGAAGCGGCCGAGCGCGAACGTGAACTCGCGCAGCGCCACGTGCGCGAACTCGAGGCCAGCGAACGGCGCTTCCACAGCGCCTTCACGCACGCCTCGATCGGCATGGCGCTGCTGGGCTTCGACGGCCGCATCCTGCAGGCCAACCACGCGCTGCGCACGCTGGTGGGGCAGCGCGACGAGGAGATCCTGAACCGACCGTTCCGGGACCTGGTGCTGCCCGCCGACCGCCGCCAGCTGCACGAGCAGCTGGGCCTGGTCAACGCGCACGAGTTCGAGGGTTTCGCGCTGGAGATGCGCTGCGTGCACCGCGACGGCCACCCGGTGTGGGTGGCGGCGCACTGCAGCTTCTTCAGCGAGCCCGGCGCCGGCAAACCGTGCCTGATCCTGCAGGTGCAGGACATCTCGGCGCGGCGCAACGCCGAAGAAGGCCTGCACCACCTGGCCTTTCACGACAGCCTGACCGGGCTGCCCAACCGCCGCCGCTTCCACGAGCTGCTGGGCCAGGTCGTCAGCCGCCTCAACGAGAGCGGCGACGCGCACGACGCGTACGCCGTGATGTTCCTGGACTTCGACCGCTTCAAGCTCATCAACGACAGCCTGGGCCACAGCGCGGGCGACCAGTTCCTGGTCCAGGTCTCGCAACGCATCAAGGACAGCCTGCGGCCGCACGACACCGTGGCGCGTCTGGGCGGCGACGAATTTGCCGTGCTGGTGCGCCACGTCGAGCACGAGCGCAGCGTCGTCGGCCTGGCCGAGCGGCTGATGGAAGCGCTGCGCCGCCCGTTCCTGGTCGCCAACACCGAACTGATGACCAGCGCCAGCATCGGCATCACCTTCAGCGCTTTGGGCTACACCAGCCCCGAGGACGTGCTGCGCGACGCCGACACCGCGATGTACAAGGCGAAGGGCGCCGGCAAGGCGCGCTACGCGCTGTTCGACGCCAGCCTGCACACCGAGGTCGCCAACCGGCTGCGCCTGGAAGGCGACCTGCGCCGCGCCATCGACGACGGCCGCCTGTCGGTGGCCTACCAGCCGGTGTGGGAACTGGGCGGCAGCGAGCCCGGCCGGCTGGCCGGCTTCGAAGCCCTGGTGCGCTGGCAGCACCACGACGACGGCCCGATCAGCCCGGGCGCCTTCCTGCCCATCGCCGAAGAGGCGGGCCTGATGCTGAAGCTGACCGACTTCGTGCTGCACTGCGCGTGCCGGCAGCTGCGCAGCTGGCAGCAGAGCGACCCGGTGTGGGCGGACCTGAGGATGAACGTCAATGTCTCGGGCCACGACATCGCGCACCCGGCGCTGGTGGCGCGCGTGACGCGGGCCATCGTCGAGGCCGGCATCTCGCCGCGCCACCTGTGCATGGAGCTGACCGAGAACATCCTGATGTCACGCCTGGAGGCCGCGCTGCCGCAGCTGACCGAACTGCGCCGCATGGGCGTGACGCTGGCCATCGACGACTTCGGCACCGGCTACTCGTCGCTCAGCCACCTGTCGACGTTGCCGATCGACTGCCTGAAGATCGACCGCTCGTTTGTCTCCCGGCTCGAAGCCGGCTCCAACGAGGCCGCCGTGGTGCGATCGATCGTGCTGCTGGGCAGCTCGCTGGGCAAGGCGGTGGTGGCCGAGGGCATCGAGACCGAGGCGCAGCTCAAGCAGCTGCAGGAGATGGGCTGCGGGCTCGGGCAGGGCTACCTGCTGGCCTACCCCAAGACGGCGGCGGAGATCGCGGAGCTGCTGGGCGGCCTGCTGCCTGAAGTGCCGCTGAACGGCCCGACCTGGAACCCGACCCAGCAAGGGTTGACCTTGCACTAGACACCGCGCGCGCGGTCGGCCTTGAAGCGGGCGCGAAAGACCTCGAAGCGGCCTTCGTCCAGCGCCTGCCGAACCTCGGCCATCAGGTTCAGGTAGTAGTGCAGGTTGTGGATGGTGGCCAGCATCGGCGCCAGCATCTCGCCGCAGCGCTCCAGGTGGTGCAGGTAGGCGCGCGAGAAGCCGCCCGAGACCTCGCCGTCGGGTGCCGTCCAGCCCCGGCAGGTGTGGCAGCCGCAGGTCTCGTCGAGCGGCCGTTGCTCGTCCTTGTGGCGCGCGTTGCGGATCTTCAGGTCGCCGAAGCGCGTGAACAAGTGGCCGTTGCGCGCATTGCGCGTCGGCATCACGCAGTCGAACATGTCCACGCCCTGCGCCACGCCCTCGACCAGGTCCTCGGGCGTGCCCACGCCCATCAGGTAGCGCGGCTTGTGCGCGGGCAGCCGGTGCGGGGTGTGGGCCATGATGTGCAGCATCTGGTCCTTGGGTTCGCCGACGCTGACGCCGCCGACGGCGTAGCCGGGCAAGTCCATCGCCGCCAGCGCCTGCAGCGACTCTTCGCGCAGGTGCTCGAACATGCCGCCTTGCACGATGCCGAACAGCGCGTTGGGGTTGGCCAGGCGCCCGAACTCGGCGCGGCTGCGCGCCGCCCAGCGTTGGCTGAGTTCCATCGAGCGCCGCGCCTCGGCCTCGGTGGTCAGGCGCCCGCCGACCTCGTACGGCGTGCACTCGTCGAACTGCATCACGATGTCGGCATTGAGCACCGACTGGATCTGCATGCTCACTTCGGGCGTCAGGAAGAGTTTGTCGCCGTTGACCGGCGAGCTGAAGCGCACGCCTTCTTCGCTGATCTTGCGCCCCTTGCCGTCGGCCCCGCCCAGGCTCCAGACCTGGAAGCCGCCGCTGTCGGTGAGCATCGGCCGCGACCAGCGCTCGAAGCGGTGCAGGCCGCCGAAGGACTGGACGATGTCCAGCCCCGGCCGCATCCACAGGTGGAAGGTGTTGGCCAGGATGATCTGCGCGCCCATCTCTTGCAGCGAGCGCGGCAGCACGCCCTTGACGGTGCCGTAGGTGCCCACCGGCATGAAGACCGGCGTCTGGACGACGCCGTGGTTGAGTGTGAGGCGGCCGCGGCGGGCGTGGCCTTCGGTCTGGAGCAGCTCGAATGTCAGCATCGGCGGCATTGTCGCCGCGCCGCCCGCGCCAGCGCCGCGTTCAGGGCGCCGGCGCGGCGCGGTCGAGCAGCATCGCGTCGCCGTAGCTGAAGAAGCGGTAGCGCGACTCCACGGCGTGGCGGTACAGGGCCTTGATGTGGGCGTGGCCGGCGAAGGCGCTGACCAGCATCATCAGCGTGCTGCGGGGCAGGTGGAAGTTGGTCAGCATCCGCTCGACGACGCGGAAGCGAAAGCCCGGCGTGATGAAGATGTCGGTCTCGCCGGTGCAGGGCACCAGCGCTGCGCCGTCGCCCGAGCGCTGCGCCGCCGACTCCAGCGCGCGCAGCGTCGTCGTGCCGACGGCGACGACGCGGCCGCCGCGCGCACGCGCCGCGGCGATGGCGGCCACCGTGTCGGCGCCGACCTCGAACCACTCGCTGTGCATGCGGTGTTCGGCAATGCGCTCCACGCGCACCGGCTGGAAGGTGCCGGCGCCGACGTGCAGCGTGACCGCGGCGCGCTGCACGCCGCGTGCGGCCAGCGCGGCCAGCAGGGTCTCGTCGAAGTGCAACGCCGCGGTCGGCGCGGCGATGGCGCCTGGGCGGGCGGCGAACACGGTCTGGTAGCGCGCGGCGTCGTCGGCGCTGTCGACGTGTTCGATGTAGGGCGGCAGCGGCACGTGGCCGTGGCGTTCCAGCAGCGTCAGCGGGTCGTGCGGGAAGCGCAGGTGGAAGAGCGCGTCGTCGGGCCCGGCGCGGCCCAGCACCTCGGCGTCGAAGGCATCGGCAAAACGCACCCGGCTGCCGGCGCGCGGCGACTTGCTGGCGCGCAGGTGGGCCCAGACCTCGAAGCCCGGCAGCACGCGTTCGACCAGCGCCTCGACCGCGCCGCCGGTGGGCTTTTCGCCGTGCAGCCGGGCCTTGATGACGCGGGTGTCGTTGAAGACCAGCAGGTCGCCGGGCTGCAGCAGCTGCGGCAGGTCGCGGAAGACGCGGTCCACCGGCAGGCTGCCGGTGCCGTCGAGCAGGCGCGATGCGCTGCGCTCGGCCGCCGGGTGCTGCGCGATCAGCTCGCTCGGCAGGGCAAAGTCGAAGTCGGCCAGCGTGAGCTCGCGCTCGGCGGATGGGTTCATGCTCGGGGTGGCCGCGGCAGGGGTGTCGGGGTCGGGTTCGGTGACGAGGTCAAAATTGTTCCATGCCCACCCCTTTGGCGCCAGCGCCCACCGCCAAGCCCCCGGACGAAAGGTTGTCGGCGCCCGCGCGCGCGATGCGCAAGCTCGGCCTGCTGCGCGACATCGACCTCGCGCTGCACCTGCCGTTGCGCTACGTCGACGAGACCCGCCTCGCGCCGATCGGCCGCCTGCGCGACGGCGACTCGGCCCAGGTGCAGGGCACGGTGCTGGAGTGCCGCGTCGAGACGCGCACGCGGCGCCAGCTGCTGGTGCGCATCGACGACGGCAGCGGCGAGCTGCTGCTGCGCTTGCTGAACTTCTACCCCTCCAACCAGAAGACGCTGGCGGTCGGCCGCCTGGTGCGTGTGCGCGGCGAGGTGCGCGCCGGCTTCGCCGGCCGCGAGATGGTGCACCCGGAGTTCCATGCCGTCAGCGCCGACACGCCGCTGCCGGCGGCGTTGACGCCGGTCTACCCGACCAGCGCGCAATTGCCGCAGGCCTACCTGCGCAAGGCCGTGGCCTCGGCGCTGGCGCGCGCGCCGCTGGCCGAGCTGCTGCCGCCCGACGTCGTGCCGCCCGGCCTGCCGCCGCTGCGTGACGCCGTGCTGCGACTGCACCACCCCGGAGCCGACGACGACACCGACGCGCTGCAGGACCACAGCCACCCGGCCTGGCAGCGCCTGAAGTTCGACGAGCTGCTGGCCCAGCAGCTGGCGCAGGCGCAGGCGAAGGCGGCGCGCGCGTTGCTGGCCGCGCCGCCGCTGCGGGCACGCCCCGACGGCGTGGCGACGCGGCTGCTGGCGGCGCTGCCCTTTGGCCTCACGCTGGCGCAACAGCGCGTGGGCGACGAGATCCGCGCCGACCTGGCGCGGCCGCAACCCATGCACCGGCTGCTGCAGGGCGACGTCGGCTCGGGCAAGACGGTGGTCGCGGCGCTGGCCGCCGCGGTGGCCGTCGACAGCGGCTGGCAGTGCGCTTTGATGGCGCCGACCGAGATCCTGGCCGAGCAGCACTTCCGCAAGCTGGTGCACTGGCTTGCGCCGCTGGGCATCACGGTGGCCTGGCTGACCGGCAGCCGCAAGGGCAAGCAGCGCGAGCAGATGCTGGCGCAGGTGGCGTCGGGCGAAGCGATGCTGGTCGTGGGCACGCACGCCGTGATCCAGCGCGACGTCGTCTTCGCGCGCCTGGGCCTGGCGGTGGTCGACGAGCAGCACCGATTCGGCGTCGCGCAACGTCTGGCGCTGCGGGACAAGCTGCACGAGCAGGCCCTGGAGCCTCACCTGCTGATGATGAGCGCGACGCCGATCCCGCGCACGCTGGCGATGAGCTACTTTGCCGACCTGGACGTCAGCACCATCGACGAGCTGCCGCCCGGCCGCACGCCGATCGTGACCAAGGTCTTTGCCGACGGCAAGCGCGACGCCGTCATCGCCCGCATCCGCAACGAGGTGATGCAGGGGCGCCAGGTCTACTGGGTGTGCCCGCTGGTCGAAGAAAGCGAGCACATCGACCTGCAGAACGCCACCGCCACGCACGCCGAGCTGAGCGCGGCGCTGCCCGGGGTCATGGTCGGCCTGCTGCACGGCCGCATGAAGGGCAGCGAAAAGGCCGCCGTGATGCAGCTCTTCACCGGCGGCGAGATGAAGCTGCTGGTGGCCACCACGGTCATCGAAGTCGGGGTCGACGTGCCCAATGCCAGCCTGATGGTCATCGAACACGCCGAGCGCTTCGGCCTGGCGCAGCTGCACCAGTTGCGCGGCCGCGTCGGCCGTGGCGCCGTGGCCAGCGTCTGCGTGCTGCTGTTCAGCGGCCCCTTGTCGCCCACCGGCAAGGCGCGGCTGCAGGCGATGGCCGAGACCGGCGATGGCTTCGAGATCGCGCGCCGCGACCTCGACATCCGCGGCCCCGGTGAATTCATGGGTGCGCGCCAGAGCGGCGATGCCTTGCTGCGTTTTGCCGACCTGGCGCACGACAGCGAGCTGCTGCAGCAGGCCCGGGCCGCAGCGTCGCGGCTGCTGCAGCACCACCCGGCGACGGCGCAGGCGCAGGTGGACCGCTGGCTGGGTGCGAAGGCGGAGTTTCTGAAGGCCTGAATTCAGCCCGGCGCGCCGCCGGCCGGGCGACGGCCGACAGGGCCGAACCCGTCCCGCCGGCCGCTGCGCCGCGGCTGCGGCGATTCGCCACAATCGGTGCATGACCCTGACCGAGCTCAAGTACATCGTCGCCGTCGCGCGAGAAAGACATTTCGGCCGCGCCGCCGAAGCCTGTTTCGTCAGCCAGCCGACGCTGTCGGTGGCGGTGAAGAAGCTCGAGGAGGAACTCGACGTCAAGCTCTTCGAGCGCGGCGCCATCGAGATCAGCGTTACGCCGCTGGGCGAGCAGATCGTGCGCCAGGCGCAGCAGGTCATCGAGCAGGCAGCGGCGATCAAGGAAATCGCCAAGCTCGGCAAGGACCCGCTGTCGGGCCCGCTGCGGCTGGGCGTGATCTACACCATCGGCCCCTACCTGCTGCCCGACCTGGTGCGCCAGGCCATCGAGCGCGTGCCGCAGATGCCGCTGATGCTGCAGGAGAACTTCACCGCCAAGCTGCTGGACATGCTGCGCGTGGGCGAACTCGACTGCGCGATCCTGGCCGAGCCTTTTCCCGACACCGGGCTGGCAATGGCGCCGCTGTACGACGAGCCCTTCGTGGCCGCCATCCCGTCGCGGCATCCGCTGGCCAAGCGCAAGCAGCTCACGGCCGAGGAACTGAAGGCCGAGACGATGCTGCTGCTGGGCACCGGCCACTGCTTCCGCGACCACGTGCTCGAGGTCTGCCCCGAGTACGCGC
>JAYUPN010000395.1:0-5954 GCA_043760065.1 Rubrivivax sp.
CACCGTGTCGCCGGCCCTGATCGAGGCCGAGCTTTTCGGCCAGCCCGGCCACGACGGCCTCTTCGTCTACGCCCAGGGCGGCACGCTGTTCCTGGACGAAGTGGCCGAGCTGCCTCTGCCGCTGCAGGCCACGCTGCTGCGGGTGCTTGAAGGCCGCCGCGTGCGGCCGGTGGGCAGCCAGCAGGAGATTCCCGTCAACGTGCGCATCGTCGCCGCCAGCTGCCGCGTGCTGCGGCGCGAAGTCGAGGCCGGCCGCTTCCGCGCCGACCTCTACTACCGGCTGCAGGTGGTCGAGATCACGCTGCCGCCGCTGGCCGCGCACAAGGAGGACATCCCCGACCTGGTGGCGCACTTCATCGACACCCTGGCGCCGCAGCTCGGCGTGGAGCCGATCGAGGTCACGCCCGACGAGATGCGCTACCTGCAGCAGTACGGCTGGCCCGGCAACGTGCGCGAGCTGCGCAACCTGATCGAACGTTCGCTGATCGTCGGCGCGCTCAACGTCTCGGCGCTGTACCAGGGCCTGTCGCGGCCGCTCGTGGTGCCGGCAGTGCACGTGCCGGCAGCGGCTGCAGCCGACAGCACGACCGACCTGCACACGCTGGAGAAGCGCCACATCCTGGCGGTGCTGGAGTCGGTCGACGGCGACAAGACGCGCGCGGCGCAGCTGCTGGGCATCTCGCGCCGCACGCTGGAGCGGCGCTGCGCTGAATGGGCGCTGGCTTGAGTGCAGGAGCCGCCGCGAGCGCGCTCGCCAATGCGGGCGTGAGCGGCCGCCGCCGCGGCCGCTTTGCCGGCCTGTCGATCCGCAACAAGCTGCTGGCGATGGTGCTGCTGCCGCTGCTGGGCGTGCTGCCGATCCTGGGTGCGCTGCTGCTGTGGTGGGCCAGCGAGGCGGTGGACCGGCTGCTGCTGACCAAGGTGCGATCGGACCTGGCGGTGGCGCAGGGCTACTTCGAGCGCGTGCTCGGCGAGATCGGCGCCAGCACCACCGGCGTGGCCGAATCGGCGGCGCTGCAGCAGGCGCTGCAACCGGCCGGCGTTGGCGTGGCGGCGCTGCTCGAGCGGCTGGCGCTGCGCGAGCGGCTGGACTTCATGAACCTGCTGCCGCCCGACCCGCTGCTCAGCGACCGCACCGGCGTCGAGGTCCTCGAGCCCGCCCGCCAAGGCGTGCTGAGGCCCGCGCTGCGCGAGCGCGTGGCGGTGCCGCTGGTGGCCACGCGCAACGCCGAGCCCAGCGAGCGCACGGTCGAGGACCGCGCCATGGTGATGCTGGCCATCCGCGCCGTGCGCAGCCCGCAGGGCGAGCTGCTGGGCCACGTGCAGGCCGGCGTGCTGCTCAACCGCAACCTGCCCTTCATCGACCACATCAACCAGATCGTCTACCCCGACGGCAGCCTGCCCTTTGCCGAGCTGGGCAGCCAGGGCACGGCGACGCTGTTCCTGGACGACGTGCGCATCAGCACCAACGTGCGGCTGTTCGGCGCCGAGCAGGACGAACGCGCCATCGGCACGCGCGTCTCGCAGACGGTGCGCGAGAAGGTGCTGGGCCGCGGCGTGACCTGGCTCGACCGCGCCTTCGTCGTCAACGACTGGTACGTCTCGGCCTACCAACCGCTCGCCGATGTCGACGGCCGCCGCGTCGGCATGCTCTACGTCGGCATCCTGGAGCGCCCCTTCACTTTGCTGAAGTACGGTGCGCTGGCCGGCATCGGCGCGCTGTTCGCCGCCGCGATGGTGCTGGCCTCGGTGGTGTCGCTGCGCTGGGCGCGCAGCATCTTCAGGCCGCTGGAGCAGATGGAAGCCACGATGCAGCGCGTCGAAGGCGGCGCGCTGGACGCGCGTGTCGGCGGCGTCGACAGCAGCGACGAGATCGGCCGCCTGGCCGGCCACCTGGACCGTCTGCTGGCGGTGATTGCCGAGCACACGCGCGGCCTCGACGCCAAGGTCGCCGAGCGCACGCAGGCGCTGGAAGCCGCGCAGCAGCAACTGGTGCGCAGCGAGAAGCTCGCCACCGTGGGCCAGCTGACGGCGAGCATCGCGCACGAGGTCAACAACCCGATCGCCGTCATCCAGGGCAACCTGGACCTGCTGCGCGAGCTGCTCGGGCCCGCAGCCAGCGCCAAGGTCGACGCCGAGCTGCGGCTGGTGGACGAACAGATCGAACGCATGCGGCTGATCGTGACGCAGCTGCTGCAGTTTGCCAGGCCCACCGAATACGCCGGTTATGTCGAAGCCGTCGACACCGCGCGCGCGCTGGAGGACTGCCTGGTGCTGGCCGGCCACCAGATCGCGCGCACCGGCATCGCGGTGCAGCGCGACTACCGCGCCACGCGGCAGCCGGCGCTGAACCGGCACGAGCTGCAGCAGGTGCTGGTGAACCTGATGGTCAACGCCATCCACGCCATGCCGCAGGGCGGCACCTTGCAGCTGGCGACACGCGACGCCGGCGCCGACGCCGTCGAGATCGAGGTCGCAGACACCGGCAGCGGGCTGTCCGAGGAGCTGCTGGGCCGCCTGTTCCAGCCCTTCGTCACGCGGCGGCCGGACGGCACCGGCCTCGGCCTGTGGATCAGCCGTGGCCTGGTCGAGCGCTACGGCGGCGACATCCTCGCCGCCAACCGATGCGACGGCAGCGTCGGCGCGGTGTTCACGGTGGTGCTGAAGGTGCAGGCCGCGTCCTGACCGGCTCGGCGTCTCGCGCGAGCGCAGCCGCGCCGATCATCCGCGCGACACCGCCAGCCGGCCGTGCTGCAGCGCCAGCGTGCGCGCCAGCAGGCTGGTGGCGGCGTAGACCGCGTCGATGTTCGGCGTCGGCGTGCCGGTGATGCGACCGAGCTCGATCACCGCGCCGACCAGCGCCTCGAGCTCGAGCGCGCGGCCGGCCTCGACGTCCTGCAGCATGCTCGTCTTGTGCGCACCCACGGCCTCGGCGCCGGCCAGGCGCTGCTCGAGGCTGATCCTGAAGCGCACACCCAGCGCCTCGGCCACCGCCTGGCCCTCCTGCATCATGCGCGTGGCCAACTCGCGCGTGGCCGGGAAGCGGCAGATGTCTTCCAGCGTGGCGTGCGTCAGCGCCGAGACCGGGTTGAAGCTCAAGTTGCCCCACAGCTTGACCCACAGCTCGCTGCGGATGTCGCGTGCGATCGGCGCCTTGAAGCCGGCCTTCATGAAGGCCTGGCTGAGTGCCTCGACGCGCGGCGTGCGCTCGCCGCCGGGCTCGCCAAGCGTGAAGCGGTTGCCTTCGATCAGCTTGACGAGCCCCGGCGCCACCAGCTCGGCCGCCGGGTAGACGACGCTGCCGACGATGCGCCGCGGCTCGATCGCCGCCGCGATGGCGCCGTCGGGGTCGACGCTGGTGACCGCTCGGCCTTCGTAGGCCCCGGCCAGGCCCTGGAAGTACCACCAGGGCACGCCGTTGATCATCGTCACGACCACCGTGTCGGGGCCGAAGAGCGCCGGCAGTTCGGCCACCACCTCGCGCAGCTGGTGCGCCTTGAGCGTGATCAGCACCACGTCCTGCGGCCCGGCCTCGGCCATCTGCTGCACGGCGCGCACCCGCGTCGCGTGCTCCTGCGTGCCGTCTTCCAGCACCAGGCGGAAGCCCTCGGCGTTGATCGCTTCGAGGTTGCGGCGGCGCGCGATGAAGGTCACCTCCTCGCCGGCCAGCGAGAGCCGCGTGCCCAGGTAGCCGCCGATCGCACCGGCGCCGACGATGGCGATCTTCATGGCTCAGGCGAGGCCGAGCTTCGCCGCCAGGCCGATGCGCTGCAGCTTGCCGGTGGCGCCCTTCGGGATCTCGTCCATGAAGAGGATCTTCTTGGGCACCTTGTAGTCGGCTGCACGCTGGGCGACGAAAGCCTGCAGTTCGCGTTCGGTCGCCGACTGCCCTTCGCGCAGCACCACGCAGGCCGCCACTTCCTCGCCCAGCTTCGGGTGCGGCATGCCGAAGCACACCACCTGGGCCACCGCCGCGTGGTCCATCAGGATCTCGTCGACCTCGCGCGGGCTCACTTTCTCGCCGCCGCGGTTGATGATCTCCTTCAGGCGGCCAGTGATGCTGATGTAGCCGTCGTCGTCCATCACGCCCTGGTCGCCGGTGCGGAACCAGCCGCGGTCGAAGGCCTCGGCGTTGGCCTTCGGGTTGGACTCGTAGCCGGCGGTGACGCTCGGCCCGCGAATCACGATCTCGCCGGTGTTTTCCAGACCCACGCCGCGCGGCAGCAGCGTGCCGTCCTCGGCCATGATGGCCACTTCGGGGCCGGCGGCCAGGCCCACGCTGCCGGGCTTGCGCACGGCCGGCGGCAGCGGGTTGCTGGCCATCTGGTGCGTGGCTTCGGTCATGCCGTAGGCCTCGACCAGCGGCGCGCCGAAGATCGCCTCGGCCTCGCGGATGACCTGCGGCGGCATGCTCGACGACGACGAACGCATGAAGCGCAAGGGGTTGCGCGCGATGACGTCCAGGTTCTTGCTCGCGCGCGACGCGATTGCCTGGTGCATCGTCGGCACCGCCGTGAACCAGGTCGGCTGTGCCTCGTCCATCCAGGCGAAGAACTTCAGCGCGTTGAAGCCCGGCGTGCAGAACACCTGCGAGCCCGCCGCCAGCGGCGCCATCACGCCGGCGATGAGGCCGTGGATGTGGAACAAGGGCATGATGTTCAGGCCGCAATCGTCGGCCGTGAACTTGAGCGTGTCGCGGATGTTCTGCGCGCTGGCCGCCAGGTTGCGCTGCGACAGCGGCACGATCTTGGGCCGCGACGTGGTGCCCGAGGTGTGCAGCACCATCGAGACGTCGTCGGGCTCGGCGTAGCCGCCGTTGGCAGCGACCGTGCCGGTCACCAGGTCGAGCCGGAAGGCACCGGCGCCGGCTTCGGGTTGTGGCAGCAACTCGATGATCTGCACGCCCAGGCGCCGCGCCACCTCGACCGCCGGCGACGTGCTGCCGTGTTCGACGATCAGCGCCTTGGCGTTGAGGTCCGAGAGGTAGAACTGGAACTCGTCGGCGCGGTAGGCCGGGTTCAGCGGTGCGCTCGTCACGCCGCTGGCGCAGGCGATGAAGCAGCTGGCCATCTCGGGGCCGTTGGGCAGCACGATGGCGACGCGGTCATTGCGGCCGATGCCGACGCCGTTGAGCGCCGCCAGCGTGTCGCCGATGAGCGCGCGCAAGGCGCCGAAGGACAGCGGCTGGCGGCCGGGTGCACAGAGCGCCGGGGCGGCATCGGCGCCGGCCGTCAGCAGGTCTCTCAGGACGAGGTGCATGGCTTGGACGTGTGCAGCTCAGGTACCCTTGGACACGCTGATGGTCGGGAACTTGGCCGAGAAGTCCTTGGCCTTGAGGGCGATCTTCACCGCCACCTGGCGCGCCACGGCCTTGTAGGTGGCGGCAATCTCGCTGTCGGGGTCCGAGACCACTGTCGGCCGGCCGCTGTCGGCCTGTTCGCGGATGCTCAGGTTCAGCGGCAAGGCGCCCAGGTAGTCGACGCCGTATTCGGCGGCCATCTTCTTGCCGCCGTCGGCGCCGAAGATGTGCTCGCTGTGGCCGCAGGCCGGGCACACGTAGACGGCCATGTTCTCGACGATGCCCAGGATCGGCACGCCGACCTTCTCGAACATCTTCAGGCCCTTCTTGGCATCGAGCAGCGCGATGTCCTGCGGCGTGGTGACGATGATGGCCCCTGTCAGCGGCACGCGCTGGCTGAGCGTGAGCGCGATGTCGCCGGTGCCCGGCGGCATGTCGATCAGCAGGTAGTCCAGCTCGCGCCAGGCGGTCTGCTGCAGCAGCTGGTCCAGCGCCTGGGTAGCCATCGGGCCGCGCCAGATCATGGCCTGGTCGGGCTCGATCATGAAGCCGATGCTCATGACCTGCACGCCGTAGTTCTCCATCGGCTGGATGGTCTTGCCGTCCTCGCTCTCGGGGCGGCCCGACAGGCCCATCATCATCGGCTGGCTGGGGC
>JAYUPN010000396.1:0-17250 GCA_043760065.1 Rubrivivax sp.
CTTGCGGGGTCTTGGACATTACGTATATTGAATTCGTACGAGCGCGCGTGCGTGCGCGCGAGACGGGCCGGATTGTAGGCACGCCTTTGTAGACCGATCACCGGCCGTCGGCACACCGCCGCGGCCCCAGAAGGAAACATGAGCAAGACGATCATCATTGCCGAGAAGCCCAGCGTTGCGCAGGACATCGTGCGCGCGCTCACGCCCACCAAGGGCAAGTTCGAGAAGCACGCCGACCACTTCGAGAGCGAAGACACGGTGGTCACCAGCGCCGTCGGCCACCTGGTGGAGATCAAGGCCCCGGACGAGTACGAGGTCAAGCGCGGCAAGTGGAGCTTCGCCCACCTGCCGGTGGTGCCGCCGCACTTCGACGTCGCACCCATCGACAAGGCCAAGTCGCGGCTGAACGCGGTCGTCAAGCTGGTCAAGCGCAAGGACGTGGGATCAATCGTCAACGCCTGCGACGCCGGGCGCGAGGGCGAGCTGATCTTCCGCCTCATCCTGCAGTACGCCTTCGGCGACAAGCCGCATGGCAAGCCGATCACGCGGCTGTGGCTGCAGAGCATGACGCCGGCGGCCATCCGCGACGGCTTCGACCACCTGCGCAGCGACCAGCAGATGCTGGGCCTGGCCGACGCCGCGCGCAGCCGATCCGAGGCCGACTGGCTGGTCGGCATCAACGGCACACGCGCGATGACGGCCTTCAACAGCCGCGACGGCGGCTTTTTCCTGACCACCGTGGGCCGCGTGCAGACGCCCACGCTGAGCATCGTCGTCGAGCGCGAGGAGAAGATCCGCAAGCACGTCTCGCGGCCGTACTGGGAGGTCAAGGCCACCTTCGACGCGGTGGCCGGCCAGTACGAGGGCAAGTGGTTCGATCCCAAGTACAAGAAGAACCCCGACGACGCCGAAGCGCGCGCCGACCGGCTTTGGAACGCGCCCGACGCCGAGGCCATCGCCGCAGCCGTGCGCGGCCAGCCAGCCAGCGTCAGCGACGAAGCCAAACCCAGCACGCAGGCTTCTCCCTTGCTGTACGACTTGACGACCTTGCAGCGCGAGGCCAACAGCCGCTTCGGCTTCAGCGCCAAGACCACGCTGAGCCTGGCGCAGGCGCTGTACGAGAAACACAAGGTGCTGACCTACCCGCGCACCGACAGCCGCGCTCTGCCCGAGGACTACGTGGCCACGGTCAAGGACACGCTGAAGATGCTGGCCACCGAGGACCTGCCCGGGCCGCTGCGCGAACTGAGCGGCCATGCGAACAAGAGCCTGAAGGAAGGCTACGTCAAGCCGAGCAAGCGCGTCTTCGACAACACCAAGGTGTCGGACCACTTCGCGATCATCCCCACGCTGCAGCCGCCCAAGAGCCTGACCGAGATCGAGCTCAAGCTCTACGACATGGTCGTCAAGCGCTTCATCGCGGTGTTCTACCCGAGCGCCGAATTCATGGTCACGACGCGCATCAGCAAGGTCTCGCTGCCCGGCGCAGAACACGTCTTCCAGACCAACGGCAAGGTGCTCGTCAACGCCGGCTGGCTGGCGGTCTACGGCAAGGAAGCGCAGGACAGTTCAGGCGACAGTGCCAACCTGGTGGCGGTGGCTGCGGGTGAACTCGTGCGCACCGAAGACGTGGCCGTCAACGCGCTGAAGACCAAGCCACCGGCGCGCTACACCGAAGCCACGCTGCTGTCGGCGATGGAAGGCGCGGGCAAGCTGATCGAGGACGAGGAACTGCGCGACGCGATGAAGGAAAAGGGCCTCGGCACGCCGGCCACGCGCGCGCAGACCATCGAAGGCCTGATCGCCGAGAAGTACATGCACCGCGACGGCCGCGACCTGGTGCCCACCGCCAAGGCCTTCCAGCTCATGACGCTGTTGCGCGGCCTGGCCATCGAGGACCTGACGCGCGCCGACCTCACCGGCAACTGGGAGTACCAGCTCGCCGAGATGGAGCACGGCCGCCTGCGCCGCGAGACCTTCATGGCCGAGATCGCCAAGATGGCCGAGCGCATCGTGCGCAAGGCCAAGGAGTACGACCGCGACACGATCCCCGGCGACTACGCGACGCTGGCCACGCCCTGCCCCAACTGCGGCGGCGTGGTGAAGGAGAACTACCGCCGCTTCAGCTGCACCGGCTCGGCGGGGTCCGAAGAAGGCTGCGGCTTCTCGATCACCAAGATCCCGGCCGGCCGCGCCTTCGAGACGGTGGAAGCCGAAGGCCTGATCCGCGACAAGAAGATCGGCCCGCTGGAAGGCTTTCGCTCCAAGGCCGGCTGGCCCTTCACGGCCGAGATCAAGCTGGCCTACGACGAGGACATCAAGAACTGGAAGCTCGA
This sequence comes from Rubrivivax sp., assembly GCA_043760065.1. Classification (GTDB taxonomy): domain Bacteria; phylum Pseudomonadota; class Gammaproteobacteria; order Burkholderiales; family Burkholderiaceae_C; genus Rubrivivax. The sequence goes on from JAYUPN010000396.1 coordinate 2,337, forward strand.
GTTCGACTTCGGCGATGACGCAAAAAACGCCGAAGGCGACGGCGAGCCGGTGGACTTCTCGGCCCAGGAGAGCCTGGGCGCCTGCCCCAAGTGCAAGGGCCACGTCTACGAGCACGGCAGCAACTACGTCTGCGAGCACAGCGTGGGCGCACACGTGACCTGCGACTTCAAGAGCGGCAAGATCATCCTGCAGCAGCCGGTGGAGCGCGGCGAGATTGCCAAGCTGCTGGCCACCGGCAAGACGGGCCTCTTGGAGAACTTCGTGTCCAACAAGACGCGGCGCAAGTTCAAGGCCTTCCTGGCCTACGACGCAAAGGAAGGGCGCGTCAGCTTCGAGTTCGAGCCGCGTGTCTCCAAGTTCCCGCCCAAGCCCGGGGCGGCGGCCAAGACAGCGGCCAGGACCGACGGTGAAGCGCCGGTGAAAGCCGTTGCCAAGGCCGCTGTCAAGGCCGCTGTCAAGGCCGCGCCCAGGAAGGTTGCGGCCAAGAAGAAGGCGGCTTGAGCGCCGACGGCTGGCGCTGTCCGACGGCGCTCGCGGTTGCCGATCGGCGCGGCTGAGAGCACCGCGCCATGACCGCCGCCGTGTTCTACAAGCTGCTGGCCATCGTGTTCACGGCCGCCCTGGGCTGGGCCGCCGCGCGCCGCGGCCTGCTGGGGCGGCTCGGCGGCGGCAGCGACCCGGCGCTGATCATCGGCAACCTCGCCTTCTACCTCTTCGTGCCGGCGCTGCTGTTCCGCACCATGGTGCGGCAGGACCTGGCGGCTCTGCCCTGGCGCATGCTGGCCGCGTACTTCGTGCCGGCCTGCGCCTTTGCCGTGGCCGTCTACCTGTGGCGGCGGCGCGCCGGCGGCGGCCACGCGGCGGCGCCGGCCACGCGCACGGTGGCGGCGGTGTACGGCAATGCGGTGCAGCTGGGCATCCCGCTGGCGGCAGCGCTGTTCGGCGAAGCCGGCCTGGCGCTGCACATCGCGCTCGTCAGCGTGCACGGCCTGGTGCTGCTGACGCTGCTGACGGTGCTGGTCGAAACCGACCTCGCCCGCCACGACCACACCGCGAACCGCTGGGACACGCTGCTGGCCACCGCGCGCAACACCGCCGTGCACCCGGTGGTGCTGCCGATCGTGCTCGGGCTGCTGTGGAACTTCACTGGCCTGGGCCTGCACCCGGTGGTCGACCAGACGCTGCAGGGCCTGGGCAGCGCGGTGGTGCCGGTGTGCCTGGTGCTGCTCGGCGTCTCGCTGGCCACCTACGGCGTGCGCGGCGGGCTGCGCGGCGCCGCCGGTGTGTCGGTGCTCAAGCTGCTGGTGATGCCGGCGCTGGTGCTGGCGGTGGCCTTTGGCGTCTTCGGCCTGCGCGGCACGCCGCTGGCGGTGCTGGTGATGATGGCGGCGCTGCCGGTGGGCAGCAACGCGCTGATCTTCGCCCAGCGCTACGCCACGCTGCAGGCCGACGCCACGGTGGCGATCGTCGTCTCGACGGTCGCCTTCATGGCCAGCGCGGCGCTGTGGCTGGCGGTGCTGGGCAGCCTCTGACCCACCGGGCCGCGCGTCGGCCCTGCATCCCCAATTCAAAGCACTCGCCTTGGTGCGGCCTCGCCCACAATGGGCCGCTCGGATGCACGGGAGAGTTCATGAGCCAGCCAGGGTGTGGATGCGGGTGTGGCGACGGCAACGGCGACGACGCTGTCGCCCCAACGGATGCGGCGGCGAAGTCCGGCCGCGACGCGGGCCCGGATGACAGGGCGGGTGGCCTGCTCTGGCCTGACGATGCGCGCGTCCTGAACGACGCCGTGGTGGCAGCGATTGGCGTCGGCATCAAGGCCGAATCCGTTTCGCCGCTGTGGGCCGCGATCGACGAGCTGTCCGCGCTCGATCGCGCCGCGGCGGCGGTCATGCAGGGCACGGCGCTGCCGGGCGAGATGCAGGCGCAGCTCGGCGGCATCGAAGCCTGGTCGCCCAAGCTGCTGAGCGGTCGCTGGGGCAAAGTCGCTGCGGCCCCTGCGCTGCGCATGCCGTCCACCGGCGCGATCGTCAGCGCCGCTTACCTGTGCGGCGCCTTGGACCACGGCGCGGAGTCCGGGCGTCAACTGGCGCTGCGCGGCGTGACGGCGCTCATCTGGCGCGCGGAGCCGCTGGCGCGCGTGGTCCAGGCCGCACGGGCGCTGGCACTGCGTCAGCTGGACGTGCAGGGCTTCAGCACCGTGCTCGACGCGGCGCTTTCGATGCTCTCGACCATGCCGAAACCAGCCGAGCTGGTGCGCACCCTCGGTCGCTCGCCCGTGGTGCTGCCGCAGCCGGAGGTGGGCCCGGGCGGACCGTGGTGGCCACCGCGCAAGCCCCCCTTCTCGGCCTGGCTGCTGCCCGAGAACCAGGCCTGGGCCCACTGCGCACTCGGATTGGCGCAGTTGTTCAAACCCCTGCCGGACCTGCCCAAGACGAGCCCACCGCCGGGCCTTGTGACGCCGGCGTCGATCTGCGGCGGCCCACCGCCCTTGGCCGGATGGCCGCTGACGATCAGCGGCCTGGGCTTCGGCGATCAGGGCGACTGGGGCGTCGCGGTCAATGGCGTGGCAGCGCGCGTCAACTCCTGGAAAGACGACTTGATCGCGATCGAGACAGATGCGCTGCGCGCGGGCTGCAATCAGCTGTCGTGGACCTACGCCTCCTCATGGACGCCCGAGGACAACGGCGTCGGCGACGCCTGTCTCGAGGCCCTGCGCCTGCCGCGAACGCGGCTCACGATCGGCACCGAGGCGCTGCTGGCCAATCTGACCCGCTTCTGGACCCACCCCGGCTCGGTGAGCGTGATGGCGCCGCGCGTGGCGGCGTTCACGGCCTCGGCCGGTGTCGCCGCGGCGACGAGCGCGTGCACGCCCGTGACGCTGGCCTGGCGCATCGACGACTTGCCCTGCCTGCAGGATCGTGGCGCGATGCAGATCCGCCTGCTGCGCGACGGGCAGCCGCTGGCGACCGGTTTGCCGCCGGTGGGCAGCCGCATCGACGCCGACCTGCTGGACCGCGACGCGAACTACGAGATCGAGCTCACGTCGGCGGATGCCGCTGGGCAGGCCTGCGCTGCCGTCCGGGCTTCGCTGCGGGTGCAACGTCTGCCCAAGCAGGTGCGCATCATCGGCCCGGCCCAGGTGAGGTCGGCGACGCCGGTCACGGTCGAGTTGCAGGTCCCCTGCCCGGCGCCGCCGGGTGGACTGGCCGTGAGCCTGGCATCGACGCCGAGCGGCAGCCTCGGGCACCCTGCCGTGGTGACGATCGCCGCCGGCACGCGGTCAGCCCAGGTCATGGTCACGGCCGGCCCGTCCACCTGCGGCGCGGCGACCCTTCGCGCAGCCGCCGCCGACCACCAGGACGGGACATGGGCGACCTGCGTGCAGCTGCCGCCCCGCATCGTCGCCTTCATTCCCCCGACCGACCTCAAAGCCTGCGAGCGCAACCAGCTCAGGTTCGACGCCGAATGCGTGGCCGTGCCGCCGTCGCTGCGCGCCTTCGCGGTGGGCGCGGGCGGCGCGCGTGTGGCGCTGACGGTGTCGGGACTGGGCACGGCCGGCAGTTGCGCGGCAGCCCGCACACTCACCGTGGGCGTGCCGCCCCTGCCCGCTGGCACGTACTCGCTGCTGATCGAGAACGACCTCGGCTCGGCCACTGCAGGCGCCACCTTCGATCTGGCTCCGAACCCCCGCATCGTGAGTGCGCCACGGTCGGTCAGCGTCAACGAACCCTGCGGCAGCGGGCGTCAAAGGACGGTGACGGTACGGGTGTCCGGAGCCGATGCCGTCGAGTTCAGCTACCAAGGCACGCCGCAGACGGTCACTCGGCCCGGCATGAGCGCCGACTGCGCCGAGTGGGCGGCCACCTTCACGTTCGACTTCGACCGCACCGGGACCATCGACGTGGTGCCGAAGCTCGGCAGCCAGCGCGGCGCCGCCCAAGCCGTGGCTGTGGATCTGGCGCTGGGCGTGGCCGTCAGCGTGTACAGGCTGCGCGGCCCCGCCTTCATGAATGTGTCGGCGCAGTTGACGCGCATCGAGACGGCTGTCGGCGGTCAACCGACGTCGACGCCCGAAGGCAGCATCGCGGCCGGCGCCGTCCGCAGCTTCACCCTCACGCCTTGTGTCTTCACGACCTTTGCCTTCGAGTACGAGGTCAGCGGCAGCAAGGTGTCGGGCTCGGTGCCGGAGAAACTGGGCCATGCCGACGGTGAAGTGCTCGGCCCGATCCAGATCTGACGGGCGTGGGCCGCGCGCTCGCGCCGCGGCATTTGCGAGAATCGCGGCATGAACACTCTGGACATCCCAGCGTACATGGCCCACGTCGGCAGGGCCGCCCGCGCCACGGCCGCCGTCATGGCCGCCGCGCCAAGCGCGGCGAAAAGCGCGGCGCTGCTGGCACTGGCGCGCCACCTGCGCGCCGGCACCGCCGCCCTGGCCACGGCCAATGCGCAGGACATCGCGGGCGCCCAGGCTGCGGGCCTGGACGCGCCGCTGCTCGACCGCCTGAAGCTCACGCCCGCGATCATCGAGACCGTGGCCCAGGGCTGCGAGCAGATCGCCGCCATGCCCGACCCGGTGGGCGAGATCACCGGCGTCAGGCGCCGCCCGAGCGGCATCAGCGTCGGCCAGATGCGCGTGCCGCTGGGTGTCTTCGGCATGATCTACGAGAGCCGGCCCAACGTGACGATCGAAGCCGCGTCGCTGGCCATCAAGAGCGGCAACGCGGCCATCCTGCGCGGCGGCTCCGAGGCGCTGCACAGCAACCTCGCGCTGTGGCGCCTGGTGCAGGCGGCGCTGGCCGACGCCGGCCTGCCGCGCGACGCGGTGCAGCTCATCGAGACCACCGACCGCGCCGCCGTCGGCCGCCTGATCACGATGCCGCAGTACGTCGACGTCATCATCCCGCGCGGCGGCAAGGGGCTGATCGAACGCATCAGCGCCGAGGCCAAGGTGCCGGTCATCAAGCACCTCGACGGCAACTGCCACGTCTACGTCGACGCGGTGGTCGACCTCGAGCTGGCAGTCACCGTCACCGACAACGCCAAGACGCAAAAATACAGCCCCTGCAACGCCGCCGAGAGCCTGCTCGTGCACGCGGCGCAGGCCGCCACCTTCCTGCCGCGCATCGGTGCCGTGTTCGCCGCCAAGGGCGTGCAGATGCGCTGCTGCCCGCGCGCGGCGGCGGCGCTGGCCGGCGTCACCGGTGTCGTGGCCGCCACCGAGGCCGACTGGGCCACCGAGTACCTCGCGCCGATCATCAGCATCAAGGTCGTGGACACGCTGGACGAGGCGATGGCGCACATCGGCCGCTACGGCTCGCACCACACCGACGCCATCCTCACGCGCGACCACGCCAACGCCATGCGCTTCCTGCGCGAGGTCGATTCCGCCAGCGTGATAGTCAACGCCAGCACGCGTTTTGCCGACGGCTTCGAGTACGGCCTGGGCGCCGAGATCGGCATCAGCACCGACAAGTTCCACGCCCGTGGCCCGGTCGGGCTGGAGGGCCTGACTTCGATGAAGTGGGTGGTGCTCGGCCAGGGCGAAGTGCGTGGCTGAAGGCGGCGCGATGGGCACACCGCTGCTGCTGGCAGCGGCGCTGGGTGCCGTGCTGATGTTCTGGGTCATCGGCGCGCACAACCGCCTGGTCGCCATGCGCAACGGCATCGCCGACGCGTGGTCCAAGGTGCAGCAGGCGCTGGAGCAGCGCGGCGCGGCGGTGGCGCCGCTGGTGGCGGCGCTGCGCGAGCCAATGGCTGCCGAGCAAGGCGCGCTGGACAGCTGGGTCGCCGCCCACGCCGAAGCGGTCAAGGCCGCCGCGGACCTGACCGCGCGCCCGGTCGACGAAGCCCGGGCCCGGGCCTGGGTGGCCGCGGAAGCCGGCCTCGCCGCCGCCGCGACGCGTGTGCTGGCGCTGCTCGACCAGCAGCCCGGGCTGCGCTTGCAGGACCCGGTGGCAGCGCTGGCCGCCGGCTGGCGCGAAGGCCAGGCGCGGCTGCCCTTTGCGCGCCAGCTGTTCAACGAGGCGGCGGGCGACTACAACGAGGCGCTGGCCGTGTTCCCGACGCAGATCGTGGCCAGCGGCTTGAGACTCGCGCGGGCCGGACTGATCTGAGGGTCGGCTCAGCGGCTCAGCGGCTCAGCGGCACCTCGGTGATCGCCTGCAGGGCGTCGAAGTCCAGCCCATCGGCCAGCTCGCGAACGTGCACGCCGCCGGGCATGATGTCGAGCACGGCCAGGTCGGTGTAGACGCGGCTGACGCAGGCCAGACCCGTCACCGGGTAGGTGCAGCGCGGCACGATCTTCGCCGCGCCTGCCTTGGTGCGGTGTTCCATCATGACCCAGGTCTTCTTCGCGCCGATGGCCAGGTCCATGGCGCCGCCGACGGCCGGGATCGCGTCGGCTTCGCCGGTGTGCCAGTTCGCGAGGTCGCCGTTGGCCGCGACCTGGAACGCGCCCAGCACGCAGACGTCGAGGTGGCCGCCGCGCATCATCGCGAAGCTGTCGGCGTGGTGGAAGAAGACGCCCCCCGGCAGCAGCGTCACCGGCTGCTTGCCGGCGTTGATGAGGTCGTAGTCCTCTGCCCCCGGCACCGGTGCCGGACCCATGCCGATGACGCCGTTTTCGCTGTGCAGCATCACCTCCTTGTCGCCCAGGTGGTTGGCCACCAGCGTCGGCATGCCGATGCCGAGGTTGACGACGGCGCCGGCCTGGATGTCGCGCGCCACGCGTGCGGCCATCTGGTTCTTGGTCCACGGCGTCATCTTGTCGACTCTCCTGTCGCGGCCTTCAAGCCGCCGGCCGTGGTGAGGGCCCGCGGCACCTTCACGATGCGCTGCACGAACAGCCCCGGCGTCACCACCGCCTCGGGGTCGAGCGCGCCGAGTTCGACCACCTCGTGCACGCTGGCCACGGTGAGCCGGGCCGCCATCGCCATGACGGGACCGAAATTGCGCGCCGTCATGCGGTAGGTGAGGTTGCCCCAGCGGTCGCCGCGCTCGGCCTTGATCAGCGCCACGTCGGCGTGGATCGGGTGTTCGAGCACCATCCAGCGGCCGTCGATCAAGCGCGTCTCCTTGCCCTTGGCCAGGTCGGTGCCGTAGCCGGTGGGCGTGAAGAAGCCGCCGATGCCGGCGCCGGCGGCCCGGATGCGCTCGGCCAGGTTGCCCTGCGGCACCAGCTCGAGCTCGACCCGGCCGCTGCGGTAGAGGCGGTCGAAGTGCCACGAGTCGGCCTGGCGCGGAAAGCTGCAGATGACCTTGCGCACGCGGCCGGCGGCCAGCAGCGCGGCCAGGCCACGGTCGCCGTTGCCGGCGTTGTTGTTGACGATGACGAGATCCCGGGCGCCCTGGGCCAACAGGGCCTCGACCAGCTCGTTGGGCAGGCCGGCGGTGCCGAAGCCGCCGATCATCACGGTGGCGCCGTCGGGCACGCCGGCCACGGCGTCGGCAAGGGTGGCAACGATCTTGTCGATCATGTTTCAGGCTTGAGGCGGACCACCATCGTATGCGCGCTGCAGCAGCGAGCGCAGCGCGGCGCGGTCCAGCGGCCGGGGGTTGGGGTAGGGCGTGGCGGCGGCGAGGTCGGCCGCGCGGTCCAGGCCGTCGGCCGGCATGCCGATGGCGGCCAGCGAAGTCGGCGCACCGAAGCGCCGCGCCAGTTCGTGCAGCGCCCGCGGCGACGCCAGGGCCTCTGCCGCGTCCTGCACACCGAGCGCGCGGCCGACGCGCAGCAGCGCGCTTGCGGCGGCACGGGCGTTGTACGCCAGCGCATGCGGCAGGATCACGGCGTGCGTCTGCGCGTGCGGCAGTTGGAAGCTGCCGCCCAGCGTGTGGCACAGCTTGTGGTGCAGGCCCATCGTGGTCGCGCCCAGCACGCTGCCGCACAGCCATGCGCCGTAGAGCGCATCGCCGCGCGCCTTGAGGTCGCGCGCATCGAGCTGCAAAGCCGGCAGCGCCGCCAGACTGGCGCGGATGCCCTCTTCGGCCATCAAGTCGATGAGCGGGTTGCTGTCGGGTGCGTACAGCCCTTCAACGGCGTGGGCGACGGCGTTGAAGGTGCTCGCCACCGTCGTGCCGTAGGGCAGCGTCAGCGTCAGCTCGGGGTCGTAGATCACCGTCCTGGGCAGCACGCGCGGGTCGCGGCCGGTCTTCTTGAGGCCACCTTCGGTCAGGCCGTAGATCGACGTCACTTCGCTGCCGGCGCAGGTGGTGGGAACGGCCAGGATCGGCAGGCCGGACTCGAGCGCGATGGCCTTGGCCAGCCCCACCGTGGAGCCGCCGCCCAGCGCCACCACGCAGTCGGCGCCCAGGCGCAGCGCTTGCTCGCGTGCTTCGCGCGCGGTCTCGATCGGCACGTGCATCAGCGCGCGCGGGAACAGGCCCACCGATCGGTCACCCAGCAAGTCGGCAGCGCGGCGCGCCGTGGCGGTCTGCCCGGGCGTGCACAGCACGAGCGCACGACCGACCCCCAGCAGATCGAGCTCGCGCACCAGGTGCTGCAGCGCGCCGGCACCAAAAACCACGCGCGAAGGATAGGCCGTGCAGGTGAAGGCCTTCATGGCCTTGATTGCACCAGCGGCGCCGCCAGGTGTGAAGCGCCGCGGACTGAAGAAGTGTTTTCCACGGCGTGCAACGCGCTCTCCGGTGCGCCCCGGATGGCGCCGGCGCCGGGCGGTGGCCATCATCGGCCCCCCTCCCACCCCCGCCGAGGCGCGCAAGCGACACACGGATGCTATTCCCCACCACACTCGTCGGCAGCTTCCCGCAGCCCGACTGGCTGATCGACCGCGAGAAGCTCGCCGGCCGCTTCCCGCCGCGCGTGCGCGCCAAGGAGCTGTGGCGCGTCGCCGAACCCTACCTGCAGCAGGCCTGGGAGGACGCCACGCTGCTCGCCATCCGGGCCCAGGAAGACGCGGGCCTGGACATCGTCACCGACGGTGAGATCCGGCGCGAGAGCTACAGCAACCGATTCGCCACCGCGCTGGAAGGCGTCGACCTCGACAACCCGGGCACGGCGCTGGACCGCTCGGGCCACCCGAACCCGGTGCCGCGCATCGCCGGCAAGATCCGCCGCAAGCACGCGGTGGAAGTCGAGGACCTGCTGTTCCTGAAGCGCCACACCGATCGCCAGGTAAAGATCACCGTGCCCGGCCCGTTCACGATGAGCCAGCAGGCGCAGAACGACTTCTACGCCACCGACGAAGCCGCGGCGCTGGACTACGCGGTGGCCGTCAACGCCGAGATCCGCGACCTCTTCGCCGCCGGCGCCGACGTCGTGCAGATCGACGAGCCCTACATGCAGGCGCGGCCCGAGAAGGCGCGCCAGTACGGCCTGAAGGCGCTGAACGTGGCGCTGGACGGCATCACCGGTACGACGGCAGTGCACATCTGCTTCGGCTACGCCGCGGTCATCCACGCCCGGCCCAGCGGCTACTCCTTCCTGCCCGAGCTGCGCGGCTGCGGCTGCAAGCAGGTCTCGATCGAGACCGCGCAGTCGAGTCTGGACTGCTCGGTGCTGGCGCAGCTCGACGACAAGCAGATCATGGTCGGCTGCATCGACCTGTCGGACATGGCGGTGGAGACACCCGAGGTGGTGGCGGCGCGCATCCGGCGCGCGCTGCCTTTCGTGGCCAAGGAGCGCGTCATCCTGGCGCCGGACTGCGGCATGAAGTACCTGCCGCGCGATGTCGCGGTGGGCAAGCTCAGGTCGATGGTCGAAGCGGCAAGGATGCTGCGGGCCGAGCACGGCGGCTGAGCGAGCTCAGGCGGTCCAGCGGCGCTCGAAGTCGTTGGCCGCGAACTGCTCGACCAGGAAGTCGACGAAACACCGCACCTTGGCCGGCAGGTGCCGGCGCGTCGGGTAGGCGATGTTGATCGTCAGGCGCTGCAGTTCCCACTCGGTGAGCACCGGCACCAGCCGGCCGGCGATCACGTCGTCGTGGATGATGTACATCGGCTGCAGCAGGATGCCCAGGTGCTTGAGGGCCGCGGCGCGGATGACCTGGCCGTCGTTGGCCTCGAGCACGCCGCGCACCGGCAGCGAGGTCACGGCGCCGTCGCGCGTGAACTGGATCTGGTGCGGGTGGTTGGCCAGGTTGTAGAGCAGCAGCCGGTGCTTGCCCAGCTCGTCCGGCGTGCGCGGCGTGCCGTGGCGGTGCAGGTACTGCGGCGACGCCGCCAGCACGCGCTTGGTCTCGGCCAGGCGGCGCACGGTGATCGCCGAGTCGCCCTCGAACTCGCGGTTGCGTATCGCCACGTCGATGCCGCTTTCGAGCAGATCGAGATAGCGGTTGGACGCGACGACCTCGATGCGCAGGTCGGGGTAGCGGGCATTCAGCTCCGGCAGCAGCGGCGCGATGACGATCATCGAGAACGACAGCGAGGCCTGCACGCGCAACAGGCCGGCGGGCTTGAGCACCGCTTCGTTGACGGCGGTCTCGGCGTCGCGCAGTTCGCCCAGCAACGGCTTGCAGCGATGGTAGAAGGCCTCGCCGACATCGGTCAGCGACAGCCGCCGCGTGTTGCGCTGCACCAGCAGCGCCGACAGCCGTGACTCCAGCGCAGCGAGGTGCCGGCTCGCTGCCGCGTTGCTCAGGCCCAGCGATTCGGCCGCGCGCGACAGGCTGCCCAGTTCGGCCACTTGCACGAACAACTCGACTTCGGTCCACCGATCCATGTTTACCCGGAGTTTTCCGACAGGCGGAAGATAGCTTTGCCGCATCGGGCTTTTTCGCTGATGAGTGGAAGCATAGAGTCGCGGCCCAGTCTTGTCGCACGGAACAACCCGTGGCCCGGCCCCGAATGCACAACATCGACGAGGACAACATCACCCAGGCCGTGATCGCACGACACGCCAGCGCCGGCGATGCACGCGTGCGCGAGTTGATGACCAGCCTGGTGCAGCACCTGCATGCCTTTGCGCGCGAGGTCAAGCTCAGCGACGACGAATGGCGGCACGGCCTGCACTTCCTGGCCGAGTGCGGCCGCACGATGCGCGGGCCGCGCCAGGAGCTGATGCTGCTGTCGGACACGCTCGGCTTGTCGATGCTGGTCACGGCGCAGAACCACCGCAAGCCCAAGGGCTGCACCGAAGCGACGCCGGCAGGCGTCTGGCCGGGCGGCGAGCCGCGTCCGACCGTGGGCGGCCGCGGCCCGGAAGTCGAAGGCCCTGCCTGCTACATCCGCGGCAGCGTGCGCGCCGTCGACGGCTCCCCCATCGCCGGCGCCGAAGTCCGGGTCGGGCACGCGGCGGACGAGGGCGCGCCGTGCGCTGGCGCCGCGCTGCACAGCGGCGCCGACGGCTGCTTCCAGTTCAAGACCGTGCTGGCCGAGCCGCACACCATCCCGCACGATGGGCCGGTGGGTCGCCTGCTGGCGGCGCTCGGACGCCACGCCTGGCGAGCGGCGCACTGGCCCTTCATGATCAGCGCGCCGGGCTACGAGAGGCTGGTCACGCAGGTCTTCCGCGCCGAAGACCGCTATCTGGACACCGACGCCGCGTTCGGCGTGCGCGGCTCGCTGGTCGCCGATGGCGTGCAGCACGGCCCCGGCCGCACGCCGGACGGCCACGACAGTGCCCAGCCCTTCTACACAATGGACTTCGCTTTCGTCCTCAACCCCACGACAGGAGACAAACCATGATCAACGATCACCCGCTGTCCCGCCGCACCGTTCTGGGCGCCAGCGTCGCCGGTCTCGCCGCAGCCTCGGGCCTGGCGCAGGCGCAGCCGGCGCCGATCCGCATCGGCAGCACGCTCGCGCTCACCGGCCCGCTGGCGGCCACGGCGCAGGTGCACAAGATCGTCGGCGAGATCTACGTCGAGCAGGTCAACAAGCGCGGCGGCTGGCTCGGCCGGCCGCTGGAATGGGTGCTCAAGGACGACCAGTCCAAGCCCGACCTGGCGCGCACCTTGTACGAGCAACTCGTCACCGCCGACAAGGTCGAGTTGCTGATGGGGCCGTACGCGACTGGCGCGATCCTGTCGGCGATGGGCGTGGCGCAGCGCTACAACAAGGTGCTGGTGCACCACACCTTCGGCATCCCGGCGCTGGCCAAGTACGACATGGCCTTCCCGGCCTGGTCGCTGGGCGCGGACCCGGCGAGCACGGTGCCGGGCACGCTCTTCGATGCCCTGGCCGCCGGCCCCAAGCCACCGAAGACGGTGGCCGTGGTGACGAGCAAGTTCCCCTCGATCCAGTTCATGAGCGCCGGCGCGCGCGAGGTGCTGAAGAAGCGCGGCCTGACCGAGGTGTTGTTCCTCGAGTGGGACTTCGGCAACCGCGACTTCGGCCCGATCGCCAACCGGATCAAGGATGCCAGGCCCGACTTCGTCTGGGTGGGCGCGATCGGCCTCGAGGGCAACCTGCTGCTCGACGCGATGAAGAAGATCGACTACCTGCCGCCGCAGCACTTCTACCTCTACCCGGCACCGGGCCCGCTGGTGTCGCTGCCGGAAGCGAAGAACGCGCTGTCGGTGACGATCTTCGAGGAGCAGCCGCCCTTCACCAACGCCCCCGGCGCGGCCGAGTTCGTCCGCGCCTACCGCGAGCGGGCGATCGCGGCCAAGCTGCCCGACCCGTCGGTGGAAGTGCAGGCCGGGGCTTCGTACACCGCCTGGCAGATCCTCGAAGCCGGCGTTCTGGCCACCAAGAGCCTGGACGACAAGGCCATCGGCGCCTGGCTCAACGCCAACCGGGTCGACACCATCCAGGGCCGGCTGCGTTTCGACGGCGTGGGCAACTACGGCGACGACCTGATGCGCATCAAGCAGGTGCAAGCCGGCAAGTGGACCGTGGTCTGGCCCAAGTCCCACACCCACGCCGGCGCCACGCTGCAGGCCAACTGAGGCGGGCAGCAGCGACATGTCGGGCTTCACGCTGCCCAGCGCCACGCTGCTGGCGCAAAGTGTCCTGTCGGGCGTCTTCGTGGGCGCCCTGTACGGACTGCTGGGCCTCGGCCTGAGCCTGTCATGGGGGCTGCTGCGCCAGATCAATCTGGCGCACTTCGCCTTTGCCTTCCTCGCCGCCTACCTGTGCTACCAGATGGCGACCATGGGCATGGACCCGCTGTTGACGCTGGCCCTGATCGTGCCGCTGTTCTTCGCCATCGGCGCCGGGCTGCACTGGGCGCTGGCGAGCTTTGCGATCACGCCCTTCAACTCGCTGCTCGTCACCTTCGGCCTCACCGGCATCGTCGAGGCCCTGATCCAGTCGATCTGGACCGCCGACTTCCGCAAGCTCGAATCGTCCTACGGCGAGCACCGGCTCAAGGTCGCCGGCCTGTTCATGCCGCTGCCCGAGCTGATCACGCTCGCGCTGGCGGTGACGCTGTCGGTCGGCGTGTGGTCGGTGCTGCGCTACACCGACCTCGGCAAGTCGCTGCGCGCCTCGGCCGAAGACGCCAGCATCGCCGCCGCCTTCGGCATCAATCAGCGCCGCAACGCGCTGCTGCTGGCCGGCACCTGCTCGGCCCTGGCATCGGTGGCCGGCGTCTGCCTGGCGCTGGGCTTCACGCTGGCGCCGGCGCAGATCTATGCCTGGATCGGCGTCGTCTTTGCCGCCGTCATGCTCGGTGGCCTGGGCCGCCCGCTGGCGCCGCTGCTGGCCGGCATCGTCATCGGCGTCAGCGAGGCGGTGACGATGGCCGTGACCGCGCCTTCTTGGGCGCCGCTGGTGTCGTTTGCGCTGCTGATCGCGATCCTGCTCTTCCGACCCGGGCGCGCCGCATGAACGCACACTCTTCCGCGCTGCCGGCAGCGCCGGTGAAGGGCGAGGCCCCAGCCGCATCGCCCTGGCGCACGCCGGCGACCATCGTCGCGGCGGCGATCGCGCTGGCCTTCGTGCCGGCGCTCGGCCTGCCGGCGTTCTACGACTCGCTGCTGTACCTGATCCTGCACTGGATCGTGCTTGCCACGTCGTGGAACATCCTGTCGGGCTACAGCGGCTACTTCTCCTTCGGCCATGGCGCCTTCTTCGGCGCCGGCCTGTACACCAGCGCCACGCTGATGGCGCGCTGGGACTGGCCCTTCCTGTGGACGCTGCCGGCGGCGGCGCTGGTGGCCTGCGTGCTGGGCCTCGTCGTCGGCGCCATCGTGTTCCGCGTCAAGGGCATCCGCGGCGAAGTGTTTGCGCTGCTCACGCTGGCCGTGACCTTCGTCGTCGGCACCGTCATCGTCAACACGCCGATCGACGGCGGCAACGGCGTCTCGCTGGCCGGCGTGGCGGTGCCCCAAATCGGGCCCACGCCGTCGTCGACGTTCTACCTGCTGGCACTGGCCACGGCCGCGGTGACGCTGCTGGTGGCCTGGGGCATCTCGGTGTCCAAGCTCGGCGCCGGCCTGTTTGCGATCCACGACGACGAGGACGCCGCCGAGGTGATGGGGGTGCCGACCTACCGCTACAAGCTGATCGCGCTGGCCACCTCGTGCGCGCTCGCCGGCGTCGCCGGTGGCATCCACGCGCTGTTCCTGAACTACGTCACCGTCGGCGAGGTCTTCACCATCACCGTGCCCCTGACGGTGGTGCTGATGAGCGTGCTGGGCGGCTCGCGCCACTGGGCCGGGCCCGCCATCGGCGCGGTGGCCATCACGCTGCTGCTGTACAGCTTCACGGCCGCCAACTTCGCGGTCGCCGGCAAGGCGCTGGTCGGTGCGATCCTGATCGCCGCCATCCTGTTCATGCCCGACGGCATCCTGCCGCGGTTGCAGCGCGCGCTTGGGCGCCGCAGTGCGGCGCCGCCACCCTTGCCGGCCGAGCTGCTGGCCTTGCCCGTTGCGCCTCCCGCAGGGCAGGGCGAGGTGCTACTCCGCACACGGGGCCTGGCCAAGTCCTTCCGCGGCGTGAAGGCACTGGCCGGCGTCGACGTCGAGGTGCGGCGCGGCGAAATCCTGGGCCTGCTGGGCCCCAACG
>JAYUPN010000397.1:0-17163 GCA_043760065.1 Rubrivivax sp.
GCCGATGCGCGGCGGCTGGCCGACGAGACGCGGCAGCACTTCGGCCGCGCCGATGTGCTCGTCAACAACGCCGGCACGACCAAGTTCGTGGCGCTGAAGGACCTGGACGGCCTGCAGGCCGAGGACTTCCACCGCATCTATGCCGTCAACGTGATCGGCGCGTTCCAGCTCGCGCGCGCTTTCGTGCCGCTGCTGCAGGCGCAGCCGGGCGCGGCGATCGTCAACATCTCGTCGGTGGCGTCGATGTCGGGCCGCGGCTCGTCGATCGCCTACATGGCCAGCAAGGGCGCGCTGAACGCGATGACGGTGGGGCTGGCGCGTGCGCTGGCGCCGGCGGTCCGCGTCAACGCCATCGCGCCCGGGCTCGTCACGTCGCCGTGGCTGCAGCAGGGCATGGGGCCCGAGCGGTTTGCCGCGCTGCTGCAGACCTGGAACGACACCGCGGCACTCGGCGCGCCGATCACGCCCGAAGATGTCGCCGATGCCGCCTGGTGGTTGGGCGCCGGCGCCGCCAAGACGACCGGCGAGGTGCTGCTGCTGGACGCCGGCTTCCGCATCACGAAGGCGTGATGCTGCCGCCCGCGCCGTGAGCCTGCGAGCGCACCCAGCCGTCGAAGGCCTGCAGCAGCGGCGCGTAGTGCGAGGGCCGGTTCTCGATCGCGCCCAGCGCATGGCAGGCCGCTTCGAGCGTGCTGCGCTGCTGCGGCTGCTGCGCCTTGCGGATCGTGTACAGCGACGGCGGCGGCGCCTCCAGCGCGATGCGCGGCAGCTGCTGCAGCAGCGGGTTCAGGTGCAGCAGCTTGCGCGTCTTGCGCCAGGTGCCGTCCAGCAGCACCAGCCGCTGCGGCACGGCCGCGAGCTCGGTGCCGCCGGCACCCGGGTACAGCAGCACCGCCTGTGGCCCGAGCCACGCCGCGAGCGTCGCGGGGTCGAAGGCTTCACCCACTTCAAGCTGGCAGCGCTGCAGGCTCAGGCGCAGCAGCGCCGCGCTGCCCTTGGCATGGCCGACCTCGTGCGGGTGCTGCAGCACGAGCAGCGGCACGCGGTTGTCGGTGGCGCGGATCCAGTTGCACAGGCAGGTGCGCAGCGGCCGCTGGCAATCGGCGCAGCTCGCTCGCCGGGCGGCAGGGTCGGAGGTCGTCATGGGCGTGCAGGCTATCCTGTGGCGCATGCCCGAGCCAACGATTGCAACTGATTCATCCGCTCCCGACCTCCGCGCCGGCAGCTTTGCCGCGCTCGGTCTGGACCTCGCATTGCAGCAGGCCGCTGCGGCAGCCGGCTGGCTGCAGCCCAGCGAGATCCAGCGCGCCGTGCTGCCGGCGATCCTGGCCGGCCGCGACGTGCTGGCGCAGGCGCCGACCGGCGCCGGCAAGACGGCGGGCTTCGTGCTGCCGATCCTGCAGCGGGTGCTGGCCGATGCCGGTGTCGCGGCCGAGCGGCCGCGCCGCCTGGCGGCGCTGGTGCTGACGCCGACGCGCGAACTGGCGGCGCAGATCGGCGCTGCGGCGCAGGCCCTGGCGCCGCAGCTGCGCACCGTGGTCGCGGTCGGCGGCCTGTCGATCAACCCGCAGATGATGGCGCTGCGCGGCGGCGCGCATGTCGTGGTTGCGACGCCGGGGCGGCTGCTGGACCTGACGCGCCAGAACGCGCTGCGCCTGGCGGACCTGCGGGTGGTCGTGCTCGACGAGGCCGACCGCTTGCTCGACGCCGACTTCGGCGACGAGACGCGCCGCGTGCTGGCGCTGTTGCCGCGACCGCGCCAGACCCTGCTGTTCAGCGCCACGCTGCCCGATGCCGTGCGCGAGCTGGCGCGCGCGGTGCAGACCGACGCCTTGCAGGTGTCGGTGGCGGGGCAGATGCAGCGGGCGGTCGACGCGCCACAGCCGCGGGAAGCCGCGCCGGACATCCGGCAGCGAGCCGTCGTCGTCGACACTGCGCGCCGCACACCGCTGCTGCGTCATCTCATCGCGCAGCAGCGTTGGCGCAAGGTGCTGGTCTTCGTCGCCACCCAGCACGCGGCCGAACACGTCGCCGACAAGCTGCGCCAGGCGGGGCTGCCCGCGGCGGCGCTGCACGGCGACCTGAGCCAGGGCCGACGCGCGCAGGTGCTGGCCGACCTGGGCAGCGGGCGGTTGCAGCTGCTGGTGGCCACCGACCTGGCCGCGCGCGGCCTGGACGTGGCCGCCATCGACGCCGTCGTCAACCACGACCTGCCGCGTTCGGCCGTCGACCACACGCACCGCATCGGCCGCACCGGGCGCGCCGGTGCGGCGGGCGTGGCGGTGAGCTTCGTGCTGGCCGATGCGCCAGGCAGCGAAGCCCACTTCCGGCTCATCGAGAAGCGCCAGCAGCAGCGTGTACCGCGCGAGGTCGAGCCGGGGTTCGAGCCCGTCGCCGTGCTGCCGCCGGCGCCGGCCGACCCGAGCGGCGGCGTCAAGGGCCGGCGCCCGAGCAAGAAGGACAAGCTGCGCGCCGCGGCGGCGCACGTTGACCAGCGCGGGGTTCCGGATCCGGGTCGCCCGGTCCGCGACGCACGCCCTCGGGGGGCACGAACGAAGTGAGCCGGGGCCCTGCTTATTCGACCTTGCCGATCTTGCGCACGGCGTCGGTCATCAGCCGGGCGTCGGCGTCCCAGTAGGCCTGGAACTCCGGCGCGTCCTGGTACTCGATCGGGCTGCCGGCGCGGTTGATGGTCTCCACCACCTTGGGGTCGCGTGCGGCCTTGGCGGCGGCGGCGCGCAGCTTGCCCACGATGTCGTCGGGCGTGCCGGCCGGCACGAAGAGCGCCGACCACTGCGCGAAGGTGGCGCCGAAGCCGGCCTCCTTCAGGCTCGGCACCCCGGGCAGCGCGGCCAGCGGCTTGTCGCCCCAGTGCGCCAGCGCGCGCAGCTTGCCGGCCTTGATCTGCTGCACCACGGTGCTCGGGCCGCTGGCCACGGCGTCGACCTGTCCGCCCAGCAGCGCCAGCAGCGCGGGCCCGGCGCCGGTGTAGGGGATGTGCGTCATGCGGAATCCCGCGCTGGCCTTGAGCATCTCCATCGGCACGTGCATGGTGCCGTAGTTGCCCGAGCTGCCGTAGTTGTAGGTGCCGGGCTTCTTCTTCGCGTCGGCCAGGAACTCGGCCAGCGTTTTCCACGGCGCTTCGGCGCGCACCACCAGCACGGTGGGGTCGGCGGTGAAGCGGGCGATGGGCTTGAACTGGTTGAGCGTGAAGGCCGGCTTGCGGCCGAGCAGCGTGTCGGCCTCGGGCAGGATCGAGATCGACGACAGGCCGAGCAGCACGGTGTAGCCGTCGGCCGGCGCGCGCGCTGCAGCGCCGATGCCGGTGGCGCCGCCGGCGCCGGCGCGGTTCTCGACCACGATGGTCTGCCGCAGTTCGCGGCCCAGCGCCTCGGCCACCGGGCGCGCCACCGTGTCGGCGACACCGCCGGGCGGGAAGGGCACGATCATCGTGATCGGCTTGTCGGCAGGCCATGCGCCCTGGCCCCAGGCGCCGGTGGCCGCCAGCAGGCCGGCGCCGATGGCGCAGCTTGTCTTCAGCAGGGACTTCATGAGCGGCTTTCTTCAGTGAAGGTGTTCTGGAGCTCGCCCAGGCCGTCGATCTCGATGCGCACCACGTCGCCGTGCTGCAGCCAGCGCGGCGGGTTCTGGCCCATGCCGACGCCGGCCGGCGTGCCGGTGGCGATGATGTCGCCCGGCAGCAGCGTGATGCCACGCGAGCAGGTCTCGATCAAGGTCGGGATGTCGAAGATCAGGTCGGTCGTGCGCCCGTCCTGGCGCAGCTCGCCGTTGACCCAGCAGCGCACGCGGGTGTCGGTGCCGTCCAGTTCGTCGGGCGTCGCGAGCCACGGCCCCATCGGGCAGAAGGTGTCGAAGCTCTTGCCCAGGTCCCACTGGCCGTGGCGCATCTGCACGTCGCGCGCGGTGACGTCGTTGACGATCGTGTAGCCGAAGACATGGGCCATCGCGTCGGCGCGCGCGATGTTGCGGCCGCCCTTGCCGATGACGATGGCGAGCTCGGCCTCGTAGTCGATCTGCACCGACACCGCTGCGCCCGGCAGCCGCACCGCGGTGCCGGTGGCGACCACGCACTCGGGCACCTTGGTGAAGACGATCGGCCAGGCGTCGACCGCCTTGGCGTTGTCCTTGAACACGGTGTCGCGCAGTTCCTTGGCATGCGCGTGGTAGTTGCGGCCGACGCAGAACAGGTTGCGCCGCGGCGCGGGCAGCACGGCTTCGAAGCGCGCGCCGGCCAGCGGCACCTGTTCGGCAACGCGCGGCAGCGGCTGGCCGGCGGCCGCGGCTTCGATGATCGCCAGCGCGCCGCGCGTGCCGTCGATGTCGAACAGCCCGATGCTGGCGCCACCGGGGGCGAGCGCGCCGACGCGGCGCCGGCCTTGGTGCATGAGGGTCGCGATGCGCACGGTGGTGTCTCCTGGGGCGGTCCTGGCCAATCGGCCCAAATGCTACCATTTGGCTCTACCGAGCTGCCCACGGACCCCGCATGGACACGGCCGCCCTGTTGCGCGAAACACTCCTCGACAAGCTGCGCTCGCGCGCCTGGCGCGCCGGCCACCGCATCCCCACCGAGCGTGCGCTGGGCGCGCAGTTCGGCCTGAGCCGATCGACCGTGCGGCGCGTGCTGCAGGAGTTCAAGCACAAGCGGCTGATCACGCAGACGGTGGGCAGCGGCACCTACGTGTCGGAGCAGGTGCACGAGGTCCTGAGCGAGCTGGCGCCGGCCGGCGCGCGTGCCGTCAGCCCGGCCGAACTGATGAGCGCACGGCTGGTGCTCGAGCCGGCGATCATCGACATGGCCATCGGCAACGCCACCGCGGCGGACTTCGCGCGCATGGACGAGTGCAACCACCACGCCGAGCGCGCCACCTCGCTGGAAGCGTTCGAGAAGTGGGACGCCGCGCTGCACGAGGCGATCGCCGAATCGGCGCACAACGGCTTCATCAGTGCCGTTTTCCGGCTCATGGGCGAGGCGCGCGCGCACGGCGAGTGGGGCGTGCTCAAGCGCCGCAGCGCCACGCCCGAACGGCGCCTGGAGTACCAGCAGGAACACCGCGCGCTGGTGGCGGCATTGAAGGACCGCGACGCCGACAAGGCCAAATCGCTGTGCCTGGCGCACCTGGTGCACGTGCGCGTCAACATGCTCGGCCGCTGATCGCGCGGCCAGCGTTCGGCGGCCCATGTTCAGGCTGCCGTGCAAGCGGTGGCGAGGGTCCGCCGCATTGACCCGACCCGGGGTCGCCGCTAGAGTCGCCGGGTTGCACCCAAATGCAACCAATCAGAACCAATTGCCGAGAAAGCAGCCGCCCATGAATCCGCTTTGTTCGCGATCGCGCGCTTTTCTCCTGCCGGTCTGCGTGGCCGGGTTGTTGGCGTCGCTGCTGGTGGTGCTGCCGGCGCAAGCCCAGGACTACCCGAACAAGCCGGTGAAGATCATCGTGCCCTTCGCGCCCGGCGGCTCGGCCGATGTTTTCGGCCGCTTTGTCGCGCAGCGTTTGCAGGACAGCCTGGGCCAGAGCTTCGTCATCGACAACCGCCCCGGCGGCGGCTCGCTGATCGGCACCAACGCGGTGGCCAAGTCGCCGGCCGATGGCTACACGCTGCTGCTGATGTCCAACACGCACACCGTCAACGAGTCGCTGATCCCGACGCGGCCGTTCGCGCTGATGCGCGACTTCGTGCCGGTGGCGCCGATCAGCTACTCCGACCTGGTGCTCGTGACGCGGGCCAACCTGCCGCACAACACGCTGGCCGAACTGATCAAGGCCGCCAAGGCACGGCCGGGCGGCATGTCCTATGCGTCGTCTGGGCCGGGCACGCCGTACCACATGGCCGGCGAGCTGTTCAAGGCCATGGCCGGCATCTCGGTGGTGCACATTCCGTACCGCGGCAGCGCCGGCGCGCGCACCGACGTGCTCGGCGGGCAGCTGGAGATGATGTTCGACGCGGTGCCGACGATGACCGAACACATCAAGAGCGGCAAGGTCAAGGCGCTGGCCACCACCGGCAAGGCACGCACGTCGATCCTGTCCGACGTGCCGACGATGGCTGAGGCCGGCGTGCCCGGCTACGAAGCCACGCTGTGGCTGGGCCTGATGGCGCCCAAGGGCACGCCGCCGGCGGTGGTGGCGCGCCTGAACGCCGAGATGACCAAGATCACCTCCAACCCCGAGGTGCGCCGTGCCTGGGCTGCGCAGGGCACGACGCCGATGACGATGGGTGTGGACGAGTTCGCGCGCTACATGAACGACGACATCGCCAAGTGGGCACGCATCGTCAAGATCTCGGGGGCCAAGGCCGAATGAGCCCCCGCGCGGCCGCTCCCGCAGGCCCGCAGGGGCTGCTTCGCAGCCCGGGGGCTCGCACCGCAGTGCGCAGCACGGAGGGTTAATTTTGAGCGCGACACTTGACTTCCTGTGCGCAGGCGCCGCACAAGGTCTGGTGCGCGCGCTGCAGCCGCAGTTCGAAGCCGACACCGGCCTGCGCCTGCAGGGCCGCTTCGGCGCGGTCGGCGCGATGAAGGAGGCGCTGCTCGCCGGCGAGCCCTGCGACCTGCTGGTGCTCACCGATGCCATGGCCCGCGCGCTCGCCGCCGAGGGGCGCCTGCGCGCCGACAGCCTGGCGGCGCTCGGCCGCGTGCGCACCGGCGTGGCGGTCCAGCGCGGCCATGCGCTGCCTGACGTCGCGACGCCCGAGGCGCTGGCCGCGGCGCTGCGCGCCGCCGACGCGATCTACTTCCCGGACCCGGTGCGTGCCACCGCCGGCATCCACTTTGCCAACGTCATGCGCGAGCTGGGCGTGCACGACGAGCTGCAGCCGCGCTTTCGCACCTTCCCCAACGGTGCGACGGCGATGCGCGAACTCGGTGCCAGCGCTGACGCGCGCCCGATCGGCTGCACGCAGGTCACCGAGATCCTGTACACCGAAGGCGTGCAGCTGGTGGCGCTGCTGCCGGCGCGCTTCGAGCTGGCCACGGTCTACACGGCTGCGGTGAGCACCGCGTCGCAGCACGCGGCAGCCGCCGCAATGCTGGTGGCGCGCATGGCGGGCCCCGATTCGCAAGCGCTGCGCCAGGCAGGAGGATTTGAATGAAACGCATCGCCACACTGATCGCCGGCGCGCTGCTGGCCACGGCCACCTGGGCCCAGGACTACCCGAGCCGGCCGATCCGCATCGTCGTGCCGTTTTCGCCCGGTGGCGCCGTCGACGGCCCGACGCGCGTCATCGCGCAGGAACTGGGCCGCCGCCTGAAGCAGCAGGTGATCGTCGAGAACAAGCCCGGCGCCGGCGCCACCATCGGCAGCGAGATGGTGGCCAAGTCGCCCGCCGACGGCTACACGCTGCTGCTGGCGTCGCAGACCAACGCCATCAGCGCCACGCTGTACCCGCGGCTGAACTTCGCGCCGCTGGACGACTTCATCGGCATCTCGCTGCTCGGGCGCGAGCCCGGCGTGCTGGTCGTGCATCCCGCGTTCCCGGCCAAGAACCTGGCCGAGCTGATCGCGCTGGCCAAGCACAAGCCGGGGCATCTCAACTACGCCTCGTCGGGCAATGGCAGCGGTCAGCACCTGTTCATGGCGCAGATGGCCAGCATGGCCGGCATCGAGCTCACGCACGTGCCCTACCGTGGCAGCGGCCAGGCGACGACGGACCTGCTCGCCGGCACGGTGCCGATGGCGATGCCGGGAACGGCCGGCATGGTGACGCACATCAAGTCCGGCAAGCTGCGCGCGCTGGCGGTCAGCAGCAGCACGCGTTCGCCGCAACTGCCCGAGGTGCCGACGCTGGCCGAAGCCGGGCTGCCGGGTTATGCCGCCTATGTCTGGCTGGGTCTGATGGCACCCAAGGGCACGCCGGCGGCGATCATCGAACGGCTGCACCGCGAGTTGAAGGCGGCGTTGGCCACGCCCGAGGTCAAGAGCTACTTCGCCGAAGCCGGCATCGAGGTCGCCGGCTCCAGCCCGACCGAATTCGAAGCCTTCTTCCGCGAGGAGCGGGACCGCTGGGCGCGCGTCATCAAGGACACCGGCGCAAAGATCGATTGACACCAAGAGAAGCAAGATGACCCAAGTGACGGGCCAGGAACACTGGACCACCAAGAAGACCGCCGACGGCGACGTGCCGCTGTTCCTGTGGGAGAAGTTCGTCGGCAACGCCGAAGAGCAGGCGGGCAAGCCGGCGGTGCTGTTCGTGCACGGCTCATCGATGGCCAGCCAGCCGACCTTCGACCTCAGCGTGCCGGGCCGCGCCGACAGCAGCGTGATGGACTGGTTCGCCAAGCAGGGCTTCGTTTGCTGGTGCGTGGACATGGAAGGTTATGGCCGCAGCGGCAAGGCGCGCGACATCTACTGCGACATCGCCAACGGCGCCGCCGACCTGGCTGCGGCCACCAACCACATCGCCGCCGTCCGCGGCGTCAAGAGTTTCCTGACCTACGGCATCAGCAGCGGCGCGCTGCGCGCCGCGCTTTTTGCGCAGAACCACCCCGGCCGCGTGCAGCGGCTGGCGCTGGACGCCTTCGTCTGGACCGGCGAAGGCGCGCCGACGCTCGAGCAGCGGCGCAAGAAGCTGCCCGAATTCCTGGCCACCAAGCGCCGCCCCGTCGACCGCGCCTTCGTGCGCAGCATCTTCTCGCGCGACCACCCCGACTGCGCCGACCCGGCCACCGTCGAGGCCTTCGCAGACGCCATCCTGGCGCTCGACGACAGCATGCCCAACGGCACCTACATCGACATGTGCAGCAAGTTGCCGGTGGTCGACCCGCTGAAGATCCAGGTGCCCACGCTGGTGCTGCGCGGTCAGTTCGACGGCATCGCCGGCTTCGACGACCTGCTGCAGTTCTTCAAGCTGCTGCCGCACCCGGACAAGCAGTTCACCGTGCTCAACGGCATCAGCCACGCCAGTTTCCAGCAGAAGAACTACAGGATGGTCTACCAGATCCTGCACGCCTGGTTCACGCAGCCGGCGCCGGTCTACACCGACCACAGCGCCCATTGAAGGAGTCCCTGCCATGAACCGATCGTTGAAGTCCGCTGCGCTCGTGCTGTGCGCGGCGCTCGCCCTGCCGGCCCTGGCGCAGGACAAGGTGAAGGTGCAGTGGCTGGGCCAGGCCGCCTTCAAGATCACGACGCTCGGCGGCAAGGTCATCGTCATCGACCCCTGGCTGCAGACCAACCCGAAGACGCCCGAGGCCTACCGCAAGCTCGAGGCGCTGGGCAAGGTCGACCTCGTGCTGGTCAGCCACGGCCACTTCGATCACATGGCCGACGCGCCGGCGCTGGCCAACATGCACGAGGCGCCGCTGTGGGCGCCGGCGGGCCTGTCGCAGAGTTTCGCCATGCTCGGCCTGATGCCGGGCAACCGCGCCAACCGCATGAACAAGGGCGGCACCGTGACGCCGGTGGGGCCGGGCGTGAAGGTCACGCTGGTCAAGGCCGAACACAGCTCCGAGATGGTCTGGAAGAATCCGGCCACCGGCAAGGACGAGGTGCACGTGGGCGGCGAGCCGGGCGGCTTCATCATCGAGTTCGAGAACGGCTTCAAGCTCTGGCACATGGGCGACACCGGCGTCTTCGGCGACATGAAGCTGATCGCCGAGATGTACAAGCCCGACCTCGTGCTGATGCCCATCGGCGGCGGTCAGTTTGTGATGAACCCGCAGCACGCGGCGATGGTCACCAAGGACTTCATCAAGCCCAAGGCCGTGATCCCGATGCACTACCTCACCAACCCGGGCCTGCCGGGCACGCCGGCCGACTACATCAAGGCGCTGGGCGAAACCGGGGTCAAGGTGCTGGCCATCAACCCGGGCGACGTGGTCGAGTTCTGAGGCTTTCCCGCACCGGGCATCGCCTCGCCGTGCATCCAGCGCGGCACCTCCTGCGTATGGGCAGCAGGCGGGCGGCGCGAGCGCATCGCGCCGCCCGCGCTTGAGCCACTGCCGCCCATCCACCAGATTCCAGGAGTCCAGCCATGCCCGTCTCACTTCGACAGCTCGCTTCCGTGCTCGCGCTTGCAGCGCTGGGCACGGGCGCGCAGGCCGCACCCGTCTTCGCGCTCACGCGCGACAGCGCCTCGCTGCTCCGCTTCGACACCTCGGCGCCGGGGGCGGTGAGCACGGTCGGTGCGCTGTCGGGCGCCACCACGGTGCTCGATGGCATCGACTTCCGCCCAGCCGACAACATGCTGTACGGCTACCTCGCCGCCACCGGCGGCGTCTACCGCGTCGACACCAGCACCGGCGGGACCACGCTGGTGAGCACGGCTGCCATGTCCAGCACGCCGCTGGGTGTGGACTTCAACCCCGCCGCCGACCGCCTGCGCGTGGTCACCGGCGCCGACCAGAACCTGCGCATCAACGTCGCCACCGGGGCGACGATCGTCGACGGCACGCTGGTCTACGCCGCGGGTGACGTGAATGCCGGCGTCAACCCGCATGTCGTCGAGGCGGCCTACACCAACAACGACACCAACCCGGCCACCGGCACCACGCTGTACTACATCGACGACTTGCTGGACACGCTGGTCAGCACCAGCAGCCCCAACGCCGGCATCCTCAACACCATCGGGTCGCTGGGCTTCGACGTCGACGAGTTCCTGGGCTTCGACATCAGCACCGACGCCAGCGGCATGAACACCGCCTTCGCCTCGCTGCGCGTTGGCGGGTCCCAGGGCCTGTACACGCTGAACCTGCTCACCGGGCAGGCCACGCTGCTGGGTGCCATCGGCGCCGACGCGGTGCGCGGGCTGGCGGTGTCCACGGTGCCCGAGCCGACGTCGCTGGCACTGGTCGGGCTGGCCGGCCTGGTGTTGATGCGCCAGCGCCGCGGCGAGCGGCCGCTGCGTCAGCGCGGCTGAGCCAGCGCGCGCGCAGCGCTGCCGGTCACCGGCACCTACATCGCCTTGAACAGATGCACGTAGGCGCGGCTGACCGGCAGTTCCTGCGCGTGGCCTTTCATGCGCAGGAACAGCCGGCTCGCCTCGTCACGCCGCGTGCCGGCCAGGTGCGCCAGGTTGACGATCGTGCTGCGGTGCACCTGCACGAACTGCTGCGCATCGAGCTGCGCCGCCAGCTCGGCGATCGACGTGCGGATCAGGTGCTCGGCGGCTGCCGTCTGCACGCAGGTGTACTTGTCGTCGGCGCGGAAGAACAGCACCTCCTCCACCGCCACCTGGTGCGTCAGTTCGCCGTTGCTGGCGCGTACCCAGCGCAGCCGCTCGGGCGCCGGGGCAGTGGCCGACCCCAGCCGGCGCAGGGCCGCCAGCAGCGCGCCGTCGTCGGCCGCGGGTTGCGCGAGCGCACGCCGCACGCGCTCGACGGTGCGCTGCAGCCGCTCGGCCTTCAAGGGCTTGAGCACGTAGTCCAGCGCCTCGTGCTCGAAGGCCTGCACCGCGTACGCGTCGTAGGCGGTGACGAAAACGACGCGGGTGTCGCCTTCGATGCCCTGCGCCACTTCGAGCCCCGTCAGGCCGGGCATCTGGATGTCCAGGAAGGCGAGGTCGGGCTGCAGCGCCGCGATGCGCTCGGCCGCTTCGACGCCGTTGCGGGCCACGTGCAGCAGTTGCAGCTCGGGCCACAGCGCGGCCAGCTCGGTGGCCAGCGCGCGCGCCAGGTGCGGTTCGTCGTCGGCGATCAGGCAGCTGGTCATGGGCGCGGGTCCTGCAAGGGCAAGGTGATGCGGGCCAGGGTGCCCGGGTGGGCGGGTTGGACATCCAGTGTCGCCGTGCTGCCGTACATCGCCAGCAGCCGCTGGCGGATGTTGGCCAGGGCCACGCCCGCGCCGGCCTTGCCGCCACGCCGCGCCGGCGCATCGGGCCCCAGGCCGTCGTCCTGCACTTGCAGCACCAGATGCCGGCCGCTGACGCGCGCCGTCACCTGCACCATGCCGCCGTCGATGCTGGGCTCCAGTCCGTGCACGACAGCGTTCTCCACCAGCGGCTGCAGCAGCAGCGGCGGCAGTGGCTGGTTGCGCGCGCCCTCGTCGGCGCTGACGCTGAAGCGCAGCCGCTCTTCCATGCGGCCTTGCAGCAGTTCCAGGTAGCTCCGGGCCAGCGCCAGTTCGTCGGAGACCCGGCTGTGGTCGCTGCGCAGCGTCGTCAGCGAAGCCCGCAGGTAGTCGGTGAAGCTGCCGAGCATCCGCTTGGCCCGGGGCAAGTCGTGGTCCATCAGGCTCTGCACGTTGGCCAGCGTGTTGAACAGGAAGTGCGGTTCGATCTGCGCCTGCAGCAGCCGCAGCTGCGCATCGGTGGCGCGGCGTTCGGCGTCGAGCTGCCGGGCACGCGCCGAAAACCACAGGTGCATGACGAACGAGATCATGAGCGCAATCAACACGCTGCCGGCAATGAGGTTCCTGCCGCGGCTGTCGGCCAGCCAGGTGCTGAGGTGGCCGCCGGCCAGTTCGACGCCCAGGGGCCAGCCCAGCAGCACGCCCAGCAATGGCACGCCGCCGAAGAACAGCGAGCGCTGCCAGGGCCGCCAGCTGCCGATCCGCGCCGGCGTTGCCCAGATGGCGCGCAGGCCGTCGAACAAGAGGTGGATGAGCACGCTGATGGTCGTGCACACGATCAGGTTCTTGCCGTACCAGTACAGCCAGCCCGAGATGTTGCGCCAGGCGCCCTCGCCGCTGGCGAAGGCGAAGAAGCCGAGGATCGTGAAGCCCACCGCCAGCGCGGCGCTGAAGAGCAGGGTCCACACCCACTGCAGCCACCACGGGCCGGCGCGGGGGCGGTTGTCGTTGCTGATCCAGGACTCCCAGGACGCACGCAGCAGGGCACGGTGAATCGTCATGGCCCGCAGTGTAGGAAGCGCAGCGCCGTGGCGTTGCGGCTTCTGCGACGGCTGGCCGGTGCAGCCGCCGAATCGACCGCAGCCGCCGCCGAACGCACGGTGGCACGCAGGAGGCGCTGCCTACAATCGCGCGACTTCCCCACCACGCCGCCGCGCGAGCGCACCCATGCAGATCGATCCCACCATCTTCAAGGCCTACGACATCCGCGGCATCGTCGGCAAGAACGTCGACGAGACCTTCGCCGAACATCTGGGCCGCGCTTTCGGCAGCGAGGCCGTCGCCGCCGGCGAGAAGGCGGTGGCTGTGGGCCGCGACGGGCGCCTGTCGGGGCCGGGCCTGGTGGCGGCGCTGATCCGCGGCCTGAAGAGCACCGGGCTGGACGTCGTCGACATCGGCGCCGTCACGACGCCGATGCTGTACTACGTGGCCGCCACGCGGGGCCGGCACGGCTGCACGAGCGGCATCCAGGTCACCGGCAGCCACAACCCGAAGGACTACAACGGCTTCAAGATGGTGCTGAGCGGCCGCGCCATCTACGGCGACGACATCCAGAAGCTGAAGGCCCGCATCGAGACCGAGAACTACACCGTGCGCCGCGGCCGCAGCGCGACGATGGACATCGGGGCCGAGTACACGCGCCGCATCACCCGCGACTGCAAGCTGGCGCGGCCGATGAAGATCGTCGTCGACAGCGGCAACGGCATTCCGGGCGCATCGGCGCCGGCGATCCTGCGTGCGCTGGGCTGCGACGTCATCGACCTGTACTCCAAGGTCGACGGTGACTTCCCCAACCACCACCCCGACCCGAGCAAGCCCGAGAACCTGCAGGACCTGATCAAGGTCGTGCATGCCACCGGTGCCGAGGTCGGCCTGGCCTTCGACGGCGACGGCGACCGCCTGGGCGTCGTCACGGCGCAGGGCCACATCATCTACCCCGACCGGCAGATCATCCTCTTCGCGCGCGACATCCTGCAGCGCCACAAGGGCGCCCCGATCGTCTTCGACGTCAAGTGCAGCCAGCGCGTGCCGGTGGCCATCCGACAGGCCGGCGGCAAGCCGCTGCTGTGGAAGACCGGCCACTCGCTGATCAAGGCCAAGCTGCGCGAGACCGGCGCGCCCTTCGGCGGCGAGATGAGCGGGCACCTCTTCTTCGGCGAGCGCTGGTACGGTTTCGACGATGCGACGTACACCGCGGCGCGGCTGCTCGAGATCCTGAGCCGCGAGAAGAACCCGAGCGCATTTCTCGACGCGCTGCCGAGCAGCTTCTCGACGCCCGAGCTCAACGTGCCTTGCGCCGAAGGCGAACACCACGCGGTGGTGGCCGAACTGCTGGCGCGCGTCGCCGACGGCCGGCTGAAGTTCGAAGGCGGCGAGGTCGGCACCATCGACGGCCTGCGCGTGGACTTTGCCGACGGCTTCGGCCTCATCCGCGCCAGCAACACGACCCCCGTGCTGGTGCTGCGCTTCGAGGGCCACACGCAGCAGGCGCTGCACCGCATCGAAGCCCAGTTCATGGCCGTGCTGCGCAGCGTCAAGCCCGACGCGCAGGTGGGCGCTTCGGCGCATTGATGCCGCTGAAGCAGACGCTGGCGCGCGTTGCTTACGCGCTGCTGCTGCGGCTGGCCACGCCGCTGTACTTTGCTCGCCTGTGGTGGCGCGGCCGCGACGAGCCGCCGTACCGGCAGTGGTGGGCCGAGCGGCTGGGTCGCGGCGGCCCGGTGGCCGCGCCGGGACGCGTCTGGCTGCACGCCGTGTCGCTGGGCGAAACGCGCGCCGCCGCGCCGCTGATCGACGAGTTGCGCGCGCAGCGCCCGGGGCTGCGGCTGCTGCTGACCCACGGCACCGCCACCGGCCGCGATGCCGGCCGCGCCTTGCTGCGCGAGGGCGATGCGCAGGCCTGGTTGCCCTACGACACACCCGGCGCGGTGCGGCGCTTTCTTCGCCACCATCGGCCGGCGCTGGGCGTGTTGATGGAAACCGAGGTCTGGCCCAACCTGCTGCATGAAGCGCAGGCCGCGGGTGTGCCGATGGTGCTGGCCAACGCACGGCTGTCCGAGCGCAGCACGGCCAAAGGCCTGCAGCTGGCGGCGCTGATGCACCCGGCCATGGCCTGCTTCACGCTGGTGCTGGCGCAGACCGACGGCGATGCGGCGCGGCTGCGGGCGTCCAGTGCGCGCGACGTGCGCGTGCTGGGCAACCTGAAGTTCGACATGACGCCCAGGCCCGAACTGCTGGCGCTGGGCCGCTCTTGGCGGCAGGCCGCGCGCCGTGCGGTGGTGCTCGCCGCCGTCACACGCGAAGGCGAAGAAGCGCCGCTGCTGCAGGCCTGGCGCTCGCTGCCGGCGCCGCGGCCGCTGCTGGTGGTGGTGCCGCGGCATCCGCAGCGATTCGAGGAAGTCGCGCTGCTTATCGGGCAGGCGGGCTTCATGCTGTCGCGCCGCAGCAGCTGGGCCGACGGCGCGGCGGCCGATGTCGCAGCCGATGTCTGGCTGGGCGACAGCCTGGGCGAGATGCCGGCCTACTACGCCAGCGCCGATGCAGCGCTGCTCGGCGGCAGCTTCGCGCCGCTGGGCGGCCAGAACCTGATCGAGGCCGCCGCCTGCGGCTGCCCGCTGGTGATGGGGCCGCACACCTTCAACTTTGCGCAAGCCGCTGAACTGGCATTGGCCGCCGGTGCCGCCGAACGCGTACCCGGCATCGAAGCAGGCGTGCAGCGCGCGGCGCAGATCGCCCGCAGCGCCGACGCCCACGGCTTGCGCGAGCGCGCGCTCGGCTTCGCCGCTGCGCACCGCGGCGCGGCGCAGCGCATGGCGCGGTTGCTGCTGTCGCTGCTGCCGCGCTGACGCGGACGGCTGCGTGTTTACCTGCTTTCGCTGGGCGCCCGGCTGGCCGACACTCGAGCCATGAAAACACTGTTCACCGCCTGTCTCGTGGCTGCCGGCTGCGCCTTCTCCATCCCTGCACTTGCACAAGCCTGGCCGAGCAAGCAGCCGATCAAGCTGGTGGCGGTGTTCCCGCCCGGTGGGTCGGTCGACCAGGTGGCGCGCATCCTGGCGCCGGCGCTGCAGCAGGCGCTGTCGCAGACGGTCGTGGTCGACAACAAGGGCGGCGCCTCGGGCTCCATCGGCACCGGCGCCGTCGCTGCGTCGCCGCCCGACGGCTACACCTTCGCCGTCGTCTTCGACACCCACGGCGTCAACCCGGCGCTGCAGCCCAACCTGCCCTTCGACACACGCAGGGACCTGGCGCCGGTGGCGCTGGTGGGCACCGGCGCGATGGTGCTGGCCACCCACGTCGATTCACCCTACAAGACCTTTGCCGACGTGCTGGCGGCGGCGAAGGCGAAGAAGAACGTCAACTACGGCAGCATCGGCTCGGGCAGCCTCGGACACCTGGCGATGGCGCTGCTGGCCAAGAGCGACAACCTCGACCTGCTGCATGTGCCCTACCGCGGCGGCGGCCCGCTGATGAACGACGCGCTCGCCGGCCACGTGCCGCTGAGCATCGGCTCGGTGTTCCTGACCAAGCCGCACCTGGACAGCAAGCGGCTGCGCGCGCTGGCCGTCACCACCAGCAAGCGCTCGGCCAAGCTGCCCGACGTGCCGACGGTGGCCGAGAGCGGCTACGCCGGCTTCGACGCACCGGCCTGGTGGGCGGTGCTGGCGCCTGCGAAGACGCCGCCCGAGATCGTCAAACGCATGAACGAAGAGATCAACAAGGCGCTCGACCAGCCCGAAGTGCGTGACAAGCTGTCGGCGCAGGGCATCGACATCCTGCGCACCACGCCCGAGGCGGCGCGCACCTTCATCGACCGCCAGATCGACATCTGGTCCAAGGTCGTTAAGGACAACGGTATCAAGTCGGACTGAACGGCGGCGCGCCGTCCTGCGCAGGCAGCGTCCCGCTCAGCCGGCGCTGGGCCTGAGCAGGTCCAGCGGCTGCAGGCCAGCGCTGCCCGGCAGCACGGTGCCGTCCAGCGCGGCGCGCGGCACACGCAGGTGATCCGCGAGCACCGTGCGCACGACGGCGCGCAGCTCGGTGGTGACGCGCAGGTCGCGGCCTTCGAAGCGGTCCTTCTTCGCCAGCCCGGGCCAGTCGGCGATGACACGACCGCCGCGCACGGCGCCGCCGAGCAGGAACGCCGCGCCGCCGGTGCCGTGGTCGGTGCCGCCGTTGCCGTTGAAGGCGACCTCGCGGCCGAACTCTGTTGCCACGAGCACGACGGTGCGGCTCCAGACGCCGCCCGGTGCGAGGCCGTCCTTCAACCTAGAAACAGCAGTTGACGATCGGCAATCTCCGATTTCTTGAGTGTTGCCGCGAGGTTGCGTCTGTTTGGCACACTCACCCAATGAGTGAA
>JAYUPN010000398.1:0-5880 GCA_043760065.1 Rubrivivax sp.
ATGCAAGAGCGGCATGAACCATTCATACAGCGGCATCAGCTCGGCCATGCGGCCGTCGCGCGCCAGGCGGAAGAGCGTTTCGCCTTCGCGCGGGAAGGCATTCGACAGGCCCGAGACCCAACCCACCGCGCCCATGGCGATGCTCTCGACGACCACGTCGTCCAGGCCGGCAAAGAGCACGAAGCGGTCGCCGACGCGGTTGCGCGTGTCGATGAAGCGGCGCGTGTCGCCCGAGCTGTCCTTGAAGCAGGCGATGGTCTCGCAGTCGGCCAGCTGCGCGAGGATGTCGGGCGTGATGTCGTTCTTGTAGATCGGCGGGTTGTTGTAGACCATGATCGGCACGTCGATGGCCTTGGACACGGCGCGGAAGTGCGCCACCGACTCGTGCGGCTTGGCCGCGTACACCAGCGCCGGCATCAGCATGATGCCGTCGACGCCGATGCGCGCGGCTGCCTTCGCCGTCTCGATGGCAAAGGGCGTGGTGAACTCGGCCACGCCGCAGATCACCGGCACGCGGCCGGCGGCCACCGAGCGGGCGGCTTCGACGAGCTGCAGCTTCTCCGAGCGTGACAACGAGGTGTTTTCGCCCACCGTGCCGCAGACCACCAGGCCCGAAACGCCGTCGCGCACGAGGCCGTCGATGACCTGGGCCGTGGCGTCGATGTCGAGCGAGAAGTCGTCGCGGAACTGGGTGGTGACGGCAGGGAAGACACCCTGCCAGGGGACCTTGGCGCTCATGAGGCAACCTCCGTGCTTTGCACTGCGGTGTATGAGCCTTTCGGGCGGCCGGGCAGGCTCATGAGGGCTCCGCTGTGGAGGTGGTGCAGGGTGACGCCGGCGAGGCCGGCGCGGGAGAGGTCCCGGCCGCAGCAGCCTTGGCGCTGGGCCAGCCGGGATGAAGATCGTACAGGCCGGCCGGGTGAATGCCGCCTGCGAATGCCCGGTGGCGCACATCGACAAGGTGCGGCACGATCTGCAGTCGGTGCGGGCGCGCGCCGCGCGCGCGGCACCAGCCGCACCCCGTCCGCACCCCGTCCGCGCCACCGCGCCCCGACCCGCCGCCCATGAACACGATGACCGAGCAGCCCGCCCCGACCCGCATCCTGGACTCGCACACCGCAGGCGAGCCGACGCGGCTGGTCGTCAACGGCGGCCCCGACCTGGGCTGCGGCAGCATGCAGGAGCGTCTGCTGCGCTTCCGCAGCGAGCACGACCACTGGCGCCGTGCCCTCGTCAACGAGCCGCGCGGCAACGACGTGATGGTGGGCGCGCTGCTGTGCGAAGCGCAGGACCCGGCGCATGCCTGCGGCGTGATCTTCTTCAACAACGTCGGCTTCCTCGGCATGTGCGGCCACGGCACGATCGGGCTCGTCGCCACGCTGGCGCACCTGGGGCGGCTGGCGCCGGGCAGCCACCGCATCGAGACGCCGGTGGGCGTGGTGCAGGCCACGCTGCACGATGACGGCAGCGTCACGGTGGCCAACGTGGCCTCGTACCGCCACGCGACGCAGGTTGCGGTGGACGTGCCCGGTGTCGGCCGCCTGCACGGCGACGTGGCCTGGGGCGGCAACTGGTTCTTCCTCTGCCACGACCACGGGCTTGCGGTGCAGGCGATCCACATCGCCGCTCTCGGCGCGCGCGCCGAGGCGCTGCGCCAGGGCCTGCGCGCGCAGGGCATCACCGGTGCCGCCGGCGCCGAGATCGACCACATCGAGTTGCTTGGGCCAGCGCTGGGACCCGGCCGCGACCCGGCGCGCAGCGGCCGCAGTTTTGTGCTGTGCCCGGGCGGCGCCTACGACCGCTCGCCGTGCGGCACCGGCACCAGTGCCAAGCTGGCCTGCCTGGCGGCGGATGGCACCCTGGCGCCGGGCGAGCGGTGGCACCAGGAGAGCGTCATCGGCAGTGTCTTCGCGGCTCACTACGAGCCCGCCGCCGGCCCGGCGGGCGCCATCCTGCCCTTCATCCACGGCCGCGCGCACGTGACGCTGGACGCCACCGTCGTGTTCGATCCCGACGACCCCTTTGCCTGGGGCCTGGCGTGAACGATCGCGGCCCGGCGCTGCCGCCGCTGGCGGTGCAGGACACGGCTGCCGATTGC
Organism: Rubrivivax sp.; assembly: GCA_043760065.1. Lineage (GTDB taxonomy): Bacteria > Pseudomonadota > Gammaproteobacteria > Burkholderiales > Burkholderiaceae_C > Rubrivivax. The sequence goes on from JAYUPN010000398.1 coordinate 2,099, forward strand.
GCCGTCATCGGCGCCGGCATCGTCGGCTGCTGCATCGCGCTGCGCCTGCAGCAGGCTGGCCGCCGCGTGCTGCTGCTGGACCGCAGCGGCGTCGCTGCCGAAGCCAGCCGCGGCAACGCCGGCGCCTGTGCCTACAGCGACATCCTGCCGCTGGCGTCGCCAGGCATCATGCGCCAGGCGCCGCGCTGGTTGCTCGACCCGCTGGGGCCGTTGTCGATCCCGCCGCGCCACCTGCTGGCCATCGCGCCGTGGCTGTGGCGCTTCTGGCGCGCCAGCGCGCCGGCGCAGGTGGCCGCCAGCACGCGCGCCCAGGCCGCACTGATGGAGTTGTCCGCCCAGGCCATGCCGCGCCTGGTGCGCGACGCCGGCGCCCAGGCGCTGCTGCACACCGACGGCAACCTGCACCTGTACGAAAGCGAAGCCGAGTGGCAGGCCTCGTTGCCCGGTTGGGAACTGCGCACCGAGCACGGCATCGCGTTCGAGCACCTGCGCGACGCGCAGGCGATCGCACACTGGCAACCGGGCCTGTCGCGCCTGCTGGTCGCCGGCGTCTTCGTTCCCCACTGGCAACGCGTCGACGACCCGCTGCTGCTGGTCGAGCAGGTGGCGCGTGCTCTCGCGCAGCACGGCGGGCGGCTGCACCGCGCCAACGTGCAGCGGCTGCGTCCGGGTGCGGACGGCGTTCGGCTGATGCTCGAAGGCGGCCATGAACTGCTGGCGCAACGGGTGGTGGTGGCAGCCGGGGCCTGGTCGCACCGCCTGGCCAGGAGCCTGGGCCACCGCATCCCGCTGGAGACCGAACGCGGCTACAACACCACGCTGCCGCCCGGCGCCTTCGACCTGCGGCGGCAGCTCACCTTCGGCTCGCACGGCTTCGTGGTGACGCCGATTGCCGGCGGCGTGCGCGTCGGCGGTGCCGTGGAACTCGGTGGGCTCCAGGCACCGCCCGACTACCGCCGCGCCCAGGTTCTGCTGGACAAGGCGCAGCGCTTCCTGCCCGGGCTCCAGACCGCAGGGGGCACACGCTGGATGGGCCTGCGGCCGTCGCTGCCCGATTCGCTGCCGGTGATCGGCCTGGCGCCGGGCGAGCCGCGCGTGCTGTACGCCTTCGGTCACGGCCACCTGGGCCTGACCCAATCGGCCGCCACGGCTGAGCTGGCGAGCGACCTGTTGCGGGGCGTGCAGCCCGCGCTCGACTTGCGGCCCTTCTCGGCCGCCCGCTTTCTGCGCCCGACGGCAAGACGGGACGGCTGAAGCGGCGTGCGCGCCCGGGAGCGCGGCGTTGTCCTACAGCGCGCGGGGCGTTTGTCGGTCAGGCCCGGGTGCGCTTGTCCGGCAGCGGCTGCCGCGCTTGCGGCCTAGATTGCACTTCACGTTCATCACTGCGAAGGCTCTCCATGAACCGCACGAATCGCCTGTCTCTCCGTCCCGTCCTGGCAGCGCTGCTGTTGGGCGGCCTGGTCGCCAGCCCGGCCTTTGCTGCGGCCAAGAGCGAGTCGTCCGAGATGGCGTCGAGGTACCAGCAGGAGCGAGCCGCCTGCATGGTCAAGACCGACAGCTACGACCGCAGCGTCTGTCTGCAGGATGCCAGCGCCGCCTACGCCGAGGCCAAGCGCCGCGGCCTCGACAAGGCGCCGGCCGACTACCGCGTGAACCAGCTGCGCCGCTGCGAGGCGCTGCCCGGCAACTACAAGAGTGACTGCATCGCCCGCATGAACGGCGCCGGCACCGCCATCGGCACGGTGGAGGGCGGTGGCATCTACCGCGAACTGGTGACGGTCGAAGTCGGCGAGGTGCCGGCGACGCCAAAGTCAACCAGCCCGACGATGCAGTCGCCCCAGCCTGCCGTCAAGAATTGAGGCTTCAGTTCCGCGGCGCGTCGATGCGCACGACGGCTGCGCGTGCGGTCCAGTCGGGTGCGGGGTGGACCATGTCAGCGGCCTCCTGAGTTTCAGCGCAGCCAGCCCTCGCGCTGCGCGTCGGCCAGCGTCAGGTCCAGGCAGCGGCGGATGAGCGCCAGCATCTCGTCGATCTGCGCGCGCGTGATGACCAGCGGCGGCGCGATGATCATGCGGTCGCCGACGGCGCGCATGATCAGGCCCTCGCGGAAGCAGTGACCGCGGCAGACCATGCCGATCTCGACTCCGTCGGCAAAGGGCGCACCGATGGCCTTGTCCTTGACCAACAGCAGCGCGCCCATCAGGCCGCAGGTCTCGGCGTCGCCCACGAGCGGGTGATCGGCCAGCGCGGCGAAGCCCTGTGCCAGGTAGGGGCCGACGTCGTCGCGAACGTGCTCGATGAGTTTGCGTTCGCGCAGGAGCCCGATGTTGGCCAGCGCGACCGCGCAGGCCACCGGGTGGCCGCTGTAGGTGTAGCCGTGGTTGAACTCGCCGCCCTGGTCGATGAGCACGCGCGCGATGCGCTCGCCGACCATCACGCCGCCCAGCGGCACGTAGCCGCTGGTCACGCCCTTGGCGAAGGTCATCAGGTCGGGCCTGAAGCCGAAGGTCTCGCAGCCGAACCACTGGCCGGTGCGGCCGAAGCCGCAGATGACTTCGTCGCTGACCAGCAGCACGCCGTGGCGGTCGCAGATGCGCTGCACTTCGGGCCAGTAGGTGCTGGGCGGAATGATCACGCCGCCGGCGCCTTGGATCGGCTCGCCGATGAAGGCTGCCACCTGGTCGGCGCCGATCTCGAGGATCTTCTCCTCGAGCCAGTGTGCGGCCTGCAGTCCGAAGGCTTCTCGTGTCAGCCCCTGGGGGCGTCCGTGCGCCCACCAGTAGGGCTGCTCGATGTGCACGATGCCGGGAATCGGCAGGCCCCCTTGCGCGTGCATGCCGCTCATGCCGCCCAGCGATGCGCCGGCCATCGTGCTGCCGTGGTACGCGTTGTGGCGGCTGATGATGACCTGGCGCTGCGGCTGCCCGAGCACGTCCCAGTAGCGGCGCACCATGCGCACGACGGTGTCGTTGCCTTCGCTGCCACTGCCGCTGAAGAAGACGTGCTGGAACTGCGGCGGCGAGACCTCGGCCAGCAGCTCGGCGAGTTCGATCGCCGGCACAGTGGCGGTCTGGAAGAAGGCGTTGTAGAAGGGCAGTTCCTTCATCTGCCGCGCCGCGGCGTCGATCAGCGCCTGCTGGCCGTAGCCGACGTTGACGCACCACAGCCCGCTCATCGCGTCCAGGATCTTGTGGCCTTCGCTGTCCCAGAGGTAGATGTTGTCGGCGCGCGAGATGATGCGCGAGCCCTTGCGCGCCAGGCCCTTGAAGTCGGTGAAGGGGTGCAGGAAGTGGGCCGAGTCGGCGGCCTGCAGGTCGGCGGTGCTGCGTGGGATGTTCATGTCGTGCGGTCTAGACGTGCAGCAGCAGGTGCTCGCGTTCCCAGGGTGAGATCACTTTCATGAACTCGGCGTACTCGATCTCCTTGACCTCGGTGTAGACGGTGATGAAGGGCTTGCCCAGCACCTCCGACAGGTCGGCCTCGTCGCGCAGCAGCGTCAGTGCTTCGCCCAGGCTGCGCGGCAACTGGAAGTCGCCCAGGTAGGCGTCGCCCTTGCACTCGGCGCTGGGCTCGATGCGGTTCATCATGCCCAGGTAGCCGCAGGCCAGCGTGGCCGCCAGCGCGACGTAGGGGTTGGCGTCGGCGCCGATGACGCGGTTCTCGATGCGCCGCGCCGAGGCGCTGGCCACCGGGCTGCGGATGCCCACGGTGCGGTTGTCGGTGCCCCACTGGATGTTGATCGGCGCGGCGTTGCTGCGCACCAGGCGCCGGTAGCTGTTGAC
>JAYUPN010000399.1:0-16978 GCA_043760065.1 Rubrivivax sp.
CAACTCGAAGCCGAGACAGCCCGCGCCCGACTGCTGCGTGAACGCGCCAACCTGATCGACAAATCGTTCCGTGCCGGCGAGGCACCCCTACCCGACCTGCTGCGCGCGCTCGCCGCCGCAACCCAGGCCGACAGCGCCGCTGCACGCCAAACCGCCGCGCTGGGCCTTGCGCACGCCCGTCTTCAACAAGCCCTCGGACGCCTGCCATGAACGCTCGCCACATCCCCCGAACCTCACGACCCCTGCTGGCGGGGGCGCTGTGTACGCTGCTGCTGGCGACAACTGCGCCTGCTCTGGCCGCCCCCGGTGCCCATGGTCCGAACGGCGAGCACCTTGATGGTCCGACCGCAGCACGCGCCACGTCGGCCCTGCCGCGCGTCGAGTCCAAGTCCGAGGCTTTCGAGCTGGTCGCCGAACTGCGAGCCAGCGAGTTGGTCATCATGATCGACCGCTTCGAATCCAACGAGCCGGTGCTGGGTGCGAACCTTGTGGTGGAAAGCGGTGCGCTCAAGGCGGTGGCAGCGTTCCGAGCCGAACAAGGCGACTACGTCGTCTCCGACGCGGCGCTGTTGAAGGCGCTGGCGTCACCCGGTGAGCATGGACTCGTATTCACGTTGATCGCTGGCAAGGACAGCGACCTTCTCGACGGCACCTTGGTGGGCAATGCGACGCGCGCTGTCGCTGCGGTGACGAAGAACGACCACGGACATGCGCATGACGGCGCTGACGCAGGGCACCCACACGGCCTGCCGCGCGTTGCCTGGGTGGGCGCGGGTGTCGCCACCCTGGGTCTGATGGGTCTGGTGTGGTGGCGTCGGGCCAACCGTCGCGGCCGCAAGCTGCAAGGAGGACTGTGATGACAAAGCAAGCATCGAGCCCGCAGCGACTGCGCGCCTTCGTCAACGCGATGACGACAGCTTGCATGGCAAGCCTGCTTTGGCTGCCATCTGCGTTTGCCGCCCCTGGCGCGCACGGTCCCAACGGGGAGCACCTCGGCGCGCCCGGTGCGACGGTCAACGCTTCTGGTCTGGCGCGCCTGCCGGACGGCAGCGTGAACGTGCCCAAAACGGCCCAACGCCGCATGGGCATTCGCACCATCCTGGCCCCGGAGTCAGACGCCGCCGCCACGGTTGAGATGCCAGGTCGCGTGGTCATGGACCCGAACGCCAGTGGCCGTGTGCAGGCTGTGGTGGGCGGACGCGTCGAGCCGGGACCCAAGGGCTTGCCGGTCGCAGGTCAACTTGTCAAGCGCGGTGAGGTGCTGGCCTTCGTTCGCCATCAAGCGGAGCCTTATGCGCTCGGCGTCCAGCAGGCCCAACTGGCCGAACTGCGATCGCAGCGGCAATTGGCTGCGCAGCGCGTCCAACGCCTCGAAGGCCTGGAAGGCACAGTGCCGCGCAAGGAGATCGACGCCGCACGTGCCGACGCCAAGAGCCTGGCCGAGCGAGAGCGCAGCATCGCTGCCAGTCTGGTGGCGCGCGAAGCAATCACGGCGCCGGTCGGCGGCGTGATCGCGCGTGCCGACATCGTCGTTGGCCAAGTCGTCGAGCCGCGCGATGTGCTGTTCGAAGTGGTGGACCCGGCGCGCATGATGGTGGAAGCTACGACGGCCGACACTGGCGTGGCCGCCCGCGTGGCCGGCGCGTCCTTGCAGGGCATCCCCGAGGCGGCGTTGCGCTTGTTGGGTGTGTCGCGGTCGCTGCGTGACGGTGTGCTGCCCATCACCTTTGCAGTGAGCCCTGCCACGCCGGGCGCAGCCTTGCCCCTCGCCATCGGCCAACCCGTAACCGTGGTGACGCAATCCAAAGAGCGTATCAAGGGCGTGGTGCTGCCCGCGCAGGCGGTGGTGCGCAACCCGTCCAACGAGTCCATCGTCTGGATCAAGTCGGGTGCCGAGCGTTTCGTCCCCCAAGCGGTGCAGTACCGTTTGCTGGACGCCAGCACGGTGGTGGTAACGCAGGGGCTCAGCGCCGACAACCGCGTGGTTGTCCAGGGCGCGCCGCTGATCGCGCAGATCCGCTGACCCGAGGCGCTACTCATGTTCAATTGGATCGTCCGCAACAGCCTGCGCAACCGCTTGTTCGTCTTGGCGGTGGCCGCGCTGTTGATGGCCTATGGTGCGTTGACTGCCTGGCGCACGCCGGTCGACGTTTTTCCCGACCTCAACAAGCCTCTCATCACGGTGCTCACCGAGGCCGGTGGCATGGCGCCCGAAGAGGTCGAGCAGCTTGTCACCTTCCCGCTGGAGACGGCGCTCAACGGCATGCCGGGGGTGACGCGTGTGCGCTCCACCTCGGGGGCAGGCCTGTCACTGGTCTACGCCGAGTTCGACTGGGGCACCGACATCTACCGCAACCGCCAGCTGGTGGCCGAGCGGCTGGCCATCGTGCGCGCGCAGATGCCCGGCGACATCACGCCGGTGATGGGGCCGGTGTCGTCGATCATGGGCGAGATCATGCTGGTGGCACTGCCGCTGGTTCCAGGCGACGGCAAAGCCCCGGTGGCAACGCCGATGCAGGCTCGCGAGTACGCAGACTTCGTGCTGCGCCCGCGGCTGCTGTCGATCCCGGGCGTGTCGCAGGTCATCCCCATCGGTGGCGAGGTGCGCACGCTGCGTGTGGCACCCGACACGGCGCGCATGGCGCAGTTCGGCGTCTCGCTGACGCAGGTCGAGCAGGCCCTCAAGGGCTATGCGGCCAATGCCGGCGGCGGCTTCATCGACCTGAACAGCCGCGAGTACCTGATCCGTCACCTGGGCCGCACGAACCGCGCCGAGGACCTGGGCGGCATCGCCGTGGCGTGGAAGGACGGCCGTGCGATCCTGCTGGAGCAGGTGGCCACGGTGTCCTTCGCGGCGGGACTGAAGCGCGGTGATGCCGGCTACAACGGCCTCCCGGCCGTCGTGATCAGCATCCAGAAGCAGCCCGATGCCGACACCGTCAAGCTCAGTTCGCAGATCGAATCGGCACTCACCGAGCTGAAGCAGGGCCTGCCCCGGGGCCTGGCCGAGCCGCGTGTGCTGTTCCGCCAGGCCGACTTCATCAAGGCGTCCATCGGCAACGTGGCCGAGGCACTGCGCGACGGCGCGATCATGGTCGCGATCGTGCTGTTCGCCTTCCTGCTGTCGGCGCGTACGACGGTGATCTCGCTGGTGGCGATCCCGCTGTCGCTGGCCGTGACGGCGCTGGTGTTCCAGTGGCTGGGGCAGTCGATCAACGTGATGACGCTGGGCGGCCTGGCCATCGCCATCGGCGAGCTGGTCGACGACGCAGTGGTCGATGTCGAGAACATCCTGCGCCGGCTCAAGCAGAACCGGGCGGCGGGCAACCCGCTGTCGGTGCTGGAAGTGGTGCGGCGTGCCAGCGTCGAGGTCCGCTCGGGCATCGTCTACGCGACGGTGATCGTGGTGCTGGTCTTCGTGCCGCTGTTCGCGCTGCCGGGCATCGAGGGGCGCCTGTTCACGCCGCTGGGCATCGCCTACATCGTCTCGATCCTCGCGTCGATGCTCGTCTCGATGACGGTCACGCCGGTCATGTGCTACTACATGCTGCCGACGATGAAGCGCATGGACCATGGTGACAGCCCGCTGGTCGCCTGGCTCAAGCGCCAGGACACCAGGCTGCTCACCTGGTCCTTCGGCCGCGCGAAGCTGCTGATCGCGTTGGCGGTGCTGGCCGTGGCCGGCGCCGCCGCGACCGTGCCCTTCTTTCCGCGCGCCTTCCTGCCGGCCTTCAACGAGGGTTCGCTGGTGCTGGGCCTGGTGATGCAGCCAGGCACGTCGCTGGCCGAAGCCAACCGCATCGGTGCGGTGGCCGAGACGCTGATCCGCCAGGTGCCCGAGGTCACGCAGGTGGGCCGGCGCACCGGCCGCGCCGAGCTCGACGAACACGCCGAAGGCGTGCACTCGGCGGAGATCGATGTGGACCTGAAGCGATCGGAACGCGACCGCGAGACCATCATGGCCGACATCCGCGACCGGCTCTCGACGCTGCCGGCCCAGGTGGCCATCGGCCAGCCGATCAGTCACCGGCTGGACCACCTGCTCTCGGGCGTGCGGGCACAGATCGCGGTGAAGATCTTCGGTGACAACACCGACACGCTGCGCGGCCTGGCCGAAGAGATGCGCGGCAAGCTGGCGACGGTTCCGGGGCTGGTCGACCTCACGGTCGAGAAGCAGGTGCTGATCCCTCAAATCACAGTCCGCCTGGATCACCGCAAGGCAGCGCAGTTGGGGCTGTCACCTGGCGAGGCGATCCGCGTGCTGCAGGCACTGACCGACGGCGCCCACGGTGCCGACATCGTGGACGGCCCGCGCAGGTACGGGCTGGTGCTGCGCCTGCCCGACCAGCAGCGCAGCCCGCAGGACCTGGCACGCACGCTGATCGACACGCCGGCCGGGCGCATCCCTGTATCCAGCATCGCGACGGTGGAAGAGACCGACGGACCGAACCAGATCGGCCGCGAGAACGGGCGCCGGCGCATCATCGTCTACGCCAACACCGATGGCGGCGACATGGGGCGCGTGATCAAGGACATCCGCAGCGTCATCGCCAAGACACCCTTGCCACCCGGCAACTTCATCAGCCTGGAAGGGCAATTCCAGGCCCAGGAGCAGGCCACGCGCCTGATCGCGGGCCTGTCTGTCGTGTCGCTGGCGATGATGTTCCTGGTGCTGTACAGCCGCTACCAGTCGGTGGTGCTGGCCGGCATCGTGATGGCCAACATCCCGCTGGCACTGATCGGTTCGGTGGTGGCGATGTGGATCGCGGGCGTCAGCCTGTCGGTGGCGTCGATGGTGGGCTTCATCACGCTGGCGGGCATCGCCACGCGCAACGGCATCCTGAAGATCAGCCACTACATCAACCTCGTCAAGTTCGAGGGCGAGAGCTTCTCGCAACCGATGATCGTTCGCGGTTCGCTGGAACGGCTGACGCCCGTGCTGATGACGGCGCTGGTGGCGGCCTTCGCGCTGACGCCGCTGCTGCTGGCGGCCGATGCCCCGGGCAAGGAGATCCTGCACCCCGTGGCGGTGGTGATCTTCGGCGGGCTGGTCAGTTCGACGCTGCTCGACACGCTGCTGACGCCGGTGCTGTTCTGGCTGTTCGGCGAGAAGGCCACGAAGCGGCTGACCCAGCCGGAGCCCGACGCCGTGCAAGGCGCCACGCCCAGCCAGGAAGCCTATTGAGTTGAAATCAGGCCCGGCGGCGCCGCCTGTTCCAGTGCGCCGCACCCTTGCAGGAGTTTGAGAAGATGAACAAGCTGTTGGCTGTTTTTGTGCTGTCTGTGTCGGCACTGTCGTTCAACCTGGCAATGGCTCATGGTGGTGCTCAGGCCAAGCACGGTGGTGTCGTCACCACGGCCAGCGACCTGGGCTTTGAACTGGTTGGCACGCCCGACGGCGCGGCGATCTACGTCGAAGACCATGGCAAGCCGATGGCCCCCACGGGTCTGAAAGGCAAGCTCACCGTGTTGAATGGCGCTGAGAAGTCCGAGGCCGATCTGGTCGTGGCAGGCGACAAGCTTGAGGCCAAGGGCATCAAGTTGTCCAAGGGCGCCAAGGTGGTGGCTGCGTTGGTGACACCCGCCGCGAAGGCGATCACCGTTCGCTTCACCGTCAAGTAGATGGCCTTGTCACCCCCAGCCCTGCCTGCACTCCGAAGTGTTTCCCATGGGCCTGGGCTGCCAGTGACATCCGGGCCGTCACCCGCAAGCGGTGAACGACCTCTACGCCAGCAGAACGGACCGGCAAGCGGCGATCGCGCGGATCCGCCGCGGGGTGGACCTCGGCGTCACGCTGTTCGACACCGCTGAGGTCTACACTTCAAGGAGATCAAGCACGACTTGGCGATCCGGCCGATCTACCGCCAGCTGGAGTCCCGCATCGAGGCGCACATCTTCGTGGCCTTCCTGGCGGACTGCCTGCAGGTCACGCTGAAGGCGCAGCTGCGGCAACTGGCCGGCGGCACGACGCCGCGCGCAGTGATCGAGCCGTTCAAGACGGTGCAGATGGTGGACGTGATGCTGCCCACCACCGACGGGCGCGAACTGACGCTGTCGCGCTACACCCAGCCCGAGGCAGACCACCGCATGCTGCTGGAGCAGTTGCGGCTGGAACTGCCGCGCCAGCCGTCGCCCAAGATCACGGCTGCGCTGGCCGCAACGAACACAGCCGAACCTGTGCTGTAGTGGAGACCTTCGGGTCTCGCACAAATCAAACCAACGACTTGGCAGGGCCTTCGGTGCCCGGTTGAGAAAGACGATCTCCCGCGCGTGCGCCGCCACGGCCGGATCTCGCTGCGCCTTGATGTCATCGCACAGCGGATTGCCCTTGAACTCGAAGTAGCGTTCGACCCACTTGCCGAACGTAAGGGCGTCGGCTTCCGCCGCCTTCTTCTCGGCCTTCGCGCGCGAAGGCGACACGCCCTGTTCGAGCGAGCGCTTCGCCTTGATGAGAAGCAGACGCGCTTCGGCCAGGGACAGGCCCCGGTTCAGGACGAGTGCCGCACCAGCCTGCGGACTGACGCAGTCCACCCCAGGCCGCGCCGGCAGGGTGCTCCGCTGGTTTCAACTGCGCCCTCGAACCCGGCCGCGTGAAGCGCTGCGATCGCTGAAACAGTCGGCCACTTGGATGCGGCCGCCGCCGCAGTGGACGTTGAACTGAGTTCGTAGTTGCTGGGCGTTGATGATCAAATTCAGGCAATGCCCACGACCTTGTGCGTCTGCACGCTCAATCGCCATTGCGGATGAGCCAGACAGTAGTCGATGGCCTGCTGGGTGTTGTGCTTTCTCTCCAGCCCGTCCATTGGCTGGAGAAAAAAATGCTGGAAATCGAGCTTGGCGAACTGCTCGGGCATGGCACCCGGCTGCGGGAAGACGAGCTTCAGCTCGGTGCCGCGCGTCAGGACGAGTTCTGCGCCGGCCTTCGGACTGACGCAGATCCAGTCCAACCCAGGCGGCGCCGGCTGGGTGCCGTTGGTCTCGATTGCGACTTCGAACCCGGCCGCGTGGAGCGCCTCGATCGCTGCAGGATCCAGTTGCAGCAATGGCTCGCCGCCGGTACAGACCACCAGCGGGTGGCCACCGGCCCCGGTCGGCCATTTGGATGCGACCGCCTCCGCAAGCGCCTGCGCGCTTGCGAACTTGCCACCGCCCGGGCCGTCCGTGCCGACGAAATCCGTGTCGCAAAAGCGGCAGACCGCGGTGCTGCGGTCGCCCTCGCGTCCCGTCCACAGGTTGCAGCCGGCAAAGCGGCAGAACACCGCGGCGCGCCCGGCTTGACCGCCCTCGCCTTGCAGCGTGTAGTAGATCTCCTTGACCGTGTACGTCATCGTCAGACTGGCAGCGCCAGACCCAGGTTGTCGGCGCAGACGATGGCGCCGCAGCCGCGGGTCTCGTACAGGTCTACGCGGTCGAGTTGCGGCAGCCGACCCCGAGCCTTGTCGAAGATCCAGGCGGCGATCGTTGCGGTGTCGCAGTCGGCCAAGTCGTCGATCTCGTAGAGCGGCTGATGATCCAGCGCGTCGAAGATCGGGCTGAAGATCTGCTTCACGTCACCGAAGTCGACCGTCCATCCCATCACCTTGTCCAGCGGTGCCGACAGGTGCAGGCGCAGCGTGTAGGTATGGCCGTGGAGGCGCCGCAGCGGGTCTTCTGCCGGCGCACGCTTCAGCCGGACGGCGCTGTCGAGCGTGAACTCCTTCCATATGCGGTAGCGATTGCCGTCGAAGCTGGCGCCACAGGACGCCGTCTCGTAGACGGTGACCCACGACAGTTCCGGCAGTTGGGGCCCGAGCCGCTGCCAGATCCAGCTGGACAGGATCTCGCTCGTGGGGTTGTCCAACCCAGGCAAGTCGTTCAGGCAGGCGTGGTTCAGCTCCGCCTGCAACGGTGCCCAGAGTTCGTCGAGAAGGGCGTGGTCGATACTCCGGTGCTGCCCGCCCGCGCTCCGGTTCGCATGCACGACGGCTTCGAAGCCGTGGCCGTGCATGCGCCCGCACTTGTGGCCCATCGGCACGTTCGGCAATCGATGCGCCGACTGGAAAGCGTAGCGACGCCAGAGGTGCGCGTCGCCTGCCCCGTCGAGGCTGACGCCTTCGCGGGGTGTGCACTGGATGTCGACCTGCTCGACTCCGGGCATGTCGAGACGGGCTCGGACCCACCGGGCCAGATTCTCGTCGCTGGGTTCCGGCACATGCTCGTTGAGCAGCCCGTAGTCGAGTCGAGCGACACACGACTGCAGCGTGTCGCGCAACAGGTCGACCTCGCCCCCGGCGAATCGCGGCCACCCGGCAGGCAGATCACATCGCACGCTGGCCAGGAAACCGTGCCCGTGGAGGCGGCACGCGCGGTGCCCGGCAGGGAGCCCGTCGAGGCGTCTCGCGGCCTCGAACGTCGCGGACGCCGCGAAGAGTGTCTTATGGCTCATCGTCAGCCCATCCCGAAGCGCACGCGCAGCGGATCGGCGGTGCCGACTTCGGCGAACCCCTTGGCGCGCAGCAGGCAGGCGTCACAGGCGCCACAGGGGCGGCCATCCGGGCCCGGGTCGTAGCAGCTGCTGGTGTAGGCATGATCGACGCCCAGCCGCAAGCCTGCCTCGATGATCTGGCCTTTCGTCAGCTCAATGAGTGGCGTGTGAATCCTCAGCTTCTGCGCACCCTCGACGCCGGCCTTTGTCGCCAGGTTGGCCATCGTCTCGAACGCGGCGATGTACTCCGGGCGGCAATCGGGGTAGCCGGAGTAGTCGAGCGCGTTCACGCCGATAAAGATGTCGGATGCCCCGAGCGTCTCGGCCCATGCGAGCGCGAAGCTCAGGAACACCGTGTTCCGGGCCGGCACGTAAGTGACAGGGATACCCTGGGACATGTCGGTCGCCGATCGGCCCTTGGGAACCTCGATGTCCGCCGTGAGGGCGGAACCGCCGAACTCGCGAAGGTCGATATTGGCCACGACATGCCTGACAGCGCCGAGGGATTTGGCCGCGAACTCCGCCGCGACCAGTTCTTGAGCGTGCCGCTGGCCGTAGTGAAAGCTCAAGGCGTAGGCTTCGAAGCCTTCCCGACGAGCCATTGCCAGCACGGTCGTGGAGTCCAGGCCGCCGCTCAACAACACGACCGCCGGAGGCGCTGCCGCAATTGACTGGATCATCGTCTTTTTAGTCCGCTTCGGGCTCGCCGGGTGGTGCTCAACCTTCGCTTATACCCCGTCGACGAAGAGCGACGGGGGTGAGCCGGCCCAGGTCGGTCAGCTTTCGCGCCGAAACGCCCGACTGAATGCGGTGTCGGTCCGGTAGCCGACCTCCTCAGCCCCGGCTGCCGCTTGCCGGCCGAGCATCGGATCGTCGCGACCCAGCGCCGGCGGGATTGAGGTCGCGCCTTGCCGGCTCCAGGCACTCGGCTATGATCACCGCGTTGGTGCTCGCTTTTGCCTTCCGGCCGAAGCAGTTCAACGGGAATCAGGAAGGGCGGCGCGGCAGTCGATCCGGCTCGCAGCGGCGCCCCAACCTGAGCTGCCCCCGCAACGGTAAGCGGACGTGGGTCTCGTGCCCGCCGCTCGTGTCTAGAACCCACTGGGTGGGCCCGCAACGGCGGGGCGCCTGGGAAGGGAACACGGGTCGTCTCCGCCAGCCCGGATACCGGCCAACGAGGTGGTGTGTCGTGCAGACGGCGCACCTTGAGGTGCATGCCTGCGGGGAAGCGGGCGAGCACGGCTGGTTCAGTGGGTTTCCCTCATGGCTCGTCTCCCTCTCGTCTCGCCTCCTGCCGGCGTCATGCGGCTTCGCCCTGGGCGTTGAGGTCGGCTCATGCACGAGCTGATCCTCGGAGGGGACAAGAGCGGCAAGTCGCGTTGCGCGGAGTCGCGCGCGAAAGACTGGCTGCAGGCTTACGGGCGGCACGCGCTGTTGATCGCCACGGCCCTGCCCGGCGACGACGAGATGCGCGAACGCATCGCGCGTCATCGTGCGCAGCGTGCTCTGCACGTCCCGGCGCTGCAGACGGTGGAAGTGCCGCACGACCTGCCGGCAACGTTGCGTGAGTGCTGCGCACCCCACCGGCTCGTGATCGTCGACTGCCTGACCGTGTGGGCGACGCAGCAGTTGATGCCGATGGAAGGGCCGTCGCCGGATGAGGCGGCGTGGCTTCGCCAGGAGGCGGACCTGTGCGAGGCCCTGATCCACGCCGCGGGGCCCGTGGTGCTGGTCTCCAGCGAGATCGGCCTGGGCGTGGCGCCGCTGGGCCGCGAAGTGAGGCGTTTTCTTGACGCGCTGGGCGCGCTGCACCAGCGCGTGGCCGCCGTCTGCAGTCGCGTCACCTTGATGGTGGCCGGCATCGAGATGGCGGTGAAGCCATGAACACGACCCATCCACGCATTGCGCCGCCGCCGGCTGCCGGCACCTGCCAGCCCCATCACCCCCAGGAGCGACCCATGAGCCTGCAAGCCTGTACTTCCGCCTCGACGGCCGCCCCCAGCGCGCTGCTCGGTTTGATCGGCCAACTCGCCGCCACCGCCGCACTCGGCATCGCGGTGCTGTACGGCGTCGCCTTCGCCGAGAGTCCGCTGGCGCACAACGCGGCGCACGACGTGCGCCACGTCACCGTCAAGCCCTGCCACTGAGCGGAGGCGGCCATGCTGTTCCGAGGCCTGATCTGGTGCGCGCTGGCCGCGGCGCTGTTCGTCGGCAGCGTGCAGTCCGTGGTCCAGCGCTGGCAGGCGCTGCCCATCCTGCTGGCGGCCGAGGCCTTCGAGGACCGGAAGGCCGTGCCGGCGATCGCCGAGACGCATGACCATGCGGCCGGCGCCGGGCATGAAGCCCATCACGAGGACGCCGCCTGGCAGCCTGCGGCGGGCATCGAGCGCAGCGCCTGGACCTGGGTGGCGAACGTGCTGCACGCCTTCGGCATCGCGCTGCTGGTCTTCGTCGTGATGGGGCTGTGGGCCTGGAAGCGGGGCCCGGCGACGGGGCCGCTGCGGGTCGCGGCGGTGGTCGCCGCGGCCGGCTGGCTGAGCTTTCACCTGTGGCCCTCGCTCGGCCTGCCGGCCGAGGTGCCCGGCATGGCGGCCGCGCCGCTGCATGCCCGCCAGGCATGGTGGCTGCTGGCGGTGGCGAGTTCTGCCGCTGCCTGCGCGACGCTGGCCGTCGCCTCGTCGCGCTGGCGCTGGCCGGTCGCGGCGGCGCTGCTGGCCCTGCCCTTCGTCGTCGGCGCGCCGGCACTCGCCGGCGACCCGTTCGCCGGCTTCGACGGCGAAGCCCGTGTCGGCCTGCTGAAGCTGGCACAGGACTTCGTCTGGGCCACCACCTGGGTCTCGCTGTCGTTCTGGTTCGCGATGGCTGCCGTCGCCGGCCCGCTGTTCGCGCGCTGGTTGATGCCGCCCTTGCGGATTGCGTTGGGCGCATCGAACACGTCGCCGACCAGCGGGGCCGAAGCCGCCCGCTGACCCATGAACGACTCCCCCTGTCCGAGCGCCCGTTCCTGCCCGGCCCTGCTGGTCACGGCTCCGGCGTCGGGCCAGGGCAAGACGACCGTCACCGCCGCGCTGGCGCAGGCCCACCGCAGCCGGGGCCGGCGCGTGCGGGTGTTCAAGACCGGGCCGGACTTCCTCGACCCGATGGTGCTGGAATGCGCCAGCGGTGCGCCGGTGCAGCAGCTCGACCTGTGGATGGGCGGCGCGGCGCACTGCGCCGGGCTGCTGCACGACGCCGCGGCGCAGGCCGACCTGATCCTGGTCGAAGGCGTGATGGGGCTGCACGACGGCACGCCGTCGAGCGCCGACCTCGCGCTGGAGTTCGGCCTGCCGGTGCTGGCGGTGATCGACGGCTCGGCGATGGCGCAGACCTTCGGCGCCGTCGCCCACGGCCTGGCGACCTACCGCCCGGGCCTGCGGTTCGCCGGCGTGCTGGCCAACCGCGTCAGCAGCGCCGGCCATGCGCAGATGCTGCGGGAAAGCCTGCCCGCGGGCATGGCCTGGGTCGGCGCGCTGCCTCGCGACGCGCGCTGGGCGCTGCCGTCGCGCCACCTCGGCCTGGTGCAGGCCGGCGAGGTGGACGACGTCGCCGAGCGCATCGCGGCGGCCGCCCAGGCGCTCGAGGAGAGCGGGGCCTCGTGGATGCCGCCGGCCGTGGATTTCGCGCCGCCCGCGGACCCGGCGCCGGCGACGGAGCCGTCCGCGCTGGCCGGCGTCACCATCGCGATCGCGCGCGATGCGGCCTTCTCCTTCCTCTACCCCGCCAACCTCGACACGCTGCGGGCGCTGGGTGCCGAGCTGTGCTTCTTCTCGCCGCTGGCCGACGAGCCGGTGCCGGCCGCGGCCGATGCGCTGTACCTGCCCGGCGGCTACCCCGAACTGCACCTGCCGGCGCTGGCGGGCAACGCTGTGGCACGCGCATCGATCCGCGCCCACCATGAGGCCGGCCGGCCGCTGGTGGCCGAATGCGGCGGCATGCTGACGCTGCTGGAGTCGCTGACCGACGGATCGGGCCAGCGCGCGCCGATGCTGGGCCTGTTGCCCGGCGAAGGCGTGATGGCCGATCGCCTGGTCAACCTAGGCATGCACGGCCTGGCGCTGCCCGAGGGCGAGGTGCGCGGCCACAGCTTCCACCACGCACGCATCGACTGCCCGCTGCCGCCGGCGCTGCACACCCGGCCACAGCGCGCGCACGGCCGGCCCGAAGCGGTCTTCCGGTCCGGGCGGCTGTTCGCGTCCTTCATGCACCTGTATTTCCCGAGCAACCCGGCAGCCATCGCCGCGCTGTTCAGACCCTGAACCCGGACCGCCATGGATATCGAATCCCCTCCGCTGCAACGCGACACGCCCAAGCCCCAGGGCGAGCGGCGCGGCCTGGTCATCGTCCACACCGGCACGGGCAAGGGCAAAAGCACGGCCGCCTTCGGGCTGGCGCTGCGCGCCGTCGGCCGCGGCAAGACGGTCAAGGTCTACCAGTTCATGAAGGTGCCGTCGGCGCGCTTCGGCGAGCACCGCCTGTTCGAGCAGCTGGGCATGCCGATCGAAGGCCTGGGCGACGGCTTCAGCTGGAAGAGCCGCGATCTCGAGCATTCGGCCGAGCTGGCACGCGCCGGCTGGGCGCGCGCCGAAGCCACGATCCGCGCCGGCGCGCACTTCATGGTCGTGCTCGACGAGATCATGTACCCGCTGCGCTACGGCTGGATGCCGCTGGAGCCGGTGCTGACCTGCCTGCGCGAGCGACCGCCGCAGGTCCACGTCGTGCTGACCGGCCGCAACGCGCCCGCCGAGCTGATCGCGCTGGCCGACACGGTGACCGAGATGACGCTGGTCAAGCACCATTTCAAGGCCGGCGTGCCGGCGCAGCGCGGCATCGAGGACTGATCGCCGCCCCCCCGCAACCCCTCACCGGCCACCCCCCATGCAGACGCGCAAGATCCCCGCCACCATCGTCACCGGCTTCCTCGGCAGCGGCAAGACCACGCTGCTGCGCGAGCTGCTGCGCAATGCCCAGGGCCGGCGCATCGCCGTCATCGTCAACGAATTCGGCGAGCTCGGCATCGACGGCGAGCTGCTGCGCGGCTGCGGCATCGGCTGCGACGAGGTCGGCGCGCCCGACGGCCAGCTGTTCGAGCTGGCCAACGGCTGCCTGTGCTGCACCGTGCAGGAGGAATTCGCGCCGGTGATGGAACGCCTGGCGGCACGCCGCGAGCAGATCGACCACCTGGTCATCGAGACCTCGGGCTTGGCGCTGCCCAAGCCGCTCGTGCAGGCCTTCCAGTGGCCGACGCTGCGCCATGCCTTCACCGTCGATGCGGTGATCACGGTCGTCGATGCCCCCGCGGTGGCCGCCGGGCGCTTTGCCGACGACCCGGTCGCAGTCGATGCGCAGCGCCGCAGCGACGACAACCTCGACCACGATTCGCCGCTCGCCGAGCTGTTCGAGGACCAGCTCGCCACCGCCGATCTGGTGGTGGTGCACAAGACCGACGGCCTGGATGCCGCCACGCTGGCCGGCGTCGAAGCCGCGATCCGCCGCGAGACCGCGCCGGGCGTGACGCGGGGGCAGGCGCAGCACGGCCGCAGCGACGCCAGCGTGCTGCTGGGCCTGGCGCGCGCGGTCGAGGACGACATCGACCGGCGCAAGACCCACCACGACGAGGAGGAAGACCACGACCACGACGCCTTCGACTCGGTCTCGGTGACCGTGCCAGCCACCGACCGCGAGCGCCTGTTCGCGGCGCTGCACGGCCTGGTCGAGCGCCATGAGATCTACCGCGCCAAGGGTTTCGTCGCGCTGCCCGGCGCGGCGATGCGGCTGGTGGTGCAAGGCGTGGGTGCGCGCTTCGACAGCTATTTCGACCGGCCCTGGCACACCGGCGAGACGCGGGCCTCGCGCCTGGTGCTGATCGGCGCCGGGCTGGATGCGGCCCGGCTGCAGGCCGAGCTGGACGGCGCGCTGGCAGCGACCGCCGCCTGACGCCGCAACCAGGCGACCACGCTCCATGCACCTGCTGTCCGCCCGCCCTGCCGGCCACGTCGAAGACGGTGGCCAGGGCGTCGTGCGCATCGCGCAGACGCCCGGCGAGGTGGTGGTGCTGAGCGCCGCCGATACCAGCCTCTCGCTGCTGGCCGATGCCGCCGCCGGGCTCGGTCCCGACCATCCCCGCGTGCGCCTGGCCAACCTGATGGCACTGCGTCAGCCGGCGTCGGTGGACCTGTATGTCGACGACGTGCTGCGCCATGCGCGCGTCGTCGTGATCGACCACCTCGGCGCGCCCAGCGACTGGGCCTACGTAGTCGAACGCGCGATGGCGCTGGCCCGCGAACGCGGCCAGTGGCTGGCGATGTTCTCCGGCGATGCGGTCGAGGATCCGCAGCTGCTGCTGCGCAGCACCGCGCCGCCCGAGGACTGCCGCCAGCTGTGGCGCTGCCTGCGCGAAGGCGGGCGCGACAACGCGCAGGCCTTCTTCGCGCTGATCGGCCATGCCGCCTTCGGTCTCGGCGCGCGGCCGCCGCGACCGTTGCCCTTGCCGGCGGTCGTCCGCTACAGCGCTGCAGCAGCGCCCGCGCCGTGGCGGCCGGGCGCGCCGGTGGCCCTGCTGCTGTTCTACCGCGCCCATCTGCAGGCCGGCAATACGGCGGTCTTCGACGCGATGCTCGCCGCGCTCGAAGCCGCCGGCCTGAATGCGCAGGCCCTGGCGGTGGATTCGCTGAAGAACCCCGGCAGCCATGCGGCGGTGCAGGCGCTGGCCGCGGAGCACCGCGTCGCGATCGTGCTGAACGCGACGAACTTCGCCGTCGCCTCGCCGGAAGACAGCGATGGCGATGCAGCGCCCGCTACGCTGGCCGGCGACGCGCCGGTGCTGCAGCTGATCACCGCCGGCTGCACGCAGGAACAGTGGCAGGCCGACCCGCACGGCCTGGCGCCGCGCGACCTGGCGATGCAGGTGGTGCTGCCCGAGGTCGACGGCCGCATCCTGACGCGCGCGATCAGCTTCAAGGGCGTGAGCCGGCGCTGCGAACACACCGAGCTCGACGTGCTGCGCTACCTGCCCGAGCCCGGGCGCATCGCCTTCGTCGCCGAACTGGCGCGCCGCTGGTGCGTGCTGCGCGACAAGCCGAATGCCGACAAGCGACTCGCGCTGATCCTCGCCAATTACCCGGCCGACGACTCGCGCATCGCCGGCGGCGTCGGGCTGGACACGCCGGCGTCCACCGTGGCCATCCTGCAGGCGCTGCAGGCGGCCGGCTATGCCACCAGGGAGCTGCCCGACAGCGGCGATGCGCTGATCGCCGCGCTGCGGCGCGGCATCACCAACGAGCACGACGCCAACGACGCCCGCCCGGCGCTGCAAAGCCTGGCGCTGGCCGACTATCTCGACGAGTTCGGCCGCCTCGCCGCCGCCAACCGCGAGGCCGTGACCGCGCGCTGGGGCTCGCCGGATCAGGCGCCGACGCTGCGCAGCGGCCGCTTCATGATCGCCGGCCTGCGCTTCGGCCGGGTCTTCGTCGGCATCCAGCCGGCCCGCGCCCGCGGCGTCGATGCGACGGCGAGCTACCACGACGCCGACCTGGTGCCGCCGCACGACTACCTCGCCTTCTACTTCTGGCTGCGCCGCTCCTTCGCGGTCGATGCGGTGGTGCACGTCGGCACGCACGGCAACCTCGAATGGTTGCCCGGCAAGAGCGTCGCGCTGAGCGCCGACTGCTGGCCCGATGTGCTGCTGGGCCCGCTGCCGCACCTCTACCCCTTCATCGTCAACGACCCCGGCGAAGGCACCCAGGCCAAGCGGCGCACGCAGGCCGTCGTCATCGACCACCTGATGCCGGCGATGACACGCGCCGAGACCTACGGCCCGCTGCAACGGCTCGAACGGCAGATGGACGAGCATGCGGAAGCCCTGTCGCTGGACCCGCGGCGCGCGCGGCGGCTGCGCGAGGACATCCTCGAGCGGGTGCTGCGCGACGGGCTGCACGAGGAACTGGGCCTGGCGCGGCCGGCCGACGACGCGGCACGCGAACGCCTGCTGGGCCGGCTCGACGCCTATCTGTGCGAGATCAAGGAGTCGCAGATCCGCGACGGCCTGCACACCTTCGGCCGCTCGCCGCAAGGCCGCCAGCGCCTGGACACGCTGCTGGCGCTGGCACGCTTTCCGCGCGGCAGCGGCGCCGGCGGGCAGAGCCTGCTGCGGGCGCTGTCGCGCGACCTGGCGCTCGACAGCGTGGGCGGCTTCGACGCGCTGGACCCGGACTGGGCTGCGCCGTGGCGCGGCCCGCGCCCGCCGGCGCTGCAGCGCCAGGGCAACGAGGCCTGGCGCCACGCCGGCCACACGCGCGAGCGGCTGGAGTTGCTGGCCATCGCGTTCGTCACGAAGCACCTGGGCACGGAGTCCATGCCGATCGACACACAGGCCTGGCCACACACCGCGCCGGTGATCCAGCGCATGCGCCAGACCCTCGCACCCCAGCTGGACGCCTGTGGCCCGAACGAGATCGGCCAGCTGATGCGCGGCCTGTC
>JAYUPN010000400.1:0-5857 GCA_043760065.1 Rubrivivax sp.
CCAAGGTCGGGGCCTTCTTGTCCGTGTGGCGGCGCTCACACTGAGGGCTGGCCGGCACCTTTGGCCGTCCGCCACCCCGCCGTCTGAGCGCCACCGCGCGTTCAGCGCCCAGTCGCAGCCAGCGATCGAATCACAGTCGCGCAAGGTCTGGCGCCCGGCCACCAAACCAAGTGCGCGCCAAAGCGGCTCGCGCCGCCTTTTCATCGTTCGTCTTGCCGGCCCTTCGATAGGTCTCGGCCAACCCCACCAAGGCCCAGCCGTTCTGGCGCACGCGAGCCAGCGAATCGCGGAATACCGTCTCCGCCTCATCCAGCTTGCCCTGGCGCAGTCGCACGGCGGCCAGGGACTGGCGGACCGGGTAGTACCAATACGGGGGCTCGGTGTAGGCCAGTGAATCCTCGATGAAGATCGCTTCTGCGTAGGCCTTGGCCGCGGCGTCGAGGTCGTCCGCGGCATCGGCGATGCGCCCGGTCGCGACCCAGCGCGCCGTCTGCACGACTTCGCGCGCCGGCACGCCCGAGTCGCTGAACGGTTTGAAGTCGGCTTCCTTCTCGATGCGCTCCAGCGCCAGGACCTCGAGCCGCGCAGAAGTGAGGTCACGCTTGGCCGCAAAGCCGACGGCGCGTGCGTAGTGGTACATGGCCGTCACCAGCGTCAGTTCCCTGGCCGGTGCCGGCAGCGCAAGGAGGGTGTCGGCATCACTGAACTGGGTGTGGGCGAAGTACGGTGCGCCCTTGAGCGGCTCGAGCACGGCAAAGTTCTTCACCGTGTCGGCAGGCAAGGCCGAGTCGAGCCGCGCGGCGGCGTGGAGTGCCGTCTTTGCATCGCCGCCCATCATGGCCGAGACGAGCACGAAGTGGATGTTGTGCGGGTAGTAGGCGAATCTGTAGACCGGGTCGGAGGCCGACGACTTGAAGTAGCGCTCGTCGACGAGCAGTGCACGGCGGTTGGCCTGGAGCGAGTCGCGGTACTGCCCGACACGGTAATAGATGTGCGCGGGCATGTGCACGATGTGGCCGGCGCCGGGCATCAGCGCGCCCAGTCGCTGCGCATGCGGCAACGCGCGCTCGGGCCGTGTGGAGGCTTCGACGGCGTGGATGTAGAGATGAATCGCCCCGGCATGCTTCGGGTTGCGCGCCAGCACGGTCTCGAGCGCCGCGACGATCTCCTGCGCGCGGCCCTTGGGTTGGGTGCCAGCCGCTTCCCAGTAGTCCCACGGCTGAGTGTCCATAGCCGCCTCGGCATAAATCGTCAGGATCTCATCGTCGAGCGGGTACCTCGCCGCCAGCGCCTTCATGGCGTCGGCGAATGCGGCATCGAGCGCAGCACGATCGGCTTTGGGGTCGGGCGAGTAACGACGGGCCAGCGCCTCGATCAAGGCGCGGTCGCGCTCGGGTGCCGTGCCGGCCAGGGCCATCGCCTTCGCTATCGCGGCCAGTGCTGGCGCGTTGGCTTCGGGCGCCATCGGCATGTTGATGTTCGGACCCAGCACCCAGGCTTCGCCCCAGTAGCACATCGCGCAGTCGGGGTCGAGCCTTTGCGCGGCTTGGAAGGCGCGCAGCGCCTCGGCGTGGTTGAAGCCGGCGGCCAGACGCAGCCCCTGGTCGAAGTAGGCTTGCGCCTTTGGATGCCGGGTGCCCACCTTGAACGTCAACGCCCCCAGATCCCGGTACAGCGGAACTCTTGCGATGACCGCCGGCGGGGTGCCCGAAGCTTTGGCGGTAGTGGCAGTGAAGGGAGCGGTCTCGGACTTTGGCGGCTGCGCCTGCGCCTGCGCCAGCAGCAGTTGCTTGAGCAGCCTGGGCTGCCCGCTCGCAACCGGCCCGCAGACGCTGCCGGGCGCAGCGAACAAAGGGTCGAAACCCGCTGTCGGTTCGCCGCCTGCATCCATCACGCCCGTGGCGAGGGCGCTCGACACGAGTCCGGTGATTGCGGCGACCAAGCCCAAGGTCAGTCTGTCCATATGCACTCCTTGCTCCGGCGTGCGAACAACTTGCCGATCCTCAGAATCAAGGCCGCTTTATACGCCTCGCAGTTCGCCATCGCAATGCCGTGTTCGCTGCGCTGCGGCACAGGCGAAGGGTCGTCTGCGTGGCCCCTGACAAGCCGGGCATGGACAGCCATCGGGCGTCGAACTGCAAGAGCCAGTTGATCGATGGGCGCAGCACCCGCACTTGAAGCAGGCTGCTTGAGGAGACCGTTTGAGAACGTCCGAAACGAACTGTTCAGGACGGCAGGAAGTCCACCGGCCAGGTCACCACCATCACATCGACGTCCTTGGCGCCGAAGTCGAAGCTGCGGATGCGCGCCAGCAGCTTCTTCTCCAGCTCCTCGGCCTTGAGTTCGCTGCTGACGATGCGCAGGCCCGAGACCTCGCCGCCGGGTGCGATCTTCAGCTCCAGCACGACCTTGCCTTGCAGCGCCGGGTCGTCGCGCAGGGCGCGGTTGTAGATGGCGTAGATGGCGCCCTTGTTGCGCTCGAAGACGAGCTTGATGTCCTCGATGCTGCGGCTGCCCTTGCCGCTGCTGCCCTTTTGCAGCGTGCCGCCCTTGCCGCTGCCGACGCCGCTGCCGACCCCGCTGCCATCGCCGCTGCCGCCGCCGGCACGGCCCCCGCCACCGCCGGGACCGCCGCCACCACCGCCGCCGGCCGAGCCTTCGACCAGTGTCGTGCCACGGCCGGCCAGACCGCCGCCGCCGGTGTCCTTGCTGTAGGCGGCCGTGTTGATGCCGCCGCTGCCCTTTGTGGCGTTGCTGGTGATCATCGCGCGCACGGGAATGCCTTCTTCCTGGCCGGCACCGACACCGGCGCCGACACCGGTGCCCACACCCAGGCCGGTCTTGATGTCTTGCTTGAACTGCACCGCCGCCGGCGCGGCCACCATCTCGGACAGCTGGTCCTTCATCGCCAGCAGGCCGACACCGCTGGCCTTGCGGCGCGCGTTGTCGATCGCCACCTCGCCCGGCGGCTTGCCCTCGATGGGATTGCGCGCCTCGGGGACCGGCAACTCCTTGGGCTTGGCCGACTTGATCGGCTCGGGCCGGTCCGGCGCCTTCTCGGGCTTGGCGACCTCGGGCTTGTTCGGATCGGTCTTGTCCAGCGCCTCGGGCCTGGGCGGCGGCGCCGGCGGCGTGGGTGCACGCTCCAGCAGCAGCCGCGCCATCGGCGCCGGCAGCGGCTGCACGTCGATGCGCGCGCGCTGGGGCAGCGACAGAAACGGCATCACCATGCCCAGCGCCAGCACCACCAGCAACGCGATGCGCGCGATGCGCTGGAAGCGCTTCTCGTCGTCGGCCGCGTTGGACCACGGCAGCGAAGGGCGCCGGAACGACGCCATCGGGGACAGGGCGAGCGCCGTCATCTCAAGCGTCTTTCCTGCGCACGGCAAACGAAACGTCGGCGAAGTTGGCGCGCGCACAGGTGAACATCACCTTGCGCAGCAGGCTGTAGGGCATCTGCTTGTCGGCCATGATCGTCACCGCCTGCTGATCGGCCTTGTTCTCGGCGCGCACCGCGGTGCGCGTGCCCAGCACGTCGAGCTCGGCCTTCAGCGCCGGAATCGTGTCCTCGGGTGCCGCCATCACCTGCGCCACCGACGCGATGCGCCGGCCGTCGACGATGATGTCGTCGCCGGCCACCACCAGCAGCACGGTCGCCTTGGGCACCTTGTCGGCCAGCGCCAGCGGCAGGTCGACCGCCTTCGGGCTCATCAGCGACTCGACGCCGGTGGCGCTGGACAGCAGGAAGAAGATCAGGATCGTGAAGACGTCGATCAGCGCCACCAGGTTCATGTCCAGGCCGGTCTTGTTGCGCGCCTTGCGTTCGGCGCGCTTCTCGCGGGGCGTCAGCGTGGCCATCAGCTGGTGCCTTTGGCGGCCGCAGCGGCCTTCACGGCAGCCGCCGGCGCCGCGCCGGCCTGCTTGCGCACCGGCGCGTCGCCGATCGAGATGTTGGGGAACAGCTCTGCGCGCAGCAGTTGCGCGCCCTGCGCGGTGACGCTGGATCGCACGGTGTCCATCACCTGCACCAGGTCGTCGTAGGACGTGTCGGGCTCGGCCAGCACGCTCGATTCGGTCTTGTCGGGGAACTTGGTCTTGACCTGCACCATCAGCGCGCCCAGCGCTTTGTAGTCGTGTTGGGTGCCGGTCTTCTCGATGCGCTGGATGAGGCCGCCGATGCGGTCGCCGACCTCGATCGCGTTCTTGCGGATCACCACTTCGAGCTGCAGTTCCGGGCCTTTGATCTGCTCCACCGCCGACTGCTGCGCCGGCAGGTTGAGGTCCATCACGGCCAGCCGCGAGAACACGGCGGTCGACAGCAGGAACGGCACCAGCACCACGATCAGGTTGATGAACGCGGTGATCTCCAGATGGGGCGCCTCTTTGCGAAGGCGGCGGCGCTTCATGACGCGCGCTGCTCCTTGGTCGACAGCTGGTCACCGGCCAGGCGCTGCACCAGGTTGAGGAAGGTGATCTTGGCCGCCTCCAAGCTGTCGACGATCTCGCTCGCACGCGCTTGCAGGAAGGCGTGGATGAGCAGGAACGGGATCGCCACCATCAGCGCGAAGGCGGTGTTGTTCATGGCCACCGAAATGCTCGCGCTCAGCATCTCGGCCTTCTCCGCCGGGTTGACCGAGGCCACCGCCGTGAAGCCCTTGATGAGGCCGATGATGGTGCCCAGCAGGCCGACCAGCGTGATGGTGTTGGCGAAGGTGGCGATGTAGTGCGTGCGCTTCTCGAGGCGCGGCACGATCTCCATCATGCCTTCTTCCATCGCGTTGTCGATGTCCTCGCGGCGGCGCGCGCTTTGCATGCGCGTGAGGCCGTTGCTGACGATCTTGCCGATGGCCGACTCGGAGTTGGAGGTCATCTGGTGCACCTCCTTGAACTTGCCGCCCTGCAGCAGCGGCAGCACCTTGTCCCACAGCTGCCGGTTGTCGCTGCGCGCGCGGTTCAGGAACATGAAACGTTCGATCGCGATCGCCAGGCCGATGGCCAGCATCAGCAGGCTCGGGTACAGGAAGGGGCCGCAGTCGACGAAGAACTTGACGACGGTGTTGAAGGTGCTCATGGGGCGGGACTCCGAGGAAAGACGGGAACGGGATCGATGGACGGCAGGGCGGCCGGGATCAGCGCGGCGGTGCGGCCGGTGCGGCCGGTGCGGGTGCGGCGGGTGCGGCAGTCGCAGCCTCGCGCGCCTGGACTTGCGTGTTGTAGACCACCTGGCGCCTGAAGACTTCGCGGTCGACCGGCGCCAGTGCCTCGTCGAGCACGCTCTGCACCGGGCGGCCCGAGAGCTGACCGGGCAGCGGTTTCTTCCACGGCACGATGTACAGCACCTTGGGCAGTTCGCGGTTGCCGATGATCTGCGTGCGGTCGATGTCGGCCCGGTCCTGCGCCTGCACCGCAGCGCCGCTACACAAGAGGGCCAGCAGGCAGAGTCGCTTCATGGGGTGTCCTTGCGGCGCGCCACGGCCGTGGCGTTGGTGGTGTCGGTGGTGTCGGTGGAACGGACGACTTGGGCCGATGACGCTGCGCCAGGTGCAGGCGCGGGCGCGGCGGTGGCCGGGTCCTGTGGTGTGTTCGGCACCGGCTTGCGGCCCTTGAGCTCGGCCAGCCAGCGATTGAGCTGCGACGCATCACCCGGTGACAGTTCCACACAGCGTTGATACAAGGCTTGCGCCTTGGCAACATCGCCCAGGTACAGGTCGTACAGGATCGCCAGGTTCAGGTGCGGCAGCGGCGCGCTTGCGTTGGCCGCAATCGCGGCTTCGTAGGACTTGCGCGCTTCGTCGAAGCGGCCCTGCTGGCGCTGCGCGATGCCCAGCTGGTTGAGCAACGGAGCCGAGTCCGGCGC
>JAYUPN010000401.1:0-16913 GCA_043760065.1 Rubrivivax sp.
GGCGCGGCGTGCTGGCGCGGCTGGCGCAGGCGCGCACTCAGCGCGACACGCTGGAACGTGAGCGCGAACGGCTGGCCTGGCAGATCGGCGAACTCGACAAGCTCAACCCGGCCAACGGCGAGTGGGAGCAGCTCAACGCCGAACACCAGCGGCTGGCGCACGGCCAGGCCCTGCTCGACGGCGCGCGCGTCGCCCTCGACGCCATCGCCGACGCCGAAGCCAACGCCGGCACGCTGAGCGCGCGCGCCATCGCCGCGCTGGACGAGGTGCAGCGCTACGACGCCGGGCTCGGTGCCGTGGCCGACGTGTTGCGCTCGGCGCAGACCCAGCTGGAGGATGCGGCGCACACCCTGGCCGGCTACCTCAACCACCGCGAGCCGGACCCCGAGCGCCTGGCCGAACTCGACAGCCGCATCGGCAGCTGGGTGTCGCTGGCCCGCCGCTACCGGCGCACGCCGGGCGAACTGCCGCAGCTGCTGGGCGGCTGGAAGGCGGAGTTGAAGCAGCTCGACGCCGCCGCCGACCTCGAAGGCCTGGAACGCGAAGCGGCCGCGGCCGAGAAGGTCTGGCGCAGCGAAGCGCTGCGCATCTCCGCCCTGCGCAAGAAGGCCGCACCGCGGCTGGGGCAGGCGATCACGCAGGCCATGCAGCAGCTCGGCATGGCCGGCGGCCGCTTCGAAGTCGCGCTGCTGGCCACCGACGAGCCGCAGGCGCACGGCCTGGAAACGGTGGAGTTCCGCGTCGCCGGCCATGCCGGCAGCACACCGCGGCCGCTGGCCAAGGTGGCCTCGGGCGGGGAGCTGTCGCGGCTGGCGCTGGCGATCGCGGTCACCACCGCGCAGGGCGCGGCGGGGGCCGCAATCACCGCCAGGCAAGGCGCCGCCGCCACGCCGACGCTGATCTTCGACGAGATCGACACCGGCGTCGGCGGTACCGTGGCCGACAGCGTGGGCCGGCTGATGAAGCAGCTCGGCCGCACGGCGCAGGTGCTGGCGGTCACGCACCTGGCGCAGGTCGCGGCCTGCGCCGACGGCCACTTCGTGGTCAGCAAGGCGCTCAAGGGCCGGCAGACGCTGTCGGACATCCAGGCCGTCGACGGCGAAGCGCGCGTGGCCGAGGTGGCGCGCATGCTCGGCGGCGAGAAGCTCTCGGGCATGGCCCATGCGCAGACGCTGCTGGGCACGGCCGAGCGCGAGAGCAAGTGACGCTTCAGGAGACCGGCACGTGAGCCACGAGACGACACACGAGCGGGCGCAACGCGACGAGGTGATCCTGATCACCGGCATCTCGGGCTCGGGCAAGTCGGTGGCGTTGCACGCGCTCGAGGATGCCGGTTACTTCTGCGTCGACAACCTGCCGCCGGAGCTGCTGCGCGACTTCATCCGCCTCGAGCACGAACGCTTCACGCACAGCGTGGCGGTGGCGGTGGACGTGCGCACCGCGACCTCGCTGCCCAGCCTGGTGCCGCTGATCGAACAGCTGCGCGAGGAAGGCATCCGCATCCACCCGCTGTTCCTGGACGCCACCACCGACGCGCTGGTGCGGCGCTTCTCCGAGACGCGCCGCCCGCACCCTCTGACGGCGCCATCGGAACACGACAAGGCGCGCGCGCTGATCGAGGCCATCGAGCTCGAACGCACGCTGCTGTCGGACCTGCGCGAGGTCTCCGCCGTCATCGACACCAGCCAGCTGCGCCCGGCGCTGCTGCGCAGCTGGGTGCGCTCGATGGTCGGCGCGCGCGAGTCGGCGCTGACGCTGGTGTTCGAGAGCTTCGCCTTCAAGCACGGCGTGCCGCTGGACGCCGACTACGTGTTCGACGTGCGCGTGCTGCCCAACCCCTACTACGAACGCGAGTTGCGGCCGCTCACCGGGCGCGACGCGCCGGTGGCGGCGTTCCTGGACGCACAGCCCGACGCGCGCGAGATGCTGCAGCAGATCCGCACCTTCCTCGAACGCTGGCTGCCGGCGTTCAGCGAGGACCAGCGCAGCTACCTCACGGTGGCCATCGGCTGCACCGGCGGCCAGCACCGATCGGTCTACAGCGTGGAGTGGCTGGCGCGCCAGTTCGAGAGCCAGTACGCGACGCTGGTGCGCCACCGCGAACTGGGCCCGCGCGAATGACGGCGGACGGCAACGCCGCCGCCGACGCCACGGGCAGGGCCGTGCTGCCCTTGTTCCCGCTGCGCAGCGTGCTGTTCCCGGAGGCCCGGCTCGGCCTCAAGGTGTTCGAGGCACGTTACCTCGACCTGGTGTCGGAGTGCCTGCGCACGCGGCAGCCCTTCGGCGTGGTCTGCCTGCGCCAGGGCGCCGAGGCCGGGCCGAGCCCGCAGACGCCGGAGATGGAAGGTGTAGGCACGCTGTGCCGCATCGACGAGGTCGATGCCGAATCGGCCGGCATCCTGCGCGTGCAATGCAGCGGCACGCAACGCTTCCGCCTCGGCGCTGCGCCCACGCAGCGCGACAACGGCCTGTGGGTTGCATCCGGCGTCTCGCTGCTGGCGCCCGACCCGCTGCGGCAACCCGGCCCGGCGATGCTGCAGACCGTGTCGGCGCTGGCCGAGGCCATCCGCAAGCTGCACGAGCGCGACGCCGAACCTTTCGCCCAGCCCTACCGGCTGGACGACGCCGGCTGGGTGGCCAACCGCTGGTGCGAGTTGCTGCCGATCCCGTTGCCGGCCAGGCAGAAGCTGCTGGAGCTGGAAGACCCGGTGATCCGGCTCAGCCTGGTCGACGGTTACCTGCGCGACAAGAAGGTCGTGTTCGGGTAGGTCACCCCGCCAGCAGCAAGCGGCGCACCGGCGCCGGCAGGCCCAGCGCCAGGGCTTCGTCCACCGTCGCCCAGCGCCCCGCAGACAACACGTCGTGCGCCGGCGCCGAAGCGCGGCCCCACTGCCAGCGCAACGGGTGCAGCGTCCAGTCGAAGTGGGTCAGCGCATGCTGCACGGTGGGCAGCCACTCGCCGTGGCCGGGCCAGTCGGCGCTCGCCGCTTCGAGCGCACCGACCGATGCGAACTCCGGCAGCGTCCACAAGCCGCCCCAGACGCCGCGCTCGGGCCGCTGCACGAGCCAGATGCGCTGCCGGTGCACGAGCATCAGCAGCGCGTTTTCACGCCGGCTGCGCTGCAGGCGCCGCGTCTTCACCGGGTAGCGTTGCGGCTCGCCGCTGGCGCGCGCGACGCAGTCGGCCGCCAGCGGGCAGCGTTCGCAGGCCGGACGGCGAATGGTGCACACCGTCGCGCCCAGGTCCATCAGGCCCTGGGTGTAGGTCTCGATGCCGCGCGCGGGCAGCAGCGCCTGCGCCTGCTGCCACAGCCGGGTGTGTTCGCGCGCCAGCGAGAGGTCGCCCTCGAAGCCCAGCGCGCGAGCGAGCACGCGCTTGACGTTGCCGTCCAGGATCGCCACGCGCTCGCCGAAACAGAAAGCCGCGATCGCCGCCGCCGTCGAGCGCCCGATGCCAGGCAGCTGTTCGAGCACCTGGCTGTGCGAAGGAAAGACGCCGCCGTGCAGGCCGGCCACGGCCTGCGCGCAGCGGTGCAGGTTGCGCGCCCGGCTGTAGTAGCCCAGCCCGCTCCACAGCGCCAGCACGTCGTCCAGCGGCGCCGCGGCCAGCTCGGCGACGCTGGGAAAGCGCTGCAGGAAACGCTCGTAGTAGCCCAGCACGGTGGCCACCTGCGTCTGCTGCAGCATGACCTCGGACAGCCAGACGCGGTACGGGTCGCGGTTGCCTTGCCACGGCAGGCCGTGGCGGCCGTGCTGGCGCTGCCAGCGCATCACGCGCGAGGCCAGGCTCGATGGCTTCAAGGCCGGGGCGCGCGCAGTGCCGGTCGCGGGCCAGCTCAGGCCGCGTCCTGCTCGGCAGCGCTTGCGTGCAGCGACAGCCGCGGCACGTTCGGCTGCTGCCCCAGGCGGCGGGCGCTGGCCACGGCGTCGTCGGCCACGGCGTTCAGGCGCGACAGCATCTCGGCCAGGTGCTCGTCCTGCGCCTGCACCTCGGCGATGCGCTGTTCGAGCTCGCCGGCGGCCAGCTGCACGCGCTGCAGCGCTTCGCGCCGGCGCACGTAACCGCGCCGGCGTTCGCGCAGCTGCATGTCGACCTGTCCCTGCGCCGACTTGCTCCACAGTTCGATCTCGCCGGCCGCGTTCTCGAACACCACCCGCAGCTTGCTCAGCAGCATGCGGCGGAACTGCTCGGCAAAACCGGGTGCGGCCATGCGCAGCGCCTGGCCCAGGCCCAGGAAACGGCTGTAGTTGTGGTCGATGCGGTCCAGCTCTTCGGCGTAGGGCGCGAGGTCGGGCATCGGATTGAGCGCGAAGGCGAATCCGAACTCGGTGTTGAGCTGGCGGAAGCTGCCTTCCAGCATCTGGCGCATCTCCTCGGCCTGCGAACGCGCCTTGGAAAGAGCCCCGCGCACGCGCTTCATCAGCGTGTCGAAGGCCGACCGCCCGCCCAGGTTGAAGGGCCGCGAACTCATCGCCGACTGCATGGCGCCCAGTTCTGCGCGCAGCGACTCGGACGACAGCAGCGCCAGCACCGACTTGAGGATGCGCGCCTGCACCGCCCGCAGCGCCGCGAGCTTGGCGGTGCAGCGTTCGAAGTCGGCGATCTCGGCGTCGACGCGCTCGATCATCAGCCGCGTCTTGGCGCTGCTCTTGCCGCGCAGGCCGCGCAGTTCCAGCAGCTGCTCGGACTGCTGGCGGCGCCGGTCGCCCAGCCGGCGGCCGGCGGACTGGCGCAACTGCTCCACCACCGCCACCGCGGACTGCACCAGCAGTTCCTGCCGCCGCGGCAGCAGTTGCGCCACCAGCGCATCTTCCAGCGGCGGCAGGCGGCTGGCGAGCAGCCCCTTGGGGTCGAGATCGACGCGCGCCGCCAGCGCGGCCCGCGCCGAGAGCGGAAACACGCGCTCCAGCGGCACGCCCAGCGTGTGCGCGGTGTTGATCCGCTGCTGCTCGATCTGCGCCCTGACTTCGCTGTCGGGCACCAGCGGGTCCATCAGGGCGTCGATCTTGTTGAGCACGACGAAGCGCTCCAGCGTCGCCTGCCCCAGGTGGTCGCGCCAGATGCTGAGGTCCGAGCGCGTGACGCCGGTGTCGGCGCCGAGCACGAAGACCACCGCGTGCGCCGACGGCAGCAGGCCCAGCGTCAGCTCGGGCTCGGCGCCGATGGCGTTGAGCCCCGGCGTGTCGATGACGACCAGGCCGCGCTTGAGCAGCGGGTGCGGGTAGTTGATGATGGCGTGGCGCCAGGCCGGGACCTCGACGTTGCTGTCGGCGTCCAGCGGCGGGTTGTCGTCGGGGTGTTCGTCGTCCCAGAAGCCCAGCGCCCGCGCGCGGTCCTTCGGCACCCGCTGCGTGCGCGTGACGGCGCCGAGCGCCTGCACCAGGGTCTGCGCGTTGCGGGGGTCCAGCGGCACGTGGTGCCAGGGCTCGTCGCGCGGGCGCAGTTCGGCCAGCGACAGCCCGAGCAGCCGCGTCTCCACCGGCAGCAGCGACAGCCGGGTGGGCAGTTCGGGCTCGTAGCGCAGCTCCACCGGGCACATCGTGGTGCGGCCCGGCGTCGCCGGCAGCACGCGGCGGCCGGCGTCGGCGAAGAAGATCGCGTTGATCAGTTCGGACTTGCCGCGCGAGAACTCGGCCACGAAGGCCAGCACCAGCTTCTCTGACGACAGGCGGTCACGCAGGCCGGACAGCAAGGCGTGGTCGGCGCCGTCCATCGCATCCTGCTCGGCCAGCGAGCGGCCCAACTGCACGACATGGCGGTCCAGTTCTGCGCGCCAGGTGGCCAGCGCGTCCAGGCTGTCGGCAATGCTGCTGTGCATGGGTGGCGGGCGGCGGGTGGGGCTGGTCAGGACGGTCCAGTGGGGGCGTGCGCGGGCGACGGACCGGCAATCCTCATGCTAGCGCAGGGCAACAACGCCGACTCCGCCGGAAATCACGGCCCGGCGCCGCGTTACCGCCGCTGACAATGCGCGCAGAAGTAGGTCGAACGCTGCGCCTGCACGACGCGCCGCACCGCCGCCTGGCACTGCGGGCACGGCAGCCCGGCGCGGCCATAGACGCCGGCCTGCGCCTGGTAAGAGCCGCTGGCGCCGTGCACGTCGGTGAAGTCCCGCAGCGTCGATCCGCCCAGCTCCAGCGCGCGCGCGAGCGTGCTGCGCAGCGCCGCCAGCAGCCGCAGCGCCCGCGGCCGGCTGATGCGGTCGGCGCGCAGCGACGGGTGGATGCCGGCCTGGTGCAGCGCTTCGCAGGCGTAGATGTTGCCGGCGCCGACGACGACGTCGCCGGCCAGCAGCACGGCCTTGATCGGCGCCCGCCGCCGCTGCAGCGCCGCATGGAAGGTGGCCGGCGTGAGCGCCGGATCGAAGGGCTCGGCGCCCAGCCGCGCCAGCAGCGCCGACGCCGGCGGCGCTTGCAGCGAAGGCGACCAGACCACGGCACCAAAGCGGCGCGGGTCGTTCAGGCGCAGCGTGCCGCGGTCGGTGACGAGGTCGAAGTGGTCGTGGGGCCCGGCCGGTGGCGCCGCAGCCAGCAGCGCCAGCGATCCCGACATGCCCAGGTGCAGCAGCAGGCCGCCTTCGTCCTGGCCGCAGCGGGCCAGCGGCAGCCAGATGTACTTGCCGCGGCGGTCGGCCTCGCCGAGCTGCGTGCCCGCCAGTTCTGCCGCCGGCCGGCCCAGCGGCCAGCGCAGCGGCTTGCCCAGGCGCGCCGACTCGACCCGGGCCCCCAGCAACGGCGCCGCAATGCCGCGCCGGGTGACTTCAACCTCAGGGAGTTCGGGCATCGACCCATTATGTGAGAATGATTTTGTGTCTTTGGGAGCCTGCATGCCTGACCGCCGCCACCGGCACCTCGAACGCGCCGCCCTGCTGGCTGCGCTGCTGGGCTTGCACGGGGTGGCATGGACGCAGGCTCCCGACCTCCAGCCCAATCCCGCCGCCGCCGCGACCGCTGCCGAACCACCCGCGCCCAACTCGGCGATGGACGACCGGCTGTTCTACCAACTGCTGATCGGTGAGCTGGCACTCACCCAGGGCGACGCCGCAACGGCCTACGACTGGCTGCTCGACGCCGCCCGCCGCACCCGCGACGAAGGCCTGTTCCGCCGCACGGTCGACATCGCGCTGCAGGCACGCGCCGGCGAGCGGGCCCTGGCGGCCTCGCGCGCCTGGCGACTGGCGCGGCCCGAGTCGCTCGACGCGCTGCGGCTGCAGCTGCAGATCCTGCTGGCGCTGAACCGCGCCGACCAGGTCAGCGAGCCGCTGCGCTCGCTGCTTGAGCAGACCCCGGCCAGCGAGCGCGGCTCGCTGGTGTCGGCGATGCCGCGCTTCTTGCAGCGCGCCAACGACCCGCGCCTGGTCGCCGACGTGATGGAGGACGTGCTCAAGCCCTACCGCGACGCGCCGGCCACGCGCATCCCGGCGCGCGTGGCGCTCGGCCGCGCCTGGCTCGAAGCCAAGGAGCCCGACCGCGCGCTGGCGCTGGCCCAGGAGGCCTTTGCACTTGAGCCGGTCGCCATCGGCGCGCCGCTGCTGGCGCTGGAGCTGATGCGCGAGCGCCCGCAGTCCGAGCGCCTGGTGCAGGCCTACCTGCAGCAGGACAAGGCCGAGCCGGCGCTGCGGCTGGCCTATGCGCGGCAGTTGATGTCCAGCCAGCGCTACGGCGACGCCGTGATGCAGCTGGAGACCGCCACCCGCGCGCAGCCTGACGTGGCGCCACCGTTCCTGACGCTGGGCGCCCTGCAGCTTGAGCTCAAACACGGGCCGGCCGGCGAGAAGGCGCTCGAACGCTACATCGAGCTCGTGCAGCGGCAGGCCGCCGCCGCACCGCCCGCACCCAGCGACACCGCTGGCGCGCCCGCCATTCCCGGGTCCGAAGACGACGACAGCACGCGAGCGGACCAGGGCCTGATCCAGGCCTGGTTGATGCTGGCGCAGGCGGCCGAACAGCGCGGCGACTTCAAGGCCGCCGAGGGCTGGCTGGCAAAGATCGAAGACCCGCAGCGGGCGCTCGAGGTGCAGTCGCGCCGGGCCTCGATCCTGGTCCGCCAGGGCCGTCTCGGCCCGGCGCGCGAGCTGATCCGCAACGTGCCCGAGCGGCGGCCCGAGGATGCGCGCGCCAAGGTCATGGCCGAAGCCTCGGTGTTGCGCGAAGGCAAGCGCTGGAAGGACGCCTACGAGGTGCTCGCCGGCGGCGCCAAGCGCTTCAGCGACGACGCCGACCTGCTGTACGAGCAGGCGATGGTGGCCGAGAAGCTCAACCAGCTCGACGACATGGAGCGGCTGCTGCGCCGCGTCATCGAGATCAAGCCCGACAACGCCCACGCGCACAACGCGCTGGGCTATTCGCTGGCCGATCGCAAGCTGCGGCTGCCCGAAGCGCGGCAGCTTGTGCAGCGCGCGCTCGAGCTCGCGCCCGGCGACCCCTTCATCACCGACAGCCTGGGCTGGATCGAGTACCGGCTGGGCAACCGCGAAGAAGCCGCGGCCTTGCTGCGCAAGGCCTACGGCGCGCGGCCCGACACCGAGATCGGCGCCCACCTGGGCGAGGTGCTGTGGTCGCTGGGCCAACGCGACGAGGCGCGCCGCATCTGGCGCGAGAGCAAGGGCCGCGACGCCGCCAACGAGGTGCTGCGCGAGACGCTGGCGCGCCTGCGCGTCGACCTGTGATCCGCAGCCTGCTCGCCGCCGCCTGCCTGGCCGGCGCGGCCGGTTGCGCCACGCCACCCGTGGCCGATGGCGGCGGCACCTGGACCGCCGGTCGCCTGAGCCTGCGCGTGGACGAAGCACCCGAGCGCGCGGCGCAGAGCCTGAACGCGGCCTTCGAGCTGCGCGGCAGCGGTTCCCAAGGCGAACTGCGCCTGATGTCGCCGCTGGGCACCCAACTCGTCGCCGCCCGCTGGCAGCCCGGCCTGGTGCTGCTCACCACGCCCGAAGGCGAACAGCGATTCGGCAGCCTGGAAGCGTTGTCGCGCCAGGCGCTGGGCGAAGCGGTGCCGCTGGCCGCCTTGCCCGACTGGCTGGCCGGCCGCCCGTGGCCAAACGCGCCGCACCAGCTGCAGCCCGATGGCTTCACCCAACTCGGCTGGCAGGTGCAGACGCAGCGGCTGGCCGAAGGCTGGATCAGCGCCCGCCGCGACGCACCGCCCGTGGTGCAATTGCGCGTCAGGCTCGACCGCGACGCACCGTGAGCGCCGGCTCTGCTGCCCGGCTCCTGCTGTCCGCGCCGCCAGTCGCGTGCTGCCCGATGCCACGGCCCAGAATGCCGCCGACATGAGCCTGCGCGCCCTGTACGACCTGCCGGCCCCGGCCAAGCTCAACCGCTTCCTGCATGTGGTGGGCCGGCGTGGCGACGGCTACCACTTGCTGCAGTCGGTGTTTGTGCTCATCGACTGGGCCGACCGGTTGCATCTCGAGCGGCGTGACGACGGGGTGCTGGCCCGCCACGACCTCGGCCCGGCGCTGCCGGCCGATGACCTGTGCCTGCGTGCGGCGCGCGTGCTGCAGCAGGCCAGCGGCTGCCCGCTGGGCGCCGACATCCATGTCGACAAGCAGGTGCCCTCGGGTGCCGGCATGGGCGGCGGCAGCTCGGATGCAGCCACCGTGTTGCTGGCGTTGAACCGCCTGTGGGGCCTGGACTGGCCGCGCCGCAGGCTGTCCGAACTGGGGCTGCAACTCGGCGCCGACGTGCCCTTTTTCGTCGCCGGACACAACGCGTTCGTGCAGGGCATCGGCGAGCAGATCACGCCGATGCGCGTGCCGCCGTGCCGCTACGCCGTGGTGAAACCACCGCAGGCGATCGCCACGCGCGACATTTTCGAGCACCCTTGCCTGGCCCGCGACACCGGAACTGTTATAGTCACGGGCTCTTTCGACGGCACAGGTTTTACCGGTTGGCCTTTGGGGTGGGACGCAGATTTCGGCAAGAACGACCTGCAGCCCGCCGCCGAAGACCGGTGCCCTGAAGTGGCGCAAGCCGCCCGCTGGCTGGAGGCCCGTTACGGCAACAGCCGCATGACGGGCTCTGGCAGCGCGGTGTTCGCCACGGTCGCCGAAAGAGAAGGCACAACCCACGCACCCGTGGCGACATTTCCGGCGGAACAACTCCCGCCGGGGTGGGTGGGTCGGATGTGCCGCAGTCTGGATGAACATCCCCTGGCGGGTTGGGCCTCCGGCTGAGACAGGTTGTGGGTGGCGGTGACGAACCGCCTCCTGTGTAGGGGAGTCGCCAAGTTGGTCAAGGCATCGGATTTTGATTCCGACATGCGAGGGTTCGAGTCCTTCCTCCCCTGCCAAATTCTTCAGCTCTGGCCACCCGGCCCCTCATCACCCGTCCCGGGGCAGGCGTGCAAAGCCCGCCGCACGGGGCGCCCCGCGGAGAGTCCACCGTGCTGTTCAACACCGTGCTGTTCACCGGCAACGCCAACCCGGTGCTGGCGCAGGAGATCGCCGACCACCTGGGTGTTGAATTGGGGGCTGCCGACGTGGGCCGCTTCTCCGACGGCGAAGTCACGGTCGAGATCCAGCAGAACGTGCGCGCCCGCGACGTCTTCGTCGTCCAGCCCACCTGCGCGCCGACCAACGAGTACCTGATGGAACTGGCGTTCATGGTCGATGCCTTGAAGCGCGCCAGCGCGCGGCGCATCACCGCCGTCATCCCCTACTTCGGCTACGCCCGCCAGGACCGCCGGCCGCGCAGCATGCGCGTGCCGATCAGCGCCAAGGTGGTGGCCAACATGCTCGAGACCGTGGGTGTCGAGCGGCTGCTGACGATGGACCTGCACGCCGACCAGATCCAGGGCTTCTTCGACATCCCGGTCGACAACATCTACGCCAGCCCGGTGCTGCTGTCCGACCTCAAGAGCAAGAGTTACCCCAACCTGGTCGTCATCTCGCCCGACGTCGGCGGCGTGGTGCGTGCGCGTGCGCTGGCCAAGCAGCTGGGCTGCGACCTGGCGATCATCGACAAGCGCCGGGCAGCAGCCAACGTCTCGGAAGTGATGCACGTCATCGGCGAGATCGAAGGCCGCAACTGCGTGATCATGGACGACATGATCGACACCGCCGGCACGCTGGTGAAGGCGGCCGAGGTGCTCAAGGAGCGCGGCGCCAACAGCGTCTACGCCTACTGCACGCATCCCGTGTTCTCGGGCCCGGCGGTCGATCGCATCAAGAACTCGCACATCGACGAAGTCATCATCACCAACACGATCCCGCTGTCCGACGCGGCCAAGGCCTGCTCCAAGATCCGCCAGCTGTCGGTGGCCTTCCTGTTCGCCGAGACCATCCGCCGCATCAGTGACGGCGAGTCGGTGACGTCCCTGTTCGCGGAGCAGAACAACAACTTCTGATCCCGCTTCACCCGGGCCGTGCGTCGTGCGGTCCGGTTCACCCGGGTGCCTGGTCGCGGGCCCCACATCCTTATCGGAGTCAACCATGAAATTCACAGCCTACGAGCGTACGCTGCAGGGGACCGGAGCGAGCCGCCGCCTGCGCAACGCCGCCAAGGTGCCGGGCATCGTCTACGGTGCCGGCACGCCCGCCATGATCGAACTCGATCACAACGCCCTGT
This sequence comes from Rubrivivax sp., assembly GCA_043760065.1. GTDB lineage: Bacteria > Pseudomonadota > Gammaproteobacteria > Burkholderiales > Burkholderiaceae_C > Rubrivivax. Next base: position 11,569 of record JAYUPN010000401.1, read on the forward strand.
TCTTCGCGCTGAAGAAGGAAGCCTTCCACTCGTCGCTGCTCGAGATGGAACTCGGCGGCAAGGTGCAGAAGGTGCTGCTGCGCGACTTCCAGATGCACGCCTACAAGCCGATGGTGCTGCACATCGACTTCCAGCGCGTCGACGAGACGACCCGCGTGCGCAAGAAGGTGCCGCTGCACTTCAGCGGCGAAGAGAACTCGCCGGCGGTCAAGACCGACAAGTGCATGGTGAGCCACATCCGCACCGATCTGGAGATCGAGTGCCTGGCCGCCGAGCTGCCCGAGTTCGTGACCATCGACCTGAGCCAGCTGACCAAGAACCAGAGCCTGCACGCCAGCGATCTGCAGTTGCCCGAGGGCATCAAGGCCGTCAAGCACGGCACGCAGAACCCGGTGATCGTGGCCGTCACGACGCCGAAGGAAGAGGTCGAGGAAGTCGTGGTCGCTGCACCGGTCGTGGCCAAGGGCAAGGAACCCAAGGCCAAGAAGAGCGAGAAGCAGAACGCCAAGTAAGCCGGGCATCGCCCGCATGGGGGGTGCGCCTTCGGCGCGTTCCCCCCCATCGACAGGCCCCACTGCGGTGGGGCTTTTTCATGGCCGCGCCTTCCATAATGAACTCCATGATTCGACTCTTTGTCGGCCTGGGCAACCCGGGCGCCGAATACGAAGCCACCCGCCACAACGCCGGGTTCTGGTGGATCGACGCGCTGGCGTCGCAGTGGGGCGCGCGGCTGGTGCCCGAGCGCAGCTACCAGGCGCTGGCGGCGCGCGTGAACCGGCCGCAGGGGCCCGTGTGGCTGCTGCAGCCGATGACCTTCATGAACCGCTCCGGCGTGTCGGTGGCCACGCTGGCGCGCTTCTTCAAGATCGAGCCGGCGCAGATCCTCGTCGTGCACGACGAACTCGACCTGCAGCCCGGCCAGGCCAAGCTCAAGTTCGGCGGCAGCGCCGCCGGTCATAACGGCCTGAAGGACATCCACGCCATGCTCGGCACGCAGGACTTCTGGCGCCTGCGGCTGGGCATCGGCCACCCGGGCGTGAAGGCCGAAGTCGTGAACTACGTGCTGAAGAAGCCCTCGGCCGAACACCGCGACGCCATCGCCAAGGCCAGCGAGCAGTCGCTCAAGGCCGTCGACGAGATGCTGGCTGGCGCCATGGACAAGGCGCTGGCCACCGTGCACGCGCAACCGCCGCGCCCGAAGCCGCCGCGCAAGGCGCCACCCGATGACCCCGAGCCAGGAGCATCTTCATGAAGCAGCGCCCTTTCGTCCTCTCGACCGTCCTGGCGCTGCTGGCGCTGCTGTCCGGCGCCAGCCAGGCGCAGACCGTCTGGCGATGCGGCCCCGATGGTCGCAGCTATGCCGACAGCCCTTGCGAACAGGGCCGGCCCATCGAAGTCGCCCAGGGCCGTCCCGCGGCCGACGTGGAGCAGGCGCAGTCGATGGTGCGCCGCGAACAGGCGCTGGCCGCGCAACTGGCCCGCGAGCGGCAGCAGCGCGAGTCGCTGGCCTTGTTCGCCCCTGCCGGCATCCGCGGCTCGCGGCTGGCGGCAGCGCCGGTCACTTCAAGGGCAAAGGCACCGGGGACAGGCAAGCACCGGCTTGAAGCGCCTGGTACTTGGCAAGCAACTGGTCCCGCGTCTCGGCGTGGGCCGGATTGATCGGGATGCAACTCACCGGGCAGACCTGCACGCACTGTGGCTCGTCGAAGTGGCCGACGCACTCGGTGCACTTGTGCGGGTCGATCTCGTAGATCTCCGGCCCCATGAAGATGGCCTGGTTCGGGCACTCGGGTTCACAGACATCGCAGTTGATGCACTCGTCCGTGATCCAAAGTGCCATGGTGCTCAGCCTTCCGCTTGCGTCACGCGGTCGCGCAGGCGCCGCAGCACCGAGGGTGCCACGAACTTGGAGACATCACCGCCCAAGGTGGCAATCTCGCGCACGAAGGTGCCGCTGACGAACTGGTACTGGTCCGACGGCGTCATGAACACCGTCTCCACCTCGGGCATCAGCTGGCGGTTCATGCCGGCCATCTGGAACTCGTACTCGAAGTCGCTGACGGCACGCAGTCCGCGCACCACCACCTTGCCGCCGATGCCGCCGACGAAGTCGCTGAGCAGACCGCGGAAGGCCATGACCTCGACGTTCTTGTAGGGGGACGCGATCTCGGCGGCCAGCTCCAGCCGCTCGGCGATGGTGAACATGGTGCGCTTGTGGTGGCCCGCGGCCACGGCCAGGATCAGGCGGTCGAACAGCCGCGAGGCGCGGCGCATCAGGTCTTCGTGACCCAGCGTCATGGGGTCGAAGGTGCCGGGATAGACGGCGGTCAGCGGTGCTTTCAGTGTCACGGCGGTCCTCCAGTCGGGCCCTCGCGGTGGGCCTCGGGCGCGGGCAGTGTAGCCGCGCTCAACCCTCGCGTTGCCACAGCTGCGCGTGCACCGCGCCGGCCTTGAGGCTGCGATGCAACACGCATCCCGGTGGGGGTTGATCCAGCGGCTGCCCGGACTCGACGTACAGAAAGCCCGCCGGCACCACCAGCCGCGCGCCGGCCACCGCCGCCGCCGGCGCCTTGCCGCCGTCGAACGGCGGATCCAGCAGCACGAGCTCGAATCGATCGGGCGCGGCGCGCAGCATCCAGGACTGCGCGTCGGCGCGCAACGCCGTCACGGCCGTGGCCGCCAGCCGCTGCTTGACGGCCAGCAGTCCCGACACCAGCACCGCATCCTGCTCGATCAGCAGCACCTCGCTGGCACCGCGCGACGCGGCTTCGAAGCCCAGTGCGCCGGTGCCGGCGAAGGCATCCAGCACACGCCAGCCGCTGAGGTCCTGGCCCAGCCAGTTGAACAGCGTCTCCCGCACGCGATCCGGCGTGGGTCGCAGCCCGGGCCGGTCGGGCACCGGCAGCTTGCTGCGCTTCCACAGGCCGCCGATCAGCCGCACCTCGCCGGTGTGCTGGGTGGCGGGCTTGATGACCGGGCGCGTCGACTTGGGGTCGCGGCCGTGGGCCTGCGGCTTGGCTTTCACTCAGTACCGCCCGGCCGTTCCGAAGGTACTGAACGCCCCCTCGGGGGGCAGCGAACGAAGTGAGCTTGGGGGTTTCATTTCGGCCGTTCAAAGGCGCACCGGGATGCCCAGCCGGGCCATCAGGGCCTTGGCCTGGCCGACCGTGAATTCGCCGTAGTGGAAGATGCTGGCGGCCAGCACCGCGTCGGCGCCGCCCTCGCGGATGCCTTCCGCCAGGTGCTCGAGCGCGCCGACGCCGCCGCTGGCGATCACCGGCACCGGCACGGCGTCGCTGACGGCGCGTGTCAGCGCCAGGTCGAAACCGATCCTGGTGCCGTCGCGGTCCATGCTGGTGAGCAGGATCTCGCCGGCGCCGTGTTCGGCCATCCGGCTGGCCCAGGCCACGGCGTCGAGGTGTGTGTTCTTGCGCCCGCCGTGGGTGTAGACGTCCCAGCCCGGGCCCTTTGCCGCCAGGTCGTCGCCGCTGCGGCGCTTGGCGTCGATGGCGACCACGATGCACTGCGCGCCGTACTTGTCCGACGCGTCGCGGATCACCTGCGGGTCGGCCACCGCCGCCGAGTTGAAGCTGACCTTGTCGGCGCCCGCGTTGAGCAGCCGCCGCACGTCGGCCACCGTGCGCACGCCGCCGCCCACCGTGAGCGGGATGAAGACCTGCGAAGCCACGGCCTCGACGATGTGCAGGATGAGATCGCGGCCGTCGCTGGTGGCGGTGATGTCCAGGAAGGTCAGTTCGTCGGCGCCCTGCTCGTTGTAGCGCGCGGCGATCTCCACCGGGTCGCCGGCGTCACGCAGTTCGACGAAGTTGACGCCCTTGACGACTCGGCCGCCGGTGACGTCCAGGCAGGGGATGATGCGTTTGGCCAGCATCCGCCTGATTATCCGCGTGCTCCGAGCCACCCCCTCGATCAGGGGGTGGGAGCTGTTGCCGGGAAGCGCTAAGGCGCACCATTCGTACGCTACCAAGGAATAGCCCAACCCGGGCGCCCAACCGGAGTCGAGACCATGAATCTGAGGACCGTGTCAGCCCTGGCCGCCGTCTCGGCCGCCTTGGCTTTCGCCGCGCCGGCGCATGCCATCACCTATGTGTTCTCTGCCAACCTGACGGGTGCGGCTGAAAGTCCGCCGGTGGTCACACCCGCATTCGGTGCGTCGGTGGTGACCTTCGACGATGTCGCTCTCACGGTCGCCGTTCAGGTGGTCTTTTCGAGTCTGACCACGGTGGCATCGGCCGGTCACATCCACTGCTGCACCGCGGTGGCAGGCGCCGGCAACGTCGGAGTCGCGCTGGGATTCGCCGGGCTCCCGGCCGTACAGACCGGCTTCTACAACAACACCTTCACGCTGTCGACAACGCCCTTTGCGACGCTGCTGGCCGGCACCCAGGCCGGCAAGGCGTACGTGAACCTCCACGACGCGACGTACCCCGGCGGCGAGATCCGCGGCTTCCTGGCCGCCGCACCCGTGCCCGAGCCGGGCACCTACGGCACGATGCTCCTTGGCTTGGCGGCCATTGCGTGGGTCGCGCGCAAACGCATGCAAGGCTGAAGCCGGCAGACGGTCGCGTGCGCCCTCAGCCGCCGCGGCCCAGTTTGTCGGCGCGCGCCTGTGCGGCAGCGAAGTCCAGGTCGCCGTTGTAGATCGAGCGACCGCAGATCACGCCCTCCACGCCGTCGGACTCGACGGCGCACAGGCGCTCGATGTCCTGCATCCCGGACAGCCCGCCCGAGGCGATGACGGGAATGCTCAGCGCCTGCGCCAGCTTCACGGTGGCGTCGATGTTGATGCCGGTGAGCATGCCGTCGCGGCCGATGTCGGTGTAGATGACGCCCTCGACGCCGTAGTCCTCGAACTTCTTGGCCAGGTCGATGACCTCGTGGCCGGTGAGTTTGCTCCAGCCGTCGGTGGCCACCTTGCCGTCCTTGGCGTCCAGGCCGACGATGATGTGGCCGCCGAAAGCGCTGCAGGCGTCTTTCAGGAAGCCCGGGCTCTTGACCGCCGCGGTGCCGATGATGACGAAGCTCAGGCCGTCGTCGAGGTAACGCTCGATGGTGTCGAGGTCGCGGATGCCGCCGCCCAGCTGCACCGGGATCTCCTCGCCGACCTCGCGCAGGATGGCCTTGATCGCCGCCTCGTTGATGGGCCGGCCGGCGAAGGCGCCGTTGAGGTCGACCAGGTGCAGGCGGCGCGCACCGGCGTCCAGCCAGCGCCGCGCCATGGCGGCCGGGTCTTCGCCGAAGGTGGTGGAGGCCTGCATGTCGCCTTGTTGCAGGCGGACGCACTTGCCGTCCTTGAGGTCGATGGCCGGTATCAGCAGCATGGC
>JAYUPN010000402.1:0-16911 GCA_043760065.1 Rubrivivax sp.
GCCGGTGATGCACCGGCGCGCCGGGCAGCCGGCAGTAGCCGTCGTGCGCGCAGGCGGCCTGTTGATCGTCGGCGCCCAGCGTGACCTGGGCCGACAACGGCCGCGCGCGGCGTGCGACGCGGAAGCCGCTCCACACCTGTGACGAGTCCTGGCCGTCGACGACCACGGTGTTGTGTGCTGCCGTGCCGCGTTGTCGCAGCCGCTCCGCGCTGGCGCCGTAGCACGAGGTGCCCGAGTTCACCAGCAAGCGCTGGCCGTGCAACGAGAGCTCGAAGCTCAGCGTGTCGGCGTGGGCGTGGCCGGGCAGGTAGTCGGGCCCGACCGGCGCCATGTCCAGCAGCGCCACCGCGTGCCGGTTCTGCAGCCGGGCGTAGCCGCTGTCCTGCAGCCATCGGCTGGCCGGCGCCGGCAGCGCAGGCAGGTCCAGGCGGCGGGCGTAACCGTCCAGTTCGGCGCACGACGGTGCCACGCCCAGCGCGGCATCGTTGAAGAAGCCGATCTCGCCGTCGGGGTGCCGCATCGCCTGCAGCCACTGCTGCATGCGGGCCGCGGCGTCGCGCCACTGCGCTGCCAGCCCGCGCTGTGCCGGCGACAGTGCCTGCGCCTGGCAGCGCATCAGGTTGCACAGGTCGAGCATGTCTTCCAGCGCCAGCGCGTGGTACAGGGTGCTGCGCTCGAAGTGGCCACCGTCGGGCAGCACTTGCTCCTTTACCTCGCGCCGCAGGATCTGCAGGCCCTGCTGCAGCCAGCCTTCGGCCTCGGGCCCGTCGAAGCGCAAGCCCGCGAAGACCAGCGCCTTGGCGTTGGCAAACAGGTGGTTGCCCAGCAGGTGGTGTTCGAGCCGCTGTCGCAGCCAGCGCACCTGCACCGCCAGGCTGTGCAGGCACGCATCAGACAGCGTGTGGCCGCCCAAGGACCACTTGATCCAGTTCACGATGCGCAGCGATGTCGTGTAAGGCTCCCAGGCATTGCCTGGCCCCGGAGGGTTGTGCTGCACCCAGTCGGCCAGCAGCGCCTGGTGCCAGGCCAGCCGCGCCGGCGCACCGCTGGCGTTGAGGTCGTCGAAGTAGTGCTGGTTGTAGCGCCACAGTTTCTCGCGCTCGGGCCCGTCCCAGTGCACCTCGTCCAGCCGGCCGGGCTGGCCGAGGTGGATGAAGTCGCGCGGGCCGGCAAGGCTCGGCTCGCGGCGCGCCGGGGCCGCCCAGGCGGCCGTGGCGGCGCGCAGGGGTGGCGCCGGCGCGGGGTCGGCGCGCGGGCGGTGCAGGCGGAACCACAGGCGGCCGTAGAACTGCACCGGCCGCAGGTGCCGCAGCGTGTGCCAGTACAGACCGGCGCGATCCCAGCGGTTCAACGCGCGCGCGCCCCGAGCGCCCGGGCGCACAGGGCGTCCTTCTCGGCGCGGCTGGGGTAGTTGATGAGCACGGCGCGGTACTTGCCCTTGAAGACGAAGAGGCTCCCGGCCGCGGCGCCGATGGTGCCGTGGCGCCGGATGAGGTCCTCCACGTCGTCCAGCGACCCGGCGCCGCCGAGCACCGTCAGCGGCAGGCTCACGGCGTCGCGCACCTGCGCCGCCAGATCGACGTCGTAGCCTTTCATGTCGCCGTCGTGGTCGATGCTGTTGAGCACGATCTCGCCGGCGCCCGCGGCCTGCGCCTGCTGCGCGGCCGCCACCGGGTGCAGCCCGGTCGGCCGCGTGCCGTTGTGGGTGCAGACCTCGTAGCGGCGCAGCAGACCGGTCTTCTTGACGTCAAGCACGACGACCACACTCTGGCTGCCGACGCGCCGCGCGGCTTCGGTGACGAGGCCGGGCGAATTTGCCGCCGCGCTGCCCAGGGCGACCTTCTCGACGCCCAGGCTGATGATGCGCTCGACGTGTTCGGCCGTGCGCACGCCGCCGGCATAGCTCAGCGGCATGCGGCACTCGGCCGCCAGGTTGCGGATCAACTGGTAGTCGGGCTCGCGGCCCTGCACCGAGGCGTCGATGTCGGCCACGAAGAGCTCGTCGACTTCCTTCTCGTTGAAGATGCGCACCGCGTTGATGGGGTCGCCCACGTACTTGGGGCTGCCGAACTTCACCGTCTTGACGAGGCCGCCCTTGTGCACGAGCAGGCAGGGAACGATCCGGGGTCGCAGCATGGTCTACAGCTCCGCGAAGTTCTTCAGCAGCTGGATGCCCCACTGATGGCTCTTCTCGGGGTGGAACTGCGTGCCGAAGACGTGGCCGGCACGGGTGGCGGACGTGAAGGCGCCGTTGTAGTCGGTGCCGGCCAGCACGTCGGCGTCGCGCTCGGCGACGAAGTGGTACGAATGCAGGAAGTAGAAGCGCGCCGCCTCCATGCCCTTGAACAGGCACTCACGGCTGCTCGGCTCGACATCGTTCCAGCCCATGTGCGGCAGGTGGGTCTTCTGCGTGAAGTGCGCGTCGTCCATGCGGCGCACCACGGCCGGGATCCAGGCGAGGCCGGGCCGCTGGCCCTCCTCGCTGCTGCGCGCCATCATCTGCATGCCCACGCACACGCCGAGCACCGGCACGCGGTCTTGCAGCACGCGGCGGTCGAGCATGTCGCGCATGCCCGAGGCCTGGAGCCGCTCCATCGCCCAGTCGAACGCGCCGACGCCGGGCAGGATGATCTTGCTCGCCTGCTGCAGCTGCTCGGCCTGCTGCGCGATGGTCACCGGCAGGTTCAGGCGCTTGTAGATCTCGGCAAAGGCCTGGATGTTGCCCAGGCCGTAGTCGACGAGGGTGATCAACGCTTGCCCCCCACCTCGAGGTGCAGCGCCTTCATCACTTTGGCGCCGAGGTCGTAGATCCAGGCCTGCGAGCGGTAGTCGCGGTAGCTCTTGTTGGGCGCGTCCAGGTAGCCCTGCAGTTCGGCCACCGTGATACCGAGCTTGGTGGCCACGTATTCGAAGTCCTGCTGGATGGTGGCCTCGTCGTAGGGCAGGTCCTGCAGCTTGGCCAGCGCCTCATCGCGCGTCATCTGGCCGGTGAGGATGAGGCTGGAAAACTGCACCTTGCGCGTGTCGTAGCCGAACTTCTTCGGCAGCCAGTAGCCCTCGTAGAAGCGCGTGAAGCGCGACTCGAAGTGCTTCTGCGGGTACGGCTGCCAGCCGAAGCGCTCGGTCAGCAGCTTGACCGCGTCCTTCTTGATGTAGGGCACGTGGTTCAGCGGCCGCAGCACCTTGATCTTCTTGACGTAGGGCAGGTACACCTTGTGCCAGAGGATCGAGGTGAAGGGGTAGTTGACGAGCGGCCGCTGGCCGAAGCGGCGGTGGATGTCGCGCAGCTGCGTCGAGTCGGACTGGTAGTACATCCACTCCACCGGATTGCGCACGCACTCGGTGGACAGGTTGGCGCCGGTGAGGATCGTCTTCACGTCGTACTGCACCGCGAACTTGTACATCGTGGCGAAGAAGGCGTTGTCCTGCGGCGAGTCGATGTGCGGCACGCCGGACTTGAAGAAGGCCAGCTGCAGGTCCTTCATCTCCTCCCAGTCGATGACCTCGGTGTTGAGGTCCAGGCCGAGGCCGTCGACGAGCTTCTCGATGTTGTTGACGGCGACCTGCGAGTTCCAGCCGGCGTCGACGTGGAAGACCAGCGGCCGCAGGCCGAGTTGCTCCTTGGCGATGTAGGTCAGGTAGGAGCTGTCGATGCCGCCGCTCATGCCGATGATGCAGTCGAAGTCGCGCCCCTTGCCCGCGGCCTTGATCTGATCGACCTCGGCCTGCAGTTCGCGCAGGCCCGACTCGCCGGTGTGCCAGTTGGGCAGCGTGTGCGTGTAGAACGACGTGCAGTGGTCGCAGACACCCTTGTCGTCGAAGACGATCTTGGTGTCGGTCGTGTCCATCACGCACTGGGTACAGACTTGGTGGGCGCTCATGAAACAGGGCAGTTCGGATCGAGGTGAATGGGGTGGCTCCGCGAGGCTTCAGCCGCGGCTGAAGACCTTCACGTACTTTCGGTACTCTCGGTGGGCATCACGTGCCATTTCCCAACGCCGCCGGCTGGGAATGTTGTCGAGGGACCCGTGCCAGTGGTGTGTCACTCGAATTCGAGGGTCGTAATATACCTGCTCCCCGACGTCTTTCAGTTGTTTGCTGAGAAAGTACTCTTCCGACATCATGAAAGTCGGCGCCCAGAGTTCCTGGAACTGTTTGAAGAATCTGGGTCCGAGCAGATAACACGAACCATGGCCTTGATAAATGGAACGCGGAATCTGCCATTGCTCCTCATCCGATCGTTTCGACAGCCGTGGAAACATCTTGGCCGATTTGTAGATCAGCAGTCCGAGATAGTAATTCGAGTAATAGAGATCGTAGAAGATCTCGCGCACCGTGCTGATGGTGGAAATGACGTGAGGGTTCTGATGCTCACCGTCGAGCGTCACGATGTCAGGTGAAGTGACGGAATGGACTTCGAGGGAGCCCTTGCAGCGCTCGACCGTGCTGCAGAAGTCCTCTGGAAACTCCAGATCGTTATTTCCTGCAATTACCCAATCGATGTCGGGACGTCTCTGACGGAGCGCCGCCAAGCCCTGGTTGAGGCCGCGAAAGTAGCCTGCATTGACCGCACTCTCGATCACCTGGATGGTTGCATATTTCTCCACCAGTGGACGCAATTTGAGAACCTCGTCTCTGCGCGAAGCGTTATCCACCACGACGATCTCGATTTCATGGCCGACATTTCGCATCAGGCTGTCGACGGCCAGGATCGTGAACTCGGAATTGTTGTAGTTCGTGCAGACGTAACCTAATTTCATGTCATTTCAATACCAATGATTCGTTGCGGCAGCGCGGTGCATGGACGGGACGGTCGTGGCGGGTGAAGGTTCGAGACCGCCACGCGTACGGTCACCGGGTTTGAAGGCGGGTCCTGATCAGTTTGGACAGTCGGTCGCCGATGAAGACGAGATTCCTCGGGAAGTCGGCGAAGGACAGCAGTAACGACAGGCCGAGGTAGTGGAACTTCTGATGCCATCTGGCGGCCCCGCACAAGCCGATCGTCGCGTAGACGTACGACTGGTAGCGCAGGCTCGGGAAGGTCGGACTGATCCGGCGCAGGTAAGCGATGCTGTTGAGGTCCAGCTTCATCTGCTCGACGGTTGCGTTCGACGACATGCCCGCGCCGTGCAGCCTGTAGGCACACATGGCCTCCTCGGAATAGGCGATCTTGCCCAGCAGCGAGATGCACAGATTCAGCAGGCGGTCGCACGACAGCACCAGCGGGGCGCTGCAGAACAGCGCCAGCACCGGTCGCCTGAAGATCACCGATGCGGTGTGAAAGATGCGGCCGGCGAGCAGGTCGTCGGTGCTCAGGGTCGGACGCACATGGTCCTTGAACCGCCGCACCACCTTGCCATCGACGACCACCAGCGACTGGTGCGCCGCGCCCGCGTGATCCGGGTGCTGGTCCAGAAAGCCCACCTGCTTGCGCAGCTTCAGCGCGTCGGTCCAGTAGTCGTCGCCCTCGCAGACCGCGATGTACTCGCCGGTGCAGGCCTGCAAGGTGCGCGAGAAGTTGGGCATCACGCCCAGGTTGCGCTCGCGCGGCAGCAGCCTGACGCGGGGATCGCGGGCTGCGTACTCCTCGCAGATCGCGGCGGTGCCGTCCTTGCTGCAATCGTCGCCGATCACGAGCTCGATCGCGAAGTCGACGTCCTGCGCCAGGATGCTCTCGATCGCTTGCCGGATGTAGGCCTCGTGCTGGTAAGCGATCATGCAGACGCTGACCTTGGGAATCATGGCGTGCACCCGGTCTGAGACTGCACGCGTCGCCGCAAGGGTGGCGCGCGATGCGCCAGGAACAAGAACAGCATGTAGATGAAGTCGCCGATGCCGCGGCTGTGCAACTCAAGACTCTTGTAGTTGAAGATGATGGAAATCGCGACCAACCAGAAGAGGAGTCGACAGATCAACTCGCGATCCCCGTCGCCTGCGGCCTGGCGCAAGAACTTGCGCGTGGCGACCAGCACGTACCCATGCGCCAGAAGCACGGCCGCCGTGCCAACGATCCCCACGTGGTAGACGAGCTTGACATAGCCGATGTCAGTGAATCGGCCGATGCTGTTGGGATCAATCGCGTATCCGAAGATCAGGCCGACCAGTGGTTGATCCAGCGGCTGGAGATGCTCGTCTGTCAGTGCGTCCCACGTGCCGGTGGTTCCGTAGTCGGTAGCAGCGAAGATCAAGCCTGCATCGTCCGGTCCCAACTCCGAGACTCCCAGCGTATGCAGGACCAGCGGCAGGATCAGCAGTCCGGCAAAGGCAGCCAGGAGGACCGCACCCGTGATCGCCAGCACCCGGCGCTTCAAGTCGACCCCTCGAAGCGCCTTCAGGCAGATGACACCAACGATCAACAGCGACAGCGCGATCCCCGCCCGGGACGACATCAAGGTCGCGATAAAGGCCGCCGCGGTGAGGAACAAGAATCGAGTGCCCTTGCCTTTTGCATATTGCATCTGGAAGAACAACAGTGCGGTCACCGACAGCAGCGAAGCCGTGTCATAGCTTGATGACGCGCCCAGCTTCCTCATGGCGTACTCTTCAAGGATGGAGATTTCGCGTTCGAAACCGAAGATGGGGGCGCTCAACCTGCTCAGCTCAGGCACTGCGATTTGCGCCAAGATCAGCAGGACATGAAAGGCAAGCGAGAAGTTGACGGCCTTCGTGACGACCGATGCGGAGATTCGGCCGGCGGCGAATATGAGGACAAAGACGGTCACCGCCAGCGCGACGCGAAAGTACTTCAAGAGCACCTGCAAGTCTGCACTGCCTCTGTACGCCGCCACGAGCAGCAACCATGCAAGCACGAAGTAGGCTGTGGTGATGACGACCGGCTCGGGTCTGCGCAGCCTGCCCCCGTGGCGCACCAAGACGGCTATGGCCACCAAGATGTTGATCGCGGTAGTGAGGTATGGGGAGTAAGCGTTGAACAGGTTCTGGAACACCAGCACCACGAGCACCGGGCCGGGCACGGATTCAGCCGGCTGCTTGGCGCGTACCGCTGGAGCTGAGGGGGGCGACGAGATCACCGAGGTCATGGTTCGGGCGAGTGGAAGGGGTGGGCCGGTACTCAGCTCAAGCACGGCGGTTGCGTTGCCAACCGCTGAGGCGCTGAAGCACCAGTGACCTTCCGATCGGGGCGGCCAGGGTTGCTGCAATCGCTGCGCCGAGAGCCATTGTCAGCGAGTGCCAGAGAGCCGACCAACGATTCAACTCGTCGTACGGGAGCCAGCTGATGACGGAGGCGACGACCACGGTGGGAAGAACGATCTTCACGAGGTTGTCGACGAGCCACTGCCCGTGAAGCCCAGGTTCGAGCCGAGCATGGACGTAGCCAACCCAAAGCAGCAGATAGGCGGTATTGACGCCCGCCCATGCCCAGCCTGCGCCCACACTGCCGGCCAGCGTCGCGGCGGCGATGATCATCGGTACCAACAGCGTCACCAGGATCATGTTGCCTATGAAGTGGTAGCGGAGGTTCCCTCGCGCATACTGAAGGTAGAAAGGGAACGCTCCCAGAGCGAGCAGCCCGTTGCCAACGGCATACAGGCGCAAGACGGGCGACGTTGCTGTGCTCATCTCGTGGTTGCCACTCCAGGCAAACAGTAGCGCCTCGGTGCAAAAGACAACGGTCACGGCAGCAGAGCCTGCGGTGACGCTCACCAGTTGGGCAGCTTGGTTGTACAGGCGTCTCAGTTCTTCGAACTTGCCTTCGGCATGCAGGCGCGCCATGCGCGGCATGATGGCCGTGCTGATGGGGACGGAGATGATCGTGATGCCCCCGGCCACAAGCACGGCCAGCGTGAAGTAGCCATATTCTGCGAGCGGCAGGATGCCAGACAAGATGAGCTTGTCGGTCTGGGTCACCAGGACCCAGACCGAAGAAGTGAAGGCGATCGTGAGGGAGAACCGCAGCAGCGGCTGCACCGGCCTGAAGGACCAGCCGAGGGGTTCTGAGGCGGGCCGGATGTCGGGCAAGAGCCGATGGCACATGACGAGCAGCACGACGAACTCGAACGCCGCCACCGCGAGTTGATGCCAGAAGAACACCTCTGGCGTGAACCCCCACTGCCACATGCTTGCCAGCACGCCAACGAACCGCAGCGTGGCGATGAAAGCGGTGAAAGCGCTCAGCCACACCAGCCGCTCCGCGCCCGACACGACGCCGCGGTAGAGGCCGCCCATCCAGCGCAGGGCGACGCAGACCGCCATGATGCGGATCGCTGCCGACACGTCGGCGGCCGGCAGGCTCGTCGCCTTGAGCCAATGCTGGGCCACCGCATCCGCCATCGACAGCAGCGCGGCGCCACCGGCCAGTGCGACGGCGCCGAAGATGAGTGCCAGCGAACGGTACAGGCGCCGGTACGTCAGCGCCGACATGGCGCCGCCGTGGAAGCGGGCGGACTCGCGCGCGATGGTCGGCGTCAGGCCCAGGTCCAGCAGGTTGAACCAGGCCTGCAGCATGGCGAAGAAGCCGACCAGCCCGTAGGCCTCGGCGCCCATCGTCTGCACATACAGGGGTACCAGCACGATGCCGATCAGCGTGGTGTAGATCTGGCTGGCGTAGTTGGCAGCGACGTTGGACTTCAGGGACATGCGCTGCTCAGGGGCCTGGCCTGGACGCCAGGAAGCGCTGCTCCAGCTCGAGCAGTCCGCGCTCGCGTTCGCGCAGGCGGCGGGCCGGGTTGCCGGCGTAGATGCCGAACGGTGCGCAGCTCTCCTTGACCAGGCTGAGCGCACCGATGGCCACGCCCTCGCCGAGCGTGACGCCGGGCAGGATCACGCTGCCGCAGCCGATGATGACGTGCCTGCCGACCCCCACGTCGGCGTGGTGCACGCGCTTGAACTCGTCGGCGACGGTCGGGTTGCTCATCGTCGCGCCCGAGTAGTCGTCGCTGCTGGAGTAGATCGAGACGCGGGACGAGACGTTGCAGAAGTCGCCGAGCGTGATCTTGCCGGCGCCGATCAGCGATGAATAGACGGCAACGTGCACGTGCTGTCCGATCTCGATGCCGCCGGCGCCCGCGGAGAGCACGCAGAAGTCGTCGATGCGCACCTCGTCGCCGAGCGTGATCCTGGACGCGCCGTAAAACGACGCACGATCGGAGACCTTGACGTTGCGGCCCACCGCGGCGAAGCCGATGGCGTGCAGGGCCTGCGCATCGAGCAATGCCATCTCAATCTCGCACGGCCGTCGCGCAACCGCTGGGCCGGCGGCCGGGGTTCTTGCGTTGCATGTCAGAGCTTGCGGATGACGTCGATCACACGCTGCTGCTCGCCCGGCTGCAGCGCCGGATAGATCGGCAGGCACAGCACCCGGTCCGACGCCGCAGCGGCCACCGGCAGACCGCTGCGCGCAGCCGAGGCCAGGCCGCGGTACATCGGGAAGTCCGAGATCAGCGGGTAGAAGTAGCGGCGCGCGTGGATGCCGTGGTCCTTGAGCTTCTGGTACAGCGCATCGCGCGTGAGCGGGTACTGGGGGCCGACCAGGATCGGGAAATAGGCGTGGTTGGAGACCTTCTGTCCAGCAGAGGCCACGCAGTGGATGCCCGGCACCTCGGCCAGCTGGCTGCGGTACACGGCATCGATCTCGGCGCGGCGGCTCATGATGCCCGGCAGGTGCTTGAGCTGCAGCAGTCCGAAGGCCGCGTTGATCTCGCTCATCTTGGCGTTGATGCCCGGGGCGACGACCGTCACTTCGTCGACGAAGCCGAAGTTCTTGAGCCGGTCGATGCGCTGCTTGGTCTTGGCGTCGTGGCAGACGATGGCGCCGCCCTCGAAGGTGTTGAAGACCTTGGTGGCGTGGAAGCTCAGCACCGACAGGTCGCCGTGGTTGAGCACGCTGCCGCAGTCGCACTGCACGCCGAAGGCATGCGCCGCGTCGTAGATGACGCGCAGGTTGTAGCGGTCGGCGATGGCCTGGATGGCATCGACATCGCAGGGGTTGCCATAGCAGTGCACGGGCATGATGGCCGTCGTCTGCGGGGTGATGGCGGCCTCGATGCGGGCCGGGTCCATGTTGAGCGTGGCCGCGTCGACGTCCACGAACACCGGCTTGTTGCCGTGCCACAGCAGCGAGTGTGCGGTGGCGACGAAGGAGTAGGGCGTGGTCAGCACCTCGCCGGTGATGCGCAGCGACTGCAGCGCCGTGATCAGGGCCAGCGTGCCGTTGGAGAACAGGCAGACGTGCTTGACGCCCAGGTGTTCGCACAGCGCCTCTTCGAGCTGCTGGTGGAAGGGGCCGCCATTGGTCAACACCTTGTTGGCCCAGATCTCCTCCAGGTAGGGCATGAACTCCTTCAGCGGCGGCATGAAGGGCTGCGTGACGTAGATGTTCTTGTGTGTGCTCACGATGCAATCAACCTGTCTTGCAAGTGACCGCCGGCTCGGCCGCGCGATGCGCCCGGCCGGCGTGGGTCACTCATGCTGGGCGAATGTGGCCTGCGCTGGCGCAGCGTCGGCGCCCGCAGCTTGCGGCTGCGCGGCAGCCTCGGGGTGCGGCCCGCGGACCTGCGGTTCGGTCTCCAGGCGCAGGGCTTCGATCTCGGCCTTCAGGGCCTCGTACTCGGCCATCTTCCTTTTCAGGAACCGGCTCGTCAGCGCCGCTTTGCTGGCAAGCCCTTCGGGCGTCAGCAGGTAGACGTAGCCGAACTTGTTCTTGCTCTGGCTGAAGTTCTGCATCTTCACCCAGCCCTTCTCCATCAGCGCCTTCAGGCAGTAGTTGAGACCGCCCACGCTGACGCCGAGTCTTTCAGCCAGGTCGCGCTGCGTCAGGTCGGGGTTCTCCTGCAGCAGGCGCATGACGCGAAAGTAGGTGTCTTCCTGGATCCGGGCTTGGCGGCTGGGCATGAAGGGGCGGGTGAAAAGTCGTTGCGCGCTTGGTTGGCACCGCGCGCCGAGCGCTGTGGCGGTGCTCCGACTTTTTTGTCAGAACTTGAACAATGCTACCAAAACCCGGCGCCGCTCGGCCGCCAAGGCCCACTCAGCTGCTGCGCAAGCGCCACGCCTGTTTGACCGCGGCCCAGGCGCGCGCCGCCCGGTCGGTGCTGCCGCCCTCGGCGCGCGCGGCCAGCGCTGCACGCCGCACGATCACGCCGACCGCAGTCACCAGCAGGGCCATCACCGTGCTGACGAGCACGATCGCCGCGCGCGAGGGCCTGGACTTGTAGTCGGGCGGCAGGGCCTTGTCGATCTGCTGCAGCAGCGGGCCTTCCTTGGCCTCGTCGAGTTTGGCCAGTTCGAACTGGCGCACCATCGACTCCAGCAGCGTCTCCTGCAGCTTCACTTCGCGGCGGGCGCGCACATAGTCGACGGCGACCTCGGGGATCCGCCCCACCGGCGTGTTGAGCGCGCCGGCGCCGGCATCGCCGCGGGCGGACTCCATGCGCGCCATCTCCGAGCGCAGCGCCTGCAGTTCGGTGGTCAGCCGCATGACGTCCGGGTTCTGCGCGGTGGCGCCGGAGCGCAGCACCCGCAGCTGCACCTCGCGCTCGGCGATCAGCGCGCGCACCTGCGCCACGCCGCTGATCAGCGCTTCGGCCTGTTTGTCCAGCGCAATGACGCCCGACGTCTCCTGCACGCGCCGCAGGTCCGTTTCGGCCTTGATCAGGTTCTCTTTGGTCTCCTTGAGCTGGCGCTCGAAGAAGACCCGCCGCTGCTGCGCTTCGCTGACGGCCAGCCGGCTCAGCACCCGCGTCACTTCGCCCAGGTGCGCATTGGCCAGTTCGGCGGCAAAGGCCGGGTCCTTGTCGTCGACCTCGACGTTGATGACCCCGGCCTTCTTGTCGGACGAGACGCGGATGAAGTTGGGCAGCGTGCGGCGCAGCCCTTCGTAGTTCTTGGCCTCGTAGCGGGCCTGCAGCTTGAACCGCTCGTCGAGCACGCGGACCACGCTGTCGCTCTTGAGCAGCGCCACGTACAACTCGTCCGGCGTCTTGCCGCCCAGGCCACCGGCCAGCCCGCCCAGCGAGCCCAGCGCGGCCAGCGCCGCCGCCGATCCACCCGGCTGCTGCGAGCCGGGCGGCAGCAGGCTCGTGCGTGCGGTGTACCAGGACGGCAGCAGCAGTGCCACGGTCAGCGATCCGGCGCAGGCCAGCGCCGTCGCCGCAGCGATCGTGCGCTTGCCCTGGCCGAGCCAGGTCAGCAGGTCGGTCAAGCGGATGGGCGCTTGTTCCTCGTCGTCGGCAGCCGCCGGCGGCGGCGTGGCCAGGTCCTGGCTCATGACAGGGCCGGTCATCAATTGCCCAGCGTCCTGACCGCCGCAATGCCCAACCCGAACTGCGCAAAGATCTGCGACCAGTCCTTCAGGTTGCGCACCAGCGCCCGGCCCCAGGTCTCGAAGTCGAGCTGGTTGGGCACCACCACCGCGTCACCCGGGTACAGCGGCTGCGACTGCAGGCTGTTGCCGACCGAGAACAGGCCGCGCGCGTCCGAGGCGTGGCTGACGGTGCCGTCGGCGCGCAGGATGAACATGTTGGAGACCTCGGCGCCTTCGTCCAGCCCGGCCAGCTTCACGTAGTCGCCCGCCGTGCGGCCGGGTTTCCACAGGAAGGCGTTGTTGTTGACCACCGCGCCGGCAACGGTGACGAAGCCCGGGCGCGCCGGCACGCTGATGCGGTCGCCGTGGTCCAGCGGCAGGTTGGGCAGCGCATCCAGCGTGCTCGCGGCGGGTTCGAGTTCGAGTGCGATGCGGCCATTGGGCTGCACGCGCGACAGCCGCGTGATCTGCGCCTGCGTGGCGGCGGCGCTGACTGCGGCGTCTGCCGAAGCCGACGCCTCGTCGCGCCGGTTGGCGGCGTTGCGTGCGCTCTGCGTCGCCGCCAGGGCCTCCAGGCGTGCGGTGGCGGTGACGATGTTCTCGCGCTGGCGCTGGCGCGTTTCTTCGCGGCTGAACTCCAGCCCGTACAGGTAGGCCTGCGGCGTAAAGCCCCCGGCGCGTGCGATCAGGCTGCGCAGCGTCTCGCCGGCCTGCAACTGGTACAGGCCCGGTGCACCGACCTCGCCTTCCAGCGAGACGAGCCGTGTCTGCCGTGCCACCGGCACGCGCAGGTCTTTCTGGCTGTAGACCGTGACGACGTCGCCGGCCATCAGTTCGAGGTCGTGGTCCGGGTCGCCCAGCAGCACGGCGCGGCCCAGGTTGAAGGGAATCAGCCGCGTGCTCAGGTCGACCGGGTTCAGGCGTTCGATGAGGGCATAGTCCCAGTTCAGTTCGTCGAAGAGGCCGGTCGGCGACAGCCTGGCGCCGGTGGCCTTCTGCGCCGGGTCGGTCTCGATGATCTGCACCAGCATGTTCTTGCGGCGGTAAAAGTCGGGCGAGATCAGCGCCTCGCGGTCGGGGATCAAGTCGCGGATGCGCATGCCCGGCCGCCACGGCGACCGCAGCGGCTGCGCGACGTGGCCGCGCAGCGTGACGGCGTTGGAGAACTCGGGCGAGATCGCCAGCAGCGTCAGCACGTCGCCGTCGCGCAGCGGCTTGGCCAGGCCCTGCGCGTCGAGCCGGAATTCCTCGACGAAGCGTTTGGCGCGCGCCTGCTCGGGGTCGATGCGTTCCAGGTTGACGCGGCTGCGGTTGGCGAGCACCGAGGTGCCGCCGGCGTAGGCCAGCAGCGCCTGCACCGACTCCTGCGGCTGCTTGAGTTCGTAGATGGCGGCGCCGTCGATGCTGCCGCTGAGGGCCACGCGCGCGCCGGCGGGATGGAACACCACCACGTCGCCGGCGGCCAGCTGCAGGTCGCGCGACTTGTCGCCCTGGACCAGGAAGTCGTAGACATCGAGCTCGCTGGCGAGCTTGCCGTCGCGCCGCAGGCTGATGCGGCGCATCGAGCCATTGGCCGATGGCCCGCCCGCAGCCACCACGGCCGACAGCAGCGTGGCCTGGCTGGCCAGCGTGTAGACGCCGGGCTTGACCGCGGGCCCGACGACGAAGACCTTCACGCCGCGCAACTGCCCGAGCGTGACGTTGAGGTTGAAGTTGGTGTACAGGCGGCCGATCTGGGCCCGCATGTGCGCCTCGAGTGCCGAGGCCTTGATGCCGGCCACCGTGATGCTGCCGACCTTGGGCAGGTTGACGAGCCCGTTGCGGTCGACGGTGGTGCGGAAGTCGACGTCGATCGAGCCCCAGGCCCGGATGACGAGTTCGTCGCCCGGCGCGACGACGTAGTCGGCGCCGACCGGCACGTTGTCGACCGGCGCAAAGGTGTTGCCAGCTTCGGCGAAGAAGCGCGCGCCGAACACCGGCAGCAGACGGCCGGTGGAGCCTTCGACGTAGCGCTGGAACTCGCTCGGCACCGGCTGGGGCGCCGGACCCGGCGTCGCCTCGCCGGTGCCGACGCCGGGCGCGGAACCGCCGGCAGCGCCACGCGGCCGATCGTCGGGCCGGGCGACGGCCGCAGGCGCGGCGCCGTTGCGGATGGCCCGCGGCTCGGTCGCTGCAGGTCCTGCGCTGCCGGCCGCGGGCCGCGCGGGCGGGCTGGCCCCTGCCGGCGTCACGAAGGTGCCGCCGTCGGTGGTCTGCGCGGCGGCGCTGGCCAGCCCGAGCGCCAGCCCGAGCGCGGCCAGATGTCGGCACAGCGGGGGAAGGCGGGATCGGGACGGGCGCGGCTCGGTCATCGGGGGGTGGGGCAGCAGGCGGTGTAGCAAGAAGCGGTGTAGCTAGAAGCGGTGTAGCTAGAAGCGGTGTAGCAAGAAGCGGTGTAGCAGGAAGCGGTGAATCGCGGCGCGGGCCGTGGCCATCGTCGTGAGCGGGCCGATCCCAAATGCTACTTGATCGAGCGCGGCAGGCCGGGCGCCGACCGAGGCGCGCAGCAGGGCCATCAGGTTGACAGCAGGGTCTCCAGCGCGGCTGCAATGCGCGGCCCGGTCCGGCCGTCCCACAGCTCGGGGATGGCGCCCTTCTTCCACTGGCCGGCAAACAGCCGCTGCAGCGCCGGCGGCAGCGCGGCGGGGTCGGTGCCGATCAGTTCGTTGGTGCCCACCGTCACGGTCTCGGGGCGCTCGGTGCTGTCGCGCAGCGTCATGCACGGCACGCCCATCACGGTGGTTTCTTCGGTGACGCCGCCGGAGTCGGTGATGACGCCCCGGGCATGGCGCACCAGGTAGTTGAATTCGAGGTACGGCTGCGGGTCCACCGCCAGCAGCCCTGGAAAGGTGCGGGACAGGCCCTGCAGCGTCTTGGCCGTGCGCGGGTGCACCGGAAACACCACCGGCAGCCCCTGCACGCTGGAGCACACGGCGTCGAGCAGGCGCGAGAACGCCGCCGGGTCGTCGACATTGGCCGGCCGGTGCAGCGTCATCACGAAGTACTGGCCTTCCTGCAGCCGCTGCTCGGCCCAGAAGGCCGGCGGGCGCAGCCGCTCCAGGTTGGCCAGCAGGGTGTCGATCATCGTGTTGCCGACGAAGAAGATGCGGTCGTCGGGAATGCCGGCCGTGCGCAGGTTGCCGTTGGCGACCTCGCTCGTCGTGAAGAACCAGTTCGTGATCGAGTCGGTGACGAGGCGGTTGATCTCCTCCGGCATCGTCCAGTCGCCCGAGCGGATGCCGGCCTCGACGTGCGCCACCGGCACGCGCAGCTTCTGCGCCGCGATGGCACAGGCCATCGTCGACGTGACGTCGCCGACCACCAGGCACAGGTCGCTGCGTGCGTCGAGCAGCAGCTTCTCGTAGCGGATCATGATCGACGCCGTCTGCTCGGCCTGCGTGCCCGAGCCGACTTCGAGGTTGACGTCGGGCTCGGGGATGCCGAGCTGGGTGAAGAAGTCGCCCGACATCTTGGCGTCGTAGTGCTGCCCGGTGTGCACCAGGCGGTAGCGCAGGCGGCTGCCGGCGGCCTGTCGCTCTTGAATGGCGCGCAGGATCGGCGCGATCTTCATGAAGTTGGGGCGGGCGCCGGCGATGACGTCCACCAAGGGTGAGTGCGCAGTGCTCGTCGCAGTGCTCATCGCAATGCCTCCTCGATCTGGATGCTGACGCGGCCCACTTCGAGCAGCTCGGCCAGCGGAATGGGTGACGCTGCACCCGATTGAATGGCGCCGACGAAAGCGGCCGCGCACGCGGCCTGTCCCTTGTCCTGGCGCCACAGGTTCATGTTGGCAAAACCCGGCCAGCCGAAACCGGTGAGACGGCGGAAGTTGTCCAGCTGCAGCACGCGGCCGGCGGCGAAGACCTCCAGCCTTTCCTTGGCGAAGGCCTTGCTGCCGTTGGCCAGGTACAGCAGCGTGCCCAGCGAGCCGTCGGCAAAACGCAGCGTGACGCTGGCGCTGTCGGGCGTGGCCGCCTGCATCGGCGCGACCTGGAACGACTCGATCGGCGCGCCAACCAGGTGCCGCAGCAGGTCGACGAAGTGGCAGCCCTCGCCGACCAGGCGGCCGCCGCCGACGGCCGGGTCCTGCGTCCAGTGCTGCGCCGGGATGGCGCCGGCGTTGACCGTCATCAAGAGCGTCTTCGGCCCCGGCGCGCTGCGCAGCAGTTGCTGCATCTTCACCACCTGCGGCGCGAAGCGGCGGTTGAAGCCGACCATCAGCAGGCGGCCCGGCGCGGCGGCCGTGGCGGCTTCGATGCGCGCCAGGTCGTCCTGTTTCAGTGCCAGCGGCTTCTCGACGAAGACGTGCTTGCCGGCGGCCAGCGCGCGCAGCACGTAGTCGGCGTGGGTGTCGTGGCGCGTGCTGACGACGATGGCGTCGGCGCCGGCGTCGGCGAGCAGCGCCGCGGTGTCGGTGGTGGCTTCGGCAAAGCCGAACTTGCGCCCCAGGTGCACGCTGCTGGCGCCGCCGGCCGACGCGATGCGCGCCAGCCGCGCGCCGGCGGCCTTGAAGGCCGGGATCAGCACCGCGCCGGCGTAGTTGCCGGCGCCGATGACGCTGATGCGCGGCGCGCCGGCGCCGGGCGTCACCGCCTTGCCCGCGGCCGGCGGCG
>JAYUPN010000403.1:0-16906 GCA_043760065.1 Rubrivivax sp.
GCAGGCGCGCGAGCAGGAGCTGCGCGACTTTCTCGGTTCGTTCCGCTTCGTCGGCGAGATGGTCACGCAGGCCGTGGGCACGCTCTCGGGCGGCGAAAAGGCGCGCCTGGTGCTGGCCATGCTGGTGTGGCAGCGCCCCAACCTGCTGCTGCTGGACGAGCCGACCAACCACCTCGACCTGACGACGCGCGAAGCGCTGTCGATCGCGCTCAACGAATTCGAAGGCACGGTGATGCTGGTCAGCCACGACCGTGCTTTGCTGCGCGAGACCTGCGACGAGTTCTGGCTCGTCGCGCGCGGCCAGGTGCAGCCTTTCGACGGCGACCTGGACGACTACCAGAAGTGGTTGCTCGACGTCAGCCGCGCCGCGGCCAAGGGGCAGCCGATTCCCGATCCACCGAGGGCGCCGGTGGTCGACCGTGTCGAGGCACCGAAGCCGTCGTCCAGCGCGAAGCCGGGTGCCCCGGCGCCCAAGTCGCCAGGCGGCGGCCGCGACGACCGCAAGCAGGCGGCGCAGTCGCGCTCGCAACTGGCCAACCTGACGCGGCCGCTGCGCGTGGAGCTGCAGCAGATCGACGGCCGCATGGAGAAGCTCGCCGCCGAACGCAGCGCGCTCGAGCAGGCACTGGCCGCCGGCAAGCGCCCGGCCGCCGAGATCGCCGAGACCGGACGGCGCCTGAACCACATCGCGGCCGAGGTCGGCCAGCTCGAGGAACGCTGGCTGCAACTGCAGTCGGAGCTCGAGGCGATGCAGGCCGGCGCCTGAGAGCGCCGCGCCGCGCTTGCCTCGGCCGCTGGCCGCGACGCGAGGCCCCTGCCATCGTCATTTAATTGCACACAATTTAATTGTGCAATACATTGCGGGCGATGCGCCCCCTGCCCCCGGCCCGACGTCGCAGTGCCCGGCCACACGCCCCCGAGGCGCTGTCGCTGGACCGCCAGCTCTGCTTCGCGCTCTACGCCGCGTCGCTGGCGATGACCAAGCTGTACCGGCCGCTGCTCGAGCCGCTGGGGCTGACCTACCCGCAGTACCTGGTGATGCTGGTGCTGTGGGAAAGCGACGGCCTCGCCGTCAGCCAACTCGGTGAGCGGCTGGCGCTGGACTCGGGCACCCTGACGCCGCTGCTCAAACGGCTGCAGGCGGCAGGGTTGATCCAGCGCGTGCGCGACAGCGCCGACGAGCGCCGCGTGCTGCTGCAACTCACACCCGCCGGCGGCGCGCTGAAGGCGCAGGCCCGCCGCGTGCCGACCACCATGGCCGGCGCCACCGGCTGCGAGCTGTCGGAACTGAGCGGGCTCACCGCGCAGCTGCATGCCTTGCGCGGCCAGTTGCAGCGCCACCTCGACGATTCCCTCCCGCGCGCGGCCTGAAGGCTGCGCACCCACCACGGCACGGCCTGCACGCCTGCCCTTCTTGCAAAGGGAGAACCCGCCATGGCCATCGACAGAGCCCTCTACACCGCCCACGCCACTTCCACCTGCGGCCGCACCGGCAGCACCGAGTCCAGCGACGGCGCGATCAAGCTCGCGCTGGTCACGCCCAAGGAACTGGGCGGCCCGGGCGGCGTCGGCGCCAACCCCGAAGCGCTGTTCGCGTCCGGCTACTCGGCCTGCTTCATCGGCGCCATGAAGGCCGTCGCGGCGCGCCAGAAGATCGCGCTGCCGGCCGAGGTCTCGGTCAAGGCCGACGTGTCGATCGGCCCGATGACGGGCAAGGAAGGCGCCTTCGGCATCGCCGTGTCGATGGCCGTCAGCGTGCCGGGCATGGACCGCGCTGCCGCCGAGAAGCTCGTCGCCACGGCACACGAGGTCTGCCCGTACAGCAACGCCACGCGCGGCAACATCGACGTCACGCTGACGGTGGTCTGAGCGCGCACCCGCAGCGAAGGACCCGATCGCTGCACGAGGGCCGGATCGCGATCTGTCGCGGGCCTGCCGATCGCCTCAGGTCGGCTGCAGCAGTTCCAGCATCAACAGCACGCGCGCTTGCGCGGGCGTGGCGTCACCAGCACTGGGCAGCGCATCAACAGGAGAACCCACAACGCCGCCGAGCAGGCAGCGTGACGCCCGGCGCACCGCCACGCCCTTGGCGGCTGCGCGGCGCAGCGCGACCAGCAGCGCGGCATGCACGCTGCCGTTGCCGGTGCCGGCCAGCACCAGACCGCGCGCGCCGGCCTTGACCAGCGCGTCAACGGTCGCACCGCGGGCGCCGGCATGGCTGGTCACGATCTCGACCACCGGCCAGTGCTTCGGGTCGATGGCCAGCGCGGCGACGTGCGTCGCCGTCGTCGCGGGCCAGTCGCGGAAGCGCTTCACGGCGCCGTCCTGCAGCAGCGCCAGCGGGCCGGCGTCGCCGCTGCTGAAGGCATCGACGCGGTAGCCGTGCACCTTGCGCAGCTCGGCGCCGGCGTGCACGGTGCCGCCCAGCACGGCCAGCACACCGCGCGCGCCGCGCAGACGCGCCAGCGTCACCGCATCGACCAGGTTCTGCGGCCCGTCGGGTGAAGGCGCGGTGGCCGGCCGCATCGCCGCCGCCAGCACCACGGGCTTCTTCGCCTGCACCGTGTGGTGCAGGAAGAACGCGGTCTCTTCCAGCGTGTCGGTGCCGTGTGTGATCACCACGCCAGCCACCTCAGGCCGCGCCAGGTGGCGCTGCACGGACTGCGCCAGGCGCACCCAGGTCGCGTGGTCCATGTCGCAGCTGTCGATCTGGGCCAGCGATTCGCTCTCCAGCGCCTGCCCGCGCAGCGCCGGCACGGCCGCCACCAGGTCGGCAGCCGTCAGAGCGCCGGCCCGGTAGCCGACGTGGTCCTGCGGCTGCGCCGCCTTCCCGGCGATGGTGCCGCCGGTGCCGATGAGCACCACGAGAGCCCTGCTACTTGGCATGAAGGTGCTTTCTGGATGAAAATACAGGCCTGGATAAACCCACAGGCGCCGTCACAGGTCGATTCACCATGAACGAAAGCCCGAAGCTCACCCCGCGCCAGCAGCAGATCCTGGAGCTGGTGCAAAGCGCCATCGAGCGCACCGGCGCACCACCGACGCGGGCCGAGATCGCCGCCGAACTGGGCTTCAAGTCGGCCAACGCCGCCGAAGAGCACCTGCAGGCTTTGGCGCGCAAGGGCGTCATCGAACTCGTGGGCGGCACGTCGCGGGGCATCCGCTTGAAGTCTGACACATTGCGTGCGCTGGCCCAGGCCCGGCTCGAGCCCTTCGGCAAGCAGTACATGCTGCCGCTGCCCAGCCTGGCGCAGCTGTCCTTGCCCCTGGTCGGCCGCGTCGCCGCCGGCAGCCCGATCCTGGCCACCGAACACATCGACCAGAGCTACCTGATGGAAGCCTCGATGTGGGCGCGCCGCCCCGACTACCTGCTCAAGGTGCGCGGCATGAGCATGCGCGACGCCGGCATCCTGGACGGCGACCTGCTGGCGGTGCAGAAGGCCAAGGAAGCCAAGAACGGCCAGATCGTGGTGGCACGGCTGGGCGACGACGTCACCGTCAAGCGCCTGCGCCGCACCAGCAAGGGCATCGAGCTGATCCCCGAGAACCCCGACTTCCCGACCATCATGGTGCCCTTGGACGCGCAGGACTTCGAACTCGAGGGCATCGCCGTCGGCCTCATCCGCAACACGATGCTGATGTAGCCATGACAGCAGCACACCCCTCCCCACGCAGCCCGTCGGCGCAGCGGCCGCCGAAGGCGCCGCCGCCGCGCAAGGCGGCCACGGCCGCCGAGTGCCTGCAGCTCGAGCAGTTGCCCAACATCGGGCCGTCGATTGCCGCCGACCTGCGCCAGCTCGGCGTGCTGCACCCGCAAGAACTGGCGCAACGCGACGCCTTCGAGCTCTACCAGGCTCTGTGCCGCACCACCGGCAAACGCCAGGACCCTTGCGTGCTGGACACATTCCTGGCCGCCACCGACTTCATGCGTGGTGCGCCGGCGCGGCCCTGGTGGCACTACACGGCGCAGCGCAAGGTGCAGCACACCGGCGTCTGAGCCGCCCCCCCCCCCGCCCCCCCCGTTGCCGCGCGGCTCAACGCGGTGCGCCCGGATTCACCACCAGCACCTCCGCCGCCGGCCCGGCGGGCCACAACGGCACGTACTGCACCGCGCGCCAGGGCTCGACGAAGCTGCGGTACAGCGGCGAGAAGACGTTGCCGCTCTGCCCCGTGGAGTGCATGACGCGTGACTGCGCCGGGTCGGCCACGTCGTACAGCGCACGCAGGCTCGCGGCGTGCTCGTTCAGGTACAGCTCGCCGGTGGTGGCATCGGGCCGCAGGCCGACGCGCGAGACGTTCACCGTGTGGGTGTCGCCGCCCACTGGCGCGCGCAATTCGAACAATGGCGCCAGCAGCTTGACGCGGCTGAAAGGCCGGTGCTCCGAGCGCGCCTGGTGCGCCTGGCCCCATCGCCAGCGCTCGGGCTCGGCACCGTGGCGCGACTGCAGTTCGGCCAGCGCGCGCGTCAACGCAGCGCCGGACTGCTGGGCGCAGGTCTCGGCCGCAGGCGTGGCGCGGTCGTCGCACCAGCTGGCGTCGTCGCGCGACAGCACCCTTTCCAGCGCATCCTGGAAGCTGCGCGTGGCCAGGCTGCGTTGCCACAGCGCCTCGCCGGTGTCGTCCATGAACACGCCCCGGGCCAGCTGGCGCTGCCAGGCCCAGTAGATCAGCGGCGCGGCGCGGTCGGCGGCCATCGTGCCGTCGAAGTCGGCCAGCAACGCCTGCGCGCGCGCCGCCAGCGGGTGCGCCGCCTGCGCCTTGTGCAGCCACGGCAGCAGCGGCGCCACGGCCAGCGACTTGACGTCGGCCTGCATCGCCGCCAGGTCGTCGATGCCGAGCTTGGGCTTGGCCTGGATCAGCTCTTCGATGCGCCGCTGCCGGTACGGCAGCGCCCAGTCGCTGCTGATCAGGTACGGATAGCCCGGTGGCGTGATGCGCTGGTTGGCGGTGGCGATGAAGCCGCGCGCAGGGTCGATGTCGCGCGGCGTCTGCTCGGCCGGCACCCAGCCGTCCCAGTCGTAGCGCGCGTCCCAGCCCGGTGCGGGCACCAGGCCGTGCAGGTCGTTGGCCGGCTTGCGCAGGGGCACGCGGCCGGGGCTGACGACGCCGATGCGGCCCGCGCGGTCGGCCACCACCATGTTCTGCATCGGCGCGACGAAGGTGTTGGCGGCAGCAATGAAAGCCGGCACGCTGGTGGCCGACTGCATCGCCAGCGCGGTGCCCACAGCATCGCTGTCGGCGTCCAGCGCCGTCCAGCGCATCGCCAGCACATAAGCCGGCCGGTCGCGCGGCCCCATCACGTCGGGCACGGTGCCGGCGTCGGAGATCACCGGGCCGTGGCGCGTGCGGCGGAAGGTAAAAGGCACGTCGGGCTTGCCCTTGACCTTGATGATCTCGGCCGCGGTCTCGAAGCGCAACCAGCCTTCGGGCGTGCGGTACTGGCCCGGCTCGCCCGGGTCGAGCTGCTCGATGTAGAGGTCCTGCACGTCGGGCCCGGTGTTGGTGAAGCCCCACGCGATGTCCGCGTTCTGGCCCAGCACCACCAGCGGCAGACCGGGCATGGTGGCACCGCCCACCTTCAGGCCCGGCGCCTGCAGCCGCGCGAAATACCACAGCGCCGGCGTGCTGAGCTTCAGGTGCGGGTCGTTGGCCAGCAACGGCCGGCCGCTGGTCGTGCGGCTGCCGGCCAGCACCCAGTTGTTGGAACCCACGCCTTCGACGCCCGACGGCGGCGCGACCTCGGGCAGCGACTGCCAGGCGGTGGCGCGGTCGCCGGCGTCGAGCTTCAAGCTGCGGAACAGCGCCGCGTAGTCGGCGCTGGCGATGGGCTTCTCGCCCGGGTAGGGCGGCAACAGCGCGTCGATGCGCTCGACCGGCATCTGCAGTGCCAGGCGCAGCCGCAGCAGCTCGGTGCTCCAGTTGCCGCCCAGGTCCCAGGCCATCATGATGCCCCAGGCCAGCGTGTCCACCGGGTCCCACGGTTCGGGCTGCACGCCCAGGATCAGGAACTCCGGCGGCCGCACCCGCAGCGCCTGGCCGATGACGGCATTGATGCCTGCGGTGTAGGCCAGCACGACATCGCGCGACGCCGCCGGCAGCGCTTTCCACTGCGCCGCCGCCGCTCGCCGCACGCCCAGCGCGCGCAGGAAACGGTCGGTCTCCAACGCCGGCTCGCCGAACACCTCGGCCATGCGGCCGGAGCCGATGCGGCGGTGCGTTTCCAGCTGCCACAGCCGGTCCTGCGCGTGCACCACACCCAGACCAAAGTAGGCGTCGCGCGCGCTGGCCGCGGCGATGGTCGGGATGCCGTGCACGTCGCGTTCGATGCGGATCGGCGCTTGGGCGCCAGCCAACACCAGCTCGCCCTGCGTGACGGGCAGCGACAGCCGTGACAGCACCGCCAGCGCCAGCACCGCCAGCGCCAGCAGCAGGAGCACCCAGGCCGCGCCGGTCTTGATCCACTTCATGACGGCAGCCTAGCCGCAGCGGCGCCCGTGTGCCATCGGTGCTAGCCGGGATGGGGGAGCGCGGCCGGCCCGGTGTCGGTAGACCTGAACTGCCAGTCCAAGCGGCCGCTTCTCCATCGACCGGCGTGCAGTCGTAGCGGCAAGATCAAGGTTCAAGTTCACGAATGAGCGTCCGATAACTCCAGCATGATGAGACCGCTGCCTACTTTGACCCGCTGGGGCCGGCGCTCGACGTTGTTGGCCGGTACGAGCCTGCGCTTCGAGTGCTCCCCGCCGTCGCTGCGCCAGTCGCCGGACGGCACGCCGTGGCAGCGGCTGATGTTCTGGCTGATGGCGCCGGCGCCCCAGGACGCTGCGCCACCGACGAACCGCTTGCCGGTGGTGCGCCGGGAGTTCATGGCCGCCATGGCCGACGTCACCAGCACCGACGCCAAGCGCCTGCGCTGGCGCGTCCAGGAAGCCCGCTCGCTGCGCGAGCTGTGGCACGTGCGCGCCGACCTGTACCGCGTCGTCGCCGTTGCCCAAAGCCAGGTCGAAGCCGAGGAGCGACTGCTGCTGCTCAACCGCCACTTCCCGACGCGCGCTCCGCGCTCGCAGTTCGGCGCTTTCTGAGCGCCGCGGCGATGGAACAGATCAGCCCCCGGCACTTCAGTCCCGGCGCCGGCATGCCCGGTGCCGGTCTGCCGGGCGACCGCAGCGCCCACCTCGCGGCGCGGCGCGCCTTCGTCGATCTGAAGATGACGTTCCTGCATGCGCTGGACGGCACCGGCGGTGTCGACTGGCTGTGCAACCAGGTGCGCGCGGCCGAAGAGCCCGTGGACTTGTGGCTGCTGCGGGCCCCGGTCTTCGCCGCCCTGGCCGGCGTGCAGCCCGAGCAGCGACAGCGCCGCCAGCAACTGCGGCGCGGGCTGGACTCGATCTTCCCCGATCTCGAGCCGGCCAGCGCCTTCGCGCCGTTCTAGGCGCGGCGTGCGGTCAGCCAGCCCGCGGGCAGTCGCGGCCTGGGCTTCGTGCAGCCTGCGGGCCCATGCCGACCTGCACGGCCCCGCTCAGGCCTTGACCCGGGACTTGAAGGTGCGCTTGAACTTCTCGACCTTGGGCGCGACGACGAAGGCGCAGTAGCCCTGGCCGGGGTGGTTGGCAAAGTAGTGCTGGTGGTAGTCCTCGGCGCGCGAGTAGTTGGCGAGCGTCTCCAGTTCGGTGACGGCGCGGCCGCCGAGCGCGGCATTGGCTTCGGCCAGCACCTGGCGAGCCACGGACTCGTGCGCGGGGTTGTCGACATAGATGCCGCTGCGGTACTGGGTGCCGACGTCGTTTCCCTGCCGGTTGAGCGTGGTCGCGTCGTGGATGTGGAAGAAGATCTCCAGCACCTCGCGCAGGCCGATGCGGCTGTCGTCGAAGCTCACGCGCACGACCTCGGCGTGTCCGGTGTCGCCGCCGCAGACCTGTTCGTAGGTCGGCCGCACCACGTCGCCGTTGCAGTAACCGCTTTCGACCGCCGTGACGCCGTCGACCAACTCGAAAACCGCCTCCAGGCACCAGAAGCAGCCGCCGCCCAGGGTGATGGTCTGCACACTCATGTTCACGCTCCTTGCAAGGTGGGGGGTCGGGTGCCGCCGCCGAGTCCTTACACTCCGCCCGGATTATCCGGGCGCACGCCGCCCCTGACATGAACGACATCATCCTGACCCTGGGCCTCGAAGCCTGGAAACCCTTCGTCAACGCGTTGCTCCTGCCGCCGGCGCCGCTGCTGCTGCTGGTGCTGGTCGGAGCCCGGCTGATGTTCAGGCGCCGCCTGCTGGCCTGGACGCTGGTGCTGCTGGGCGTGCTGGGCATCTGGTTCAGCTGCACGACGCTGCTCAGCAAGGGCCTGGCGCAGTGGCTGCTGCAACCGCCGCCGCCGCTGACGGACAGCCAGATCGCCGAACTCAAGCGCGCTCCGCGCACGGCCATCGTCGTGCTCGGCGGCGGCCGCCGCGTGCTGGCGCCCGAGTACGGCGTGTCGACGCTGCACCCGCGCGGCATCGAGCGGCTGCGCTACGGCCTGTGGCTGTCGCGCGAGACGGGGCTGCCGGTGGCTTTCAGCGGTGGCGTCGCGCACGGCGGGCCGCAGGGCCAGGGCGAAGCCGAGATCGCGTCCCGCATCGCCGAGCGCGAGTACAGCCGGCCGCTGCGCTGGACCGAGACCGAGTCGCGCGACACGCGCGAGAACGCGCAACGCAGCGTGGTCCTGCTCGAGCCCCAGGGCATCGACCGCATCGTGCTGGTGACGCACGAATACCACATGCCGCGCGCGCTGCTGAACTTCCAGCGTGCCAGCGAGGGGCGCAAGATGACGGTCGTGCCGGCGCCGATGGGCATGCCCGCCGGCGGCGCGCTCAAGCTCATCGACTGGCTGCCCACCGTCGAGGGCTTCGAGCGCAACCGGCTGGTGCTGCACGAGTGGCTGGGCCGCGTGGCCGGGGCCTGAACCCGGTTCACGATCAGAGCAGCAGTGCGGCCAGGAAGAGTCCGATCATGACGCAGGCGATGACGACCTTGGCCAGCAAAGCGGCCAGCAGGCCGAGTCCGGTGGCCACGCCCACGCGCACCGCCTGCTGACCCGCCTGCACCTCGCCTACCTGCGCCCGCCGCGACCAGAACTCCCCCAGCGCAGCGCCGACGAAGGGCATGAAGAGCACGCCCACCAGGCCCATGAAGAGGCCGACCACGGTGCCCAGCGCCGCACCCAGCAGCGCCAACCGGCTGGCACCGGCGCGGCGCGCGCCCAGCACGGCAGCCACGTAGTCCAGCACCCAGGCCAGCACGGCCAGCACGGCGATGGCCGCCAGCCAGCCCGGCCCGACGCGCGTGAAGTCATCGATCCAGGCACCGAGCACGATGCCGCCGAGCACGAGCGCCGTGCCGGGCAGGGCCGGCAGCACGGTGCCGGCGAGCCCGGCGACGATGAGCAGGCCGGACAGGATCCACCACAGGGTCGGGGTCATTTCAGTACCGCCCGGCCGTTCCGAAGGTACTGAGCGCCCCTTGGGGGCTGCGAACGAAGCGAGCTTGGGGTCGTTTCACTTCAGAGGCCTTTGCGTTGCAGATCGAGCGCAGATGATGGGGCTGGCGCCCGGGCTCACGCAGGCACTATCACCTAGCCGGTGCATGGCCTTGACAACACCCTGGCTTATCCCCATCTGAATGCCTCACACTCCGGCTATGCGCCATGGCAGCATGGCAGCCTTGGATGGTCGACTCCCTTGAAGGACTGAAGACAATGAAAAACTGGCTGATCGGTACGGTGGTCGTGGCCCTGGTCACGGCGACGCTGCCTTCGATTTCCGAGGCCAAGCGCCTGGGCGGCGGCAGCTCCAGCGGCATGCAGCGCAACATGCCTGCACGCACGTCCCCCGACGCCACGCCGGCCAAGCCCGCGGCGCCGCAGCAAGGTGCACCGGCCCAACAGGCCAACAGCGCCGCGCCGGCCACGGCAGGTGCCGCTCCGGCAGCCGCGCCCAAGCGCTCGTGGATGGGCCCGATCGCCGGCCTCGCCGCCGGCCTGGGCATTGCCGCGCTGATGAGCCACCTGGGCATGGGCGAAGCTTTCGGCAACTTCCTGATGATGGCGTTGCTGGGCGTGGCCGCGGTGTTCCTGGTCATGTTCCTGCTGCGCCGCTTTGGCCCGCAGTCGCGCACCCCGGCGCTGGCCGGCGCCGGCGCTGGCGGCTCTGCCCAGGTCGCCTGGCCGCAGCCGGCGGTCACACCCGCCGCCAACACCGAACGGCGCACGCTGGACGCCCCCGCGGCGCAGCCGGCCGCACACGAGCCCGCGGTCGCCCAGCCGGCTGCCGCTGCCAACGAAGCGGGCGTGACGCGCGCCTTCGTGCCGGCCACTTTCGACAGCGAAGGTTTTGCCCGCACCGCCAAGATGATCTTCATCCGCATGCAGGCAGCCAACGACACGGCCGACCTGGACGACCTGCGCCGCTTCACGACGCCCGAGCTCTTTGCATCGCTGCGGCTGGACCTGCAAGAGCGCGCAACCGGCCCGCAGCACACCGACGTCGTGAAGGTCGAGTCCGAAGTGCTCGACGTGGCCAACGAAGCCGACCGCCAGATCGTCAGCGTGCGCTTCCACGGCCAGGTGGTCGAAGAAAAGGGCGCGGCGCCGACCGCCTTCAACGAGGTCTGGCACCTCGTGAAGCCGCACGACGACAGCCGGCCGTGGGCCATCGCCGGGATCGAGCAGGCGCCCTGATCCGGCTTCTGCCGTCGCCTGAAAGTCGCCGCTGCTGCGGCGACTTTTTCATTTCTCGTCCATGCACTGCGCGTCGAAGGCAGGCGCGTCTGGGTGCGGCTGGCATCGGGCTGACCCCCCAAGGAGCGTGGGCGGCAGAAGGTCGTCGGCTGCAACGCGCGAGAAACCGGCACCGCCAGGTATCACCTCCTGCGCCCAGGGGGCAAGCTCTGGGCTTGTCGGTGCTCCCCAGCGGTACTCGGTTTTCGCGCGTTTCGCTTCGACGCCTTCTGCCGTCCACGCTCCTGGACCCCGACCGGACGGCCGCCGGAGCAGCGCCGCGCTGCAAAGGCACACTGCGGGCATGGACGCCAAACTGGCCCTGACCGGCGCCTTGCCTTTCATGCTGATCGTCGCAGCGGTGCTGTCGGTGCCGGTGTGCGCGCTGCTGCTGCGCCTGTACCGGCGTTCGGTGATCGCCGGCATGGCGCAGCGATCGGGGCAGGCCGCCGAGCCCGAGCGCGTCGGCGGCGGCACCGTTGCTGCGCCGCTGCAGGTGCTGCGCCTGAACGCCGCTTCACCCGTCGTCGACGGCGCGTCGTTGCGCCGCGCACGCCGCCTGCCGTGGCAGGCGGCGGCGGTCTACCTGGCGGCGGGACTGGCCTACGCCGTGGTCATGGCCGTGAGCTTTCTGTGGAGCAGCGGCTACGAGTTCCTGCCGCTGCGCACGCTGGTGCTGGTGCTGAGCTACCTGTGGCCCGGCGTGCTGGCGGTGATGCTGGTGGCGGTTGACGACCTGCGGCAGCGGCTCGTGCTGCTGGCGTCCTACGCCGGCCTCATTGCCACCGTGTTCATGCTCGGCTCCAGCGAACCCGGCCCGGCTGCGCTGGGCAGCGTCGCGCTGCTGTGGTGGTCGACGAACATCCTGCCCACGGTGCTGGTGCTGGCCTTCATGTGGCGGCCGATCCGCGCCGTCGGCCCGCTGGTGCTGAGCTTCATGGTCGTGGCGCTGATGGGGTCGCAGCTCCTCATTTCGTGGCTGCAGGCTGACGAAGCCGCGCTGCGCACCGTGACCTCGGTCTTCTTCGGCCTCGGCCTTGGCGGCGGCTCGACCTTCGTGCTGCTGCTGGTGCTGGGCATGGTGCTGGCCAGCGCCGCCGGCTGGCCGCTGCTCAGGTTGTTGGGCCGGCGCTACCAGGCGCGCGCGTTGAGCGAGACCTCGCTGTTGCTCGACGCGCTGTTCCTGATGTTCGGCGTCATGCAGGCGATCGGCTTCGTCTTCGAGAGCCCGCTGTGGATGCTGGCCGGGCCGCTGGCTTTTGCCGCTGCGCGCACCACGGCCGCGGTGCTGTGGCGGCTGCGTCGGGACCCACCGACCGCGCCGCCGCGCCTGCTGCTGCTGCGCGTGTTCTCGCTGGGTGCGCGCAGCGAACGGCTGTTTCACCGGCTGCGCCGGCACTGGCAGCTGCTGGGGCCCATCGGCATGATCGCGGGGCCCGACCTCGTGACCTCGACGGTCGAGCCGCACGAGTTCCTGGACTTCGTCAGCGGCCACCTGGCGCGCCAGTTCGTCACCGACGAGGCCGACCTGCAGCGCCGGCTGGCGACCTTCGACGCCCGTCCGGCGCCCGACGGTCGCTACCGCATCGACGAACTGTTCTGCCGCGCCGACACCTGGCAGCCGAGCATGCAGCGCCTGGCATCGGCCAGCGACGCGGTGCTGATGGACCTGCGCAGCTTTGCGCCCACCAACCAGGGCTGCCGCTACGAGATCGGCCGCCTGCTCGACAGCGTGGACCTGCGGCGCGTGGTGCTGCTGGTCGACAAGGGCA
Source organism: Rubrivivax sp. (assembly GCA_043760065.1). Taxonomy (GTDB): domain Bacteria; phylum Pseudomonadota; class Gammaproteobacteria; order Burkholderiales; family Burkholderiaceae_C; genus Rubrivivax. The sequence continues at coordinate 12,522 of JAYUPN010000403.1, forward strand.
CCGACGAGCCGTACCTGCAGGCGACGCTGCAGGCGCTATGGCAGCAGCTGGCCGCCGACTCGCCCAACCGGCGGGCCGGCGGGGCGCTGCGCGTGATGCACATCGACGAACCCGGCCACGCCGCCCTGGTGGCGCTGCTGGGTCAGTTGCTGCAGCGCTGAGCCGCCGCTCAGCCGCCGCGCAGCAGCGCCTGCGCGCCGCTCCACAGCGACGACACGAGCTCGCCCGCCGGCAGCGCGCGCGCCAGGCCCGCGCCCTGCCCGGCCCAGGCCTGCATGCGCTGCAGGTCGCCGGCACTTTCGCCGGCCTTGCGCAGCGCCGCCGTCAGGCCGCGCTGCACCGGGTACGGCGCCGGCTCGGGAGCGTCCGGCGCAGCGGCGGCGCGCACGTAGTCGGTGCCGATGGCGCGGCCCCAGCGGCCACTGAAGGCGCGGGTCAGGCGCGTGTCCTCCGGCGCCAGGCCGGCAAGTCCGGCGGCCCAGGCCGGCGCGATGCCGGCTTCGGGGCAGCGCAGCAAGGCCGTGCCCAGTTGCACCGCACTGGCGCCCAGCATCAGCGCGGCCGCGACACCGCGCGCATCGGCGATGCCGCCGGTGGCGACCACCGGCACGCGCACCGCGTCGACGACCTGGGGCAGCAGCGCGAACAAACCCACTGCCCGTTCGCGCGCCAGCGCGGCATCGAAGGCGCCGCGGTGGCCGCCGGCCTCGGCGCCCTGCGCGACGATGACGTCGGCACCGGCAGCAGCGGCGGCGCGCGCTTCGGCCACGCTCGTGACGTTAGCGAACCAGGCGATGCCGGCGGCCTTGAGCGCCTGCACGAACGGCGCGGGATAGAGGCCCATGATCGACGACACCGCGGCCGGGCGCGCATCCAGCAGCGCCTGGCACTGGGCGGCGAAGTCCTGCAGCGGCGCGTCGCCGGCCGCTTCGGCCACCAGCGGGCCGAAGCGGCCCAGGAACTCGCGCAGCCGGGCTTCGTGCGCGGCGTCGCGACGCGGCGCCGGGTCGGGCAGCCAGAGGTTGATCTGCAGCGGTCCGCCGCCTGCGGCGCGGTAGCGCCGCACCCAGTCGGCGATGGCCGCCGGATCCATCAGCAGCGCGCCCATCGCGGCCATGGCGCCGGCCTGCGACAGGGCTGCTGCCAGCGGCACCGCGGGCACGCCGGCCATCGGCGCCATCAGCACCGGCAGCTTGAGGCCGAAGCGGCGCGCGAAGTTTTCGGCGCGGAGCAAGGCGGCGGCCATGGCGCGTGCCTCAGCACCGCACCGGCGGCGCCAGTTCGGCGTGGGACGCCAGCCACTGCACGGCCGCGGTGCCGTCGGCGTGTTGCGGATGGAAGTCGGCGCGCAGGTACAGCTGCCGCGCCGCCGCGGTGCAGCGCACGATGCCGTCGCGGCCGAACAGGAACCGTGCGCCCTGCACCCAGGTGGCGGGGCGCCACCAGCTGCGGTCGGACCACAGGTTGTGCAGGGTCTGCCGCGCCAGGTCGAGCGCGAAGTGGCGCTGCACTGCGCGGAAGATGCGCCAGCGCCACTCGTGGTTGCCGCCGAGCGCGGTGTAGAGATCGAAGGCCGTGCTGCGGTGTTCGGTTTCTTCGCAGCTGTGCCACAGCCACAGGTCGCGCAGGCGCGGTTCGGCGCCGTGCAGCGCGCTCGGGTGGCCGAGCAGGTATTCGGCAAAGACGGCGGTCAGGTGCTCGGTGGCCGCGGTCACGGCCAGCCAGTTGCGCACGTCCATCGACTCCAGGAGCGGCCGGCGCTGCAGCACGCGGTCGTGCCAGGCGTTGACGAGGCCCTGCCGCTGCAGGTGATCGTTGAAACGCTGGTGGACGTGGCGGTGCGTCGCTTCCTGGCCGATGAAAGCCTGCACCTCGCGGGCGAAGGCCGCGCGCGCGGGCGCATCCTCGGCGTCCGGCAGCGCGGCCAGGCCCTTCTTCATGCTGTCGATGAAGGTCTGCTCGCCGGCCGGGAAGCTCATCGACAAGGCGTTGAAGAAGGCGGTGCGGAAGGCGTCGCCGGCCCAGTGCCGCGGCAGTGGCGTGTCCAGGTCGACACGCAGGCGGCGCACGGTCAGCACGGGCGGGGGCAGGCTCAGGGTCGGCGTCATGGGGCCAAAGTATCGCGCGCCGCACGTCGGCGTGCCGGCTGGGGCAAGATCGGGACCATGATCCCACTCTCCGTCCTGGACCTTGCGCCGATCGTCGAAGGCGGCACTGCCGCGCAGGCGCTGGCGAACACGCTCGACCTGGCGCGCCACGCCGAAGCCTCCGGTTATCAGCGCTACTGGCTGGCCGAACACCACAACATGGACGGCCTGGCGTGCAGCGCCACCGCGGTGCTGATCAGCCATGTCGCCGGCGGCACCAGGACCATCCGCGTCGGCAGCGGCGGCATCATGCTGCCCAACCACGCGCCGCTGGTGGTGGCCGAACAGTTCGGCACGCTGGCCACGCTGTACCCCGACCGCATCGACCTCGGCCTGGGCCGCGCACCCGGCACCGACCAGCCGACGATGCGCGCACTGCGGCGCACGCTGGCCGGCGCCGACGAGGACCGCTTCCCGCAGGACGTGATGGAGCTGCAGGCCTACCTGGGCGAGCCGCAGCCGGGCCAGGTCGTGCGCGCGATTCCGGGCATGGGCACCGCGGTGCCGATCTGGCTGCTGGGCAGCAGCCTGTACAGCGCGCAGCTGGCGGCGCACCTGGGGCTGCCCTTCGCTTTTGCTTCGCACTTCGCGCCCGATCTGCTGCTGCAGGCGCTGCAGATCTACCGCGCCACCTACCGCGGCAGCGCGCGCTGGCCGCGGCCGCATGCGATGGTCGCGGTCAACGTCGTCGCTGCACCCACCGACGACGAGGCCGACCACCTGTTCACGTCGATCCAGCAGCGCTTCCTGGGCATGCGGCGCGGTGTGCGCGGGCCGCTGCCGCGGCCGGTGGCGTCGATGGACGGCCTGTGGAGCGCGGCCGAGCGCCAGGGTGTCGAGCAGATGCTGATGGCCAGCGCCGTCGGCGGCCCCGCACGCGTGGCGCGCCAGCTGTCGCAGATCGTCGCCGCCACGGCAGCCGACGAGCTCATCGTCGCCGGTGCGGTGCACGATCACGCCTTGCGCGTGCGCAGCTACCAGATCCTGGCCGGGCTGCGCCAGCAGCTGAGCGCCGCGCGCGCGGCGTAAGGCGCAACCGAGCCTTCAGTTCCTGCCGGCGAAGGGCTGGGTCCAGCCTTTGAGGCCGCTGTCGTGCGGCGTCAGGTTGCGCGCCACCGACAGGCCCCACGGACCCGGGAACTGCATGCCGCCGGCGCCGAGCTTTGCCGTCAGCAGGCGGCCGTCTTCGGTGCGCGGCGTGTGGCAGTCCATGCAGTGGCCGATGCGCGCCAGGTACTCGCCGGTCTTGACCACGTCGCCGGTCGGCGGCGGCGGCACACTCTGCAGCGGCGGGCCGTAGGCCGGCGGCAAAGGGATGCGGTAGACCGACTTGGGCACAGCGTTGGCAATCGACGGCTGCGCCCGCAAGTAGGCGACGATCGCCGCCAGGTCGGCGTCGGAGAGGTGGCGGTAGAACTCCATCGGCATCGGCGGCCCGATCAGGCTGCCGTCGGGCCGGATGCCTTCGCGGATGGCCCTGGCCAGCTGCGCGTCGGTCCAGTTGCCGATGCCGGTGGCCCGGTCGGGCGTGATGTTGGCGGCGACAGCGCGAAACGGCGGTTCGTCGAACACCAGGCCGCCCGACAAGCCCTTGTCCAGCACCCTGCGGCCCTTGTCGTCGCGCGCCTGGTGGCAGTTGCCGCAGGCGACGATGCCGTTCATCAGCACCTTGCCGCGCTCCAGCAGTGCCGCCGTGGACGCGCCCTGGGCCCACGCGGGCCCGGCGCATGCAGCCGCCAGGACCAGCATCGCCGCGGCGCGCCTGATGGTGTCTGTGCTCATCGTGGATCCCCCCTGATGTTGGCGGCGGCATCCTACGGTCGGCGGCCCCATCTTCCCAATCCGGCGCAACCCCGATGCCGCCGGGGCGCCCAGGCGTCTAGGACTTCGCGTCCGGGGCCGCCTCCAGGTAGCTCTGGAAGACGCCGACGTGCACCAGCGCCTCGTCGGCGGCCTGCGGCCACAGCTCGCTGCTCTTGAAGCGCACGTCGCAGGTCAGCTCGTCCTGCGCCGACACGCCGTGGGCGTGTGCGTCGGGGAAGGGATAGGGCGGCGACACGCCCACCACGACGCCGACCTTGCCGCGCACGTAGGCCGGCAGGCGCACGTGGCCGCTGACGTGTTCGTCGCGTACGCGCACCCGTTCTCCGACGGCGAAGGCGCGCTGCGGCGCCACGTTGCTGCGGCCCGGGCCCAGCGGCAGCGCCAGCGGGAAGGCCCCTTGCGCGCGCAACTCGA
>JAYUPN010000404.1:0-16845 GCA_043760065.1 Rubrivivax sp.
ACGCGCGCACCTTGAGGAGGACGCGGGAAAGAGCCTGCACGAGGACTTCGCCGGCCAGACCGGCATCGACCTCAACCGCGCCGGCACGCCGCTGCTGGAAATCGTCTCCGAGCCCGACATGCGCAGCAGCGCCGAAGCGGTGGAATACGCCAAGGCCCTGCACGCGCTGGTGGTGTGGCTGGGTGTCTGCGACGGCAACATGCAGGAAGGCAGCTTCCGCTGCGACGCCAACGTCAGCGTGCGCAAGCCCGGCGCGCCGTACGGCACGCGGCGCGAGATCAAGAACCTCAACAGTTTCCGCTTCCTGCAGCAGGCGATCGACTTCGAGGTCCAGTGGCAGATCGACCGCGTCGAGGACGGGCTGCCGATCGAGCAGGCCACGGTGCTCTTCAACCCCGACACCGGCGAGACGCGCGCCATGCGCAGCAAGGAAGACGCGCAGGACTACCGCTACTTCCCCGACCCCGACCTGCCGCCGCTGGTGATCGGCGCCGACTGGGTCGAGCGTGTGCGCGCAGCGATGCCCGAGCTGCCGGCAGCGATGGCCGCTCGCTTCGCGGCGCAGGACGGCCTGCCGCCGTACGACGCGTCGATGATGACCGCCAGCCTGCCCACCGCGCGCTACTACGAAGCCGTGCGCGATGCATCCGGGCAGCCCAAGCTGGCCGCCAACTGGATGATGGGCGAGGTCTCCAGGCGGCTGAACGCCGAAGGCCGCGACATCGAGGCCGTGGCGCTGGCGCCGGCGACACTGGCAGCGCTGATCCGCCGCGTCGCCGACGGCACGCTGTCGCACAACGGCGCGCGGCAGGTCTTCGACGAACTGTGGGCCGGCCAGACCGCCGACGTCGACGCCGTCATCCAGGCCAAGGGCCTCAAGCAGATGAACGACACCGGCGCGCTGGAAGCCATCGTCGACGCGGTCATCGCGGCCAACGACAAGTCGGTGGCCGAGTTCCGGGCCGGCAAGGACAAGGCCTTCAACGCCCTCGTCGGCCAGGTCATGAAAGCCAGCCAGGGCAAGGCCAACCCGGCGCAGGCCGGCGAGTTGTTGCGCAAGCGGCTCGGCGGCGGCTGAGCCTGCCGCGGCCGTCGCGGTGCTCAGCGCGCCGGCTTGGGCTCGGCCTTGAGGGCCTTGACGGACTTGCCGGCCTCTGCAGGCGCCGGGGGTGACGCCGTCATCGGCCCCAGCGAACCCGGCTGCGCGCCCGACCACAGCCGGCGCAGGCGCTCCAGCTCGGCGTCGTAGATCTTGTTGATGCGCACCAGCTCGGCCTGCTGGTTGGCGCTGGCGGTGCGCTGCGCGTCCATCGAGGTCTCGTTGGCCTCGATGGCCGCCTTGAGCTTGGCCGGCAGCGGACGGTTCTGGTAGAACTCGGCCTCGTCGCGCAGCGGCTTGCGTTCGTTCTGAAGGTCGCGCAGGCGCAGCTCGGTGGCTTTCATCGCCAGCCGCACGGTGTCGGCGGCGGCTTCGCGGGCCCGGTTGTGTGCGGCCTCGTCGGGGAATCGGGCCACCAGGTTGCGGTCGCGGCGCACCGCGTCGGCCTGCGCTGCGCGTGCTTCGGCGGCGGCACGATCGCGGGCCTCCTGCTGGCTGCGCTCTTCGGCAGTCAAGGTAGGCGGCAGCACCTTGCGCACCGAGCCGTCGCGGTTGAGCTGCTGCTGCTCCTTGTGCGCGCACTCCGGAATCGGGCGGTCGGCCGTCAGCCGGCGGCCCTTGCTGTCGATGCAGGTGTAGATGCCGTCGGCGGGCTTGGCCGGCTGGGCCAGGGCGCAGCCACAGCTCGCGGCCGCGGCCAGGACACCGACGAGCGGCAACCGGCGCAAGAGCAAAGGCAGCCTGCGCATCTCAGACCCCATAGCGCTCACGGTAGGCCTGCATCGCCGGGCCGTGCGCCGCCAACTCGGGTGCTGCGGTGCCGTGCAGGTAGGCCAGCAGGTCGGCCAGCGTGGCCACCGCGACCACCGGCAGACCGAGCTGCGACTGCACGAACTGCACCGCGCTCCAGGGCGCGTCGCGGCCGTCCGCAGTGGCGCGTTCCTGGCGGTCGAGCGCGATCGCCACGCCGCACGGCGTGGCCCCCGCGGCCTGGATCAAGCCGATCGATTCGCGCACCGAGGTGCCTGCAGAAATGACGTCATCGATGATCAGAACGCGGCCGCGCACCGGCGCGCCGACAAGGGTGCCGCCTTCGCCGTGGTCCTTGGCTTCCTTGCGGTTGTAGGCGAAGGGCACGTTGCGGCCCTGCCGCGCCAGTTCCACCGCGACTGCCGACGCCAGCGTGATGCCCTTGTAGGCCGGGCCGAAGATCATGTCGAAGCCGGGGCCGTCCTGCAGCAGTCGGCGTGCATAGAATTCCGCCAGCCGGCCGAGCTTGGCGCCGTCGTCGAAGAGGCCGGCGTTGAAGAAGTACGGCGACAGGCGTCCGGCCTTGGTCTTGAACTCACCAAAGCGCAACACACCCGCGCTCACCGCAAACTGGACGAACTCCTGCGCCAGCGGGGACGATTCGGCGGTGCTCATGTCCGTTAGGGGGCTTCCTTGGCTTTCAGGCTCGTCACGCTCAACGTCAACGGCATCCGTTCGGCAGCGAAAAAGGGCTTCGCCGCCTGGGCCGAAAGCGCAGCGGCGGATTGTATGGCGCTGCAGGAGGTGCGCGCCAATGCCGAAGACCTGGACGGCGTGCACGACACCCTGGCCGGCATGCGTGGCCATTTCCACTGCGCGCAGAAGAAGGGCTACGCCGGTGTCGCGATGTTCACGCGCAAGACGCCCAGCGACATCATCTGCGGCTTCGGCAGCAAGGAATTCGACGCCGAGGGCCGCTGGCTCGAAGCCCGCTTCGACACGCCCCGGCGCAAGCTCAGCATCATCAGCTGCTACTTCCCCAGCGGCAGCAGCAGCGAGGACCGCCAGGCCGCCAAGTTTCGCTTCCTGGCGCGCATGTACCCGCACCTGGTCAAGCTCAAGGCGACGCGCGAGTTCATCCTGGTCGGTGACGTCAACATCGCGCACCACGAGATCGACCTCAAGAACTGGAAGGGCAACCTCAAGAACAGCGGCTTCACGCCCGAAGAGCGCGCCTGGATGACCAAGCTGCTCACGCAGGGCGGGCTGGTGGACGTGTTCCGCACGCTGAACCCCAAGCCGGAACAGTACACGTGGTGGAGCAGCCGCGGCCAGGCCCGGGCCAACAACGTGGGCTGGCGCATCGACTACCACCTGGCCACGCCGGCGCTGGCCGCGACGGCCAGGAAAGAGTCCATCTACCTCGACCAGCGCTTCTCCGACCACGCGCCGGTGATCATCGACTACGGCTTCAGGGTCTGAAGCCGTCAAGGGATGCACCCGCGATCCGAGACGCCACCCTGGGCCCCAAACACCCGTCGGGTGCGGCGGCAGCCCATGGGCCGGCGTGCCGCTGCATGGTCCAATCCCGGGCATGGATCCTCTCGTCACCGCCGATGGCCTGAAGCTGTACCTGCAGCACTGGCCAGGCCCGGCGCGGTCGCGCGGCACGGTGCAGATCGTGCACGGCCTGGGCGAACACATCGGCCGCTACGCGCACGTCGCGGCCGCGCTCAACGCCCAGGGCTGGCACGTCGCCGGCCACGACCATCGCGGCCACGGCCGCAGCACGGGCGCGCGCGGCCGCCTGGCCGACAGCCACGCGCTGCTGGCCGACGTGGCGCTGGTGCACGACCACCTGCTTCAGGCACTGCCCGGCGGCGCGCGCGTGCTGCTTGGCCACAGCCTGGGCGGGCTCGTCGCCGCGCGATTTGCCGCCGAGGCGCTGGCCACGGCACCGTCGCCGTGGTCGCGGCCGCTGGACGGCCTGGTGCTGTCGTCTCCCGCGCTTCAGATCGACATGACGGGCGCGCAGCGTTTTCTGCTGGCGGTGCTGGGCCCGGTGGCGCCGCGGCTGGCGCTGTCCAATGGCCTCGACCCGGCGTGGATCAGCCGCGACCCGGCGGTGGTCAAGGCCTACACCGGCGACCCGCTGGTGCACGACCGCGTCTCGCCGCGCATGGTGCGCTTCATGGTGAATGCCGGCACCAAGCTGCTGTCGCTGGCCCCGCGCTGGCGGCTGCCGACGCTGCTGATGTGGGCCGGCGCCGACCGCTGCGTGGCGCCGGCTGGCAGCGCCGCCTTTGCCGCCGCTGCGCCGGCGGCGGTGCTGACGGCACAGGCGTATCCTGAACTCTTCCACGAGATCTTCAACGAGCCCGAGCGCGCGCAGGTGCTGGCCCGGCTGACCGGCTGGCTCGACCGCTTCCCGCTGCCCACCCCCTGAGGAGCCCCGCCATGAACGCACCCATCCGCAGCCCCGAAGCCGGCGCGCTGGCACGCATCGCCGCCCACGCCGACGAAGCCTGGGACCAGCGCATCGTGCCCGCGCTCACCGAGTACATCGCGGTGCCGGCCAAGAGCCCGATGTTCGACGCGTTGTGGGCCGAACACGGCCTGCTCGACCGCGTCGTGCGCGATGCAGCGGCCTGGGTCGAAGGCCGCAAGGTGGCGGGCCTGAAGCTCGAGGTGCTGCGGCTGGAAGGCCGCACGCCGGTGATCTTCTTCGACATCCCGGCCACGCGGCCGGACGCGTCGGACACCGTGCTGCTCTACGGCCACCTCGACAAGCAGCCCGAGTTCAACGGCTGGCGCAAGGACCTGGGCCCGTGGACGCCCAAATATGAAAACGGCCTGCTCTACGGCCGCGGCGGCGCCGACGACGGCTACGCGGTCTACGCCGCCATCAGCGCCATCGAGGCGCTGGACCAGGAAGGCATCGGCCGCCCGCGCTGCGTCGGCCTGATCGAGAGCTGCGAAGAAAGCGGCAGCCAGGACCTGCCGGTGTACCTGGACGCGCTGAAGGCGCGCCTCGGAAACGTCGGCCTCGTGGTGTGCCTGGACAGCGGCGCCGGCAACTACGACCAGCTGTGGCTGACGACCAGCCTGCGCGGCATGGTCAGCGGCGTGCTGAAGGTCGAGATCTTGAGCGAAGGTGTGCACAGCGGCGACGCCAGCGGTCTGGTGCCCAGCAGCTTCCGCATCCTGCGCCATGTGCTCGACCGGCTTGAGGACAGCCGCACCGGCCACCTGCTGCCCGAGAGCTTCTACTGCGAGCTGCCGGCGTCGCGGCTGGAGCAGGCGCGCGCCACGGCGGCGATCCTGAAGGACGAGGTCTGGAAGCGCATGCCCTGGGCCTGCGGCGCCGACGGCGGTCCGACGCTGCCCACCACCACCGACCCGGTGCAGGGCCTGCTCAACCGCACCTGGCGGCCGACGCTCAGCGTCACCGGCGTCGACGGTTTCCCCGACCTCGGCAGCGCCGGCAACGTGCTGCGCCCCTACACCGCCTTCAAGCTCAGCCTGCGCCTGCCGCCGCTGGTCGACGGCAACGAAGCCAGCCTCAAGCTCAAGACGCTGCTGGAGGACAACGCGCCCTACAACGCCAAGGTCACCTACCATCCCGACGGCCGCGCCGGCGCCTTGGGCGCCACGGGCTGGAACGCGCCCGAGCTGGCGCCGTGGCTCGACGACGCACTGAACGCGGCGTCCAACGCCAACTTCGGCGCTCCTTTGGGCTACGTCGGCCAGGGCGGCACGATCCCGCTCATGAGCATGCTGGCCAAGGGTTTCCCGAAGGCGCAGATGATGGTCTGCGGCGTGCTGGGACCGAAGAGCAACGCCCACGGCCCCAACGAGTTCCTGCACGTGCCCTACGGCAAGAAGCTGACGGCGGCGGTGGCGCAGGTGATCGCGGCTTGTCCCTGAAATCCTTCAGGTGGCCGCGCGCCGTGCCTTCCAGGCCCCGAACAGCACGATCACGCCGGGCACCGCGATCATGGCCCAGATGATCGTCGACAGGTTCGCCTTCACCCACGGCAGGTTGCCGAACAGGTAGCCCGCCAGCGTCAGGCTGCACACCCACAGTGCGCCGCCGCTGACGTCGTAGAAGGTGAACTTGCGCCGCGTCATCTGTGCCACGCCGGCGACGAAGGGCGCGAAGGTGCGCAGGAACGGCATGAAGCGCGCCAGCACGATGGTGATGCCGCCGTACTGCTCGTAGAAGGCGTGCATGCGGTCGAAGGCGTCGCGGTTGAACCAGCGCGACTTCTGCCAGCCGAAGACGCGCGGGCCGATGTGGCGCCCGATGGCGTAGTTGGTCTGGTTGCCCAGGATCGCCGCCGCCGTCAGGAGCGCCATCGACAGCGGCAGGCTCATCAGGCCGAGGCCGCACAGCGCGCCGACGACGAAGAGCAGCGAGTCGCCCGGCAGGAACGGCATGACCACGACGCCGGTCTCGACGAAGATGATCAGGAACAGCAGTGCGTAGACCCAGTTGCCGTAGGCGGCGACGAAGTCGGCCAGGTGGCGGTCCACGTGCAGGATGAAGTCGAGGCCGAAGGCGATCAGGTCCATGGCGCGATTGTCTCGCGCCCGGCCTTCACGCCGCGGCGGCTGCGGCTTCGTCGGCTGCCAAATCCTCCACCAGGTCCTCGGCCAGGAAGCCGCCGCTCTGGTGCGACCACAGCTTGGCGTAGTGCCCGTTCAGCGCCAGCAGCTCGGCGTGCGTGCCTTGTTCGACGATGCGGCCCTGCTCGAGCACGATCAGCCGGTCCATGCGCGCGATCGTGCTCAGCCGGTGCGCGATGGCGATCACCGTCTTGCCCTCCATCAGGCCCAGCAGCTGGGTCTGGATCGCGAGTTCGACCTCGCTGTCCAGCGCCGAGGTCGCCTCGTCCAGCACCAGGATCGGCGCGTCCTTGAGCACGACGCGGGCGATCGCGATGCGCTGGCGCTGGCCGCCGCTGAGTTTGACGCCGCGCTCGCCGACCTGGGCCTCGAAGCCGGTGCGGCCCTTCCAGTCCTGCAGGCCGAGGATGAACTCGTGCGCCTGCGCCTTGTGCGCCGCGGCCTCGATCTCGGCGTGCGTGGCGCCGCTGCGGCCGTAGCCGATGTTGGCCGCGATCGAGCGGTGCAGCAGCGAGGTGTCCTGCGTCACCATGCCGATGGCGCCGCGCAGGCTTTCCTGCGTCACCTCGCGGATGTCGTGGCCGTCGATGCGGATGCTGCCTTGCTCCAGGTCGTGGAAGCGCAGCAGCAGGTTGACGAGCGTGCTCTTGCCGGCGCCCGAGCGACCGATCAGGCCCACGCGTTCGCCGGGCTTGATGACCAGGCTCAAGTCGTCGAGCACCTTCTTGACGTCGCTGCGGCCGTAGGTGAAGGACACGTGCTCGAAGCGGATCTCACCCTCGCGGACCTGCAGCTCGCGCGCCGACGGCCGGTCGTCCATGGCGTGCGGCACGGCGATGGTCTCCATGCCTTCCTGCACGACGCCGATGTTCTCGAAGATGCCCGTCACCTCCCAGCTCACGAAGCCGGCGACGTTGGCGATCGACCACGCCAGCGGCAGCGCGGTGGCCACCGTGCCGGCGTCGATGCTGCCCTGCGCCCACAGCGTGATGCCGATCGCCGCCGTGCTGACCAGCAGCAGCGCGTTGAGCGCCGACAGCGTGGTCATGAAGGTCGTGATCAGCCGCATGTGGCGCGCGATGGCGCCGGCGTGTTCGTCGATGACCTCGCGCACGTAGGCGTCTTCGTCGCGGGCGCGGGCGAAGAGCTTGACGGTGAGGATGTTGGTGTAGCTGTCGACGACGCGGCCCATGACCTGGCTGCGCAGCTCGCTGCTGGTCTTGGCCAGGTCGCGCATCTGCGGCACGAAGTGGCGCAGGAAGAAGGCGTAGCCCAGGAACCACAGCGCGGTGGGCACGGCCAGCCGCCAGTCGGCCATCGCCATCAGCACCAGCGCGCTCAGGCCGTAGATGACGATGTACCAGACGGCGCGGATGCAGCTGACGACGCTCTCGCGCACCGCGTTGCTGGTCTGCATGACGCGGTTGGCGATGCGGCCGGCGAAGTCGTTCTGGAAAAACGGCCAGCTCTGCCGCACCACGTGCCAGTGGCTCTGCCAGCGGATCAAGCTTGTCACGCCGGGCACGACGGCGTTGTTGCGCACCAGGCTGTCCAGCAGCAGCGCCAGCGGGCGGCCGATCAGCACCAGCGCCGCCATGCCCAGCAGCGCCGGCAGCGCACCCGACAGCGCAGCGGCGCGGTCGCTGGCTTCCATCAGCCGCACCAGCTTGCCGATGAAGACCGGGATCAGCGTGTCCAGCAGCGCCACCACGAGCGCGGTGAAGAACATGGCGCCGAAGAGGTGCCGGGTCTGCCGCACGTAGTGCCAGTAGAAGGCCATCAAGCCCTGCGGCGGCGCGGTGCCGGGCAGGGCGGTGGGTCGGATGCGTCTTTCGAAGTAGGCAAACATGAAATGGCTCGCGCTGCCCGGACCCTGGTGGGGCTCCGCGCGGCAGCAGGTGGGATGCGGTGAGCGATTGTCGCCGCGCAGGCGCCGTGCCGCGCAGTGCTGCATCCATCGCGCGGGCTATGTCCGATGGGGCAGCCGTCGCCGTGCAGGTCACTGAAGCGCTTATCTGTGACTGAGTGGTATTGCACTGAAACCATTCAGTTCATATGAAAAACCGATTGGTTCAGACTTTGGTCCCAGCAGCGTCAGCCGGGACGTCGACCGATGCTCGTGCCGCGATCTGAAGCGCTGGCCTTTCACTCCACTCCATCCCCCACCCACCCACAGGAAGCAGCCATGAAAAAGATCGTCATCGCACTCGCCCTCGGCGCCTCGACCCTGGCCGTCCAGGCCAAGGACATCGTCGATACCGCCGTCGCCGCCGGCACGTTCAAGACCCCGGCCGCCGCGCTGCAGGCCGCCGGTCTGGTCGACACGCTCAAGGGCAAGGGGCCGTTCACCGTCTTCGCGCCCACCGACGAAGCATTCGCCAAGATCCCCAAGGCCGACCTCGACGCGCTGCTCAAGGACAAGGCCAAGCTCAGCGCCGTGCTGACCCACCACGTCGTCAGCGGCCAGGTTGTGGCCAAGGACGTCAAGGCCGGCAAGGTCAAGAGTGTGCAGGGCAGCGAACTGAGCCTGGGCACGACGGGCGGCGTCACGGTCGACGGTGCCAAGGTCATCAAGGCCGACATCGTGGCGGACAACGGCGTCATCCACGTCATCGACAGCGTCGTGCTGCCGAAGTGATGAACGCGGGCGCTGCGGCGGGCTAGAAGGTGTAGCCCGCCGTCAGCGCCTGGCCCGACATGGGCTCGAGCAGTCGCAGCAATGGCTTGAGCGGCGCGTAGCGCGTGGCGACGCGGGTCGCGTAGCCGAAGAAGCGCGGCAGGTCCTGTGCATAGCGGGGCTTGCCGTCGCGGTGCTTCAGGCGGCAGAAGATGCCCAGCACCTTGAGGTGCCGCTGCAGGCCCATCCACTCCAGCGCACGCCAGAACTCGCCGAAGTCGCTGTGCACCGGCAGGCCGGCCGCGCGCGCCTGCTGCCACCAGCGCACGGCCCAGTCCAGTTCCTGGTCTTCGGGCCACGAGATGAAGGCGTCGCGCAGCAGCGATGCCAGGTCGTAGCTGATGGGCCCGCGCACCGCGTCCTGGAAGTCGAGGATGCCCGGGTTGGTGCCGTGCCCGCTGTCGATGACCATCAGGTTGCGCGGCATCCAGTCGGCGTGCACCGCGCGCTGCGGCTGCGCCAGCGCGCTGTCGATGAGCAGGCGGCAGGTGCGGTCCCAGGTCTGCTGTTCGGCCGCCGTCCAGGTCAAGCCGAACTCGCGCTGCACGCACCAGGTCGGAAAGAGCGCCAGTTCGCTGGCCAGCAGCTGTTCGTCGAAAGGCGGCAGGCGGGCCGCGTCGACGCGGGTCTGGAACTGCAGCAGCGCCGACAGCGCGTCGCGCATCAAGGCGTCGGCGCGCGCGGCGGGGGCCGCCTGCAGCGCATCCAGGTACAGGCGCTGGCCGAGGTCGGTGATGAGCAGGAAGCCGCGCTCGGTGTCGGCTTCGAGCACGCGGGGTGCATTCAGGCCTGCGCTGGCGAGCAGACCGGCGACGTGCACGAAAGGCCGCACGTCTTCGTGCGGCGGCGGCGCGTCCATGACGATGAAACTGCCCCCGGCGCCCGCGATGCGCAGGTAGCGCCTGAAGCTGGCGTCGGCCGACGCCGGCGTCAGCGTCGCGGCGTTCAGGCCGTGGGCCGGCGCGATCGCGGCCAGCCACTGCCCGAAGGCGGCTTGACGCGCTGCATCGGGCCAGGAGATCGGTGTCGGCGCGGCCCTCATGGATAATCGATTCTACAAATCCGCGTGGCTCCCCCGCGCCTCGACACCCGCGTGCGCATGCGAATCTCCTTGCTGGTTGTGGCCGCCGCGCTGTGGGCCAGCGGTGGCCCCGCCAGCAGCCAGACCCCCGCGCCTGCGACGGCAGCGTCGGCCGCCGGGCCGGACCTCGAACCCAGCATCGAGCTCAAGCCCTTGCCGCGCGCCGAGGCCGCGCGCCAGCTGCCCATCGTGCTGCAGGCGCAGAGCATCCGCAGCCAGCCGGATCTGGAGACGGTGGCCGAAGGCGAGGTTGAGTTCCGCCGCGGCGGCCTCGTGATCCGCGCCGACCGCCTGTCCTACGACACGCCGCGCGACCTGGCTGCGGCCAAGGGCCACGTGCGCGTCAGCCGCGACGGCGCCCTCTACTCCGGGCCCGAGCTGGAAGTGCGTGTGCAGCGTTTCGAAGGCTTCTTCCTGCAGCCCGAGTTCGAGTTCCTGCAGCTCGGCGCCGGCGGCCGCGCCGACCGCATCGACTTCCTGGGCAATGCCCGCTCGCGCGCCACCAATGCGTCGTACACCAGCTGCCCGCGCGACGGCAGCGAAGAGCGGGCCTGGGTGCTGCGCGCCCGCAGCGTGAGCATCGACCTGGACGCCAACGAGGGCATCGCCGAGGGTGCGGTGCTGCGCTTCCTGGGCGTGCCGATCGTGGCGCTGCCGACGATGAGCTTTCCGCTCGGCGACGGCCGCAAGTCGGGCTGGCTGCCGCCTTCGGTCGACATCGACAACCGCAGCGGCGTCGGCCTCACGGTGCCGTACTACTGGAACATCGCGCCGAATCGCGACGCCACGCTGGCGCCGCGCCTGATCACGCGCCGCGGCCTCGGCCTGGACGCGGAGTTCCGCTACCTCGAGCCCAGCCTCGACGGCACCGTGCGGCTCGACTGGCTGCCCAACGACCGCGTCGCAGACCGCTCGCGCTACGCACTGCAGTGGCAGCACGAAGGCCGGCTGCCGGCGGGGCTGGCGTACAGCGCAAACGTCTCGCGCGTGTCCGACGCCGGCTGGTGGAAGGACTTCCCGGACGCCAACCGCGGCTTCACGCCGCGCCTGCTGCAGACGCGGCTGGAGCTGCAGCGCCCGTTCGAGCTGGTGGGTGTGATCGAAGGCCTGGCCTACGCGCGCCTCGTGCAGTGGCAGGTGCTGCAGGACACCGACTCCGTGATCCGCTCGCCCTACGAACGCAGCCCGCAGGTGGGGGTGCGCCTGGGGGCTCGCGTGCCGGGCGGCTTCGAGCTCGCGCTGCAGGGCGAATACAACCGCTTCACGCTGCCCAGTGAAGAAGCGGCCTCCGGCAGCCGCACCTCCGGCGACCGCCTGCACCTGCTGGGCGCCATCAGCCGGCCCTGGCGTGAGCCGGGCTGGTGGGTGGTGCCCAAGCTGTCGTTCAACGTCGCCAGCTACGACAGCACGCGGCTCGGGCCGCTGGACCTGGCGCGCGCGTCGCGCACGATCCCCACCCTCAGCGTCGACGCCGGCTTCGAGTTCGAGCGCCGGCTCGAAGCCTTCGGCCGCACGCTGCACCAGACGCTGGAGCCGCGTTTGCTGTACGTCAGCACGCCCTACCGCGCCCAGCGCCAGCTGCCCAACTACGACTCGGCGGCCAAGGACTTCAACTTCGTCTCGCTGTACAGCGACAACACCTTCTCCGGCGTCGACCGCGTCTCCGACTCGCACCAGCTGACCGCCGGCTTCACGACCCGGCTGGTCGACGCACAAAGCGGCGCCGAGGCGCTGCGCGTAGGCCTCGTGCAGCGCTACCTGTTCCGCACCCAGCGTGTCACCGCGCAGGCCGACGGCACGCCCGACGGCGAGCCGCTCGCGCAGCGCTTCTCCGACGCGCTGCTGCTGGGTTCGACCAGCGTGCTGCCTGGTTGGACGCTGGACGGCGCGGTGCAGTACAGCCCGGACCTGCAGCGCTCGGTGCGCTCGATCCTGGGCGCGCGCTACTCGCCCGGCCCGTACCGCACCGTCGGCGCCACCTACCGCCTGGCGCGCGGCCTGACCGAACAGCTGGAAGTGGGCTGGCAATGGCCGATCTGGGGCGCGCTGCCGGGCGAGCGCAAGCCCGCGGCGGCGTCGACGGGCGCCTGCAGCGGCGCCTGGTACTCGGTGGGCCGCTTCAACTACAGCCTGAAGGACCGGCGCATCACCGATTCGGTGCTCGGCCTGGAGTACGACGCCGGCTGCTGGATCGGCCGTGTGGTCGCCGAACAGCTGTCCACCGGACGCAGCCAGGCGACGACGCGGCTGCTGGTGCAGCTCGAACTGGTCGGGCTGTCGCGCATCGGTTCCAACCCCTTGAAGGTCTTGAAGGACAATATCCCCGGTTACCGCCTGCTCCGTGACGAGCGCGGCTCGGGCGCATCGCCCGCCGAAGATCGGCCCACCGGCCCCCTGCTTCCATGACTGATTGCTTCTCCTCCACGTGCCGCTCGCCCGCCTGGCGCTCCATGGTCCTGGCCACGGCCTTGTGCGCTGCGGCCTTCGCCACGCACGGGCAGGGCAGCCGCGCGGCACCGCTGCTCAACGGCGACTACATCGCGGTGGTGGTCAACCAGGAACTGGTCACCGCCGGCGAGGTCGAGCGCCGCATCGAGCGTGCGCAGGCCGAGGCCGGCCGCGCCGGCGTCAAGCTGCCGCCTGAAACTGAACTGCGCCGACAAGCCTTGGACGCGCTGATCGACGAGCGCGCGATGATCACCAGCGCACGTGAAAGCGGCATGAAGGTCGACGAGCCCGAGATCGACCGCGCGGTGCAGAACATCGCGCAGCAGAACCAGATCTCGCTGGCGGTGCTGCGCCAGCGGCTGCAGACCGAAGGCCTGGACTACGGCCGCTTTCGCGCCAACCTGCGCGACCAGATCATGATCGAACGGCTGCGCGAGCGCGAGGTCTACCAGCGCATCCGCATCAGCGAAGAAGACGTCGACAAGTTCATCGAGCAGCAGCGCCAGGCGGTCAACGCCGACGCCGAGACCAACATCGCGCAGATCCTGGTCACCGTGCCCGAGGGCACCGACCCGGCGACGCTGGCGCAGCGCCAGGCGCGCGCCGAGTCGGCGCTGGCGCGCGTGCGCGCTGGCGAGGCCTTCGACAAGGTGGCCATCGAGCTGTCGGAGGACGGCAACCGCGCCAAGGGCGGCGAGATCGGCCTGCGGCCGGCGTCGCGCCTGCCCGACATCTTCGTCGAGGCCACCAAGGGGCTGAAGAGCGGCGAGATCACGCCCACGCTGCTGCGCTCGGGCGCGGGCTTTCACGTCCTCAAGCTGCTCGAGCGCAAGGAAGCTGCCATCGGCCGCATCACGCAGACGCGTGCGCGACACGTGCTGCTGCGCACCTCGGCGCAGCTCAACGCCGAGACCGCGGCGCGGCGCCTGGCCGAGTACCGCAAGCAGATCGAGGCCGGCAGCAAGACGTTCGAGGAGATTGCGCGCCAGTTCAGCGAGGACGGCAGCGCCGCCAGCGGCGGTGACCTGGGCTGGTCGGCGCCCGGCGTGATGGTGCCGGAGTTCGAGGCGGCGATGAACGAGCTGTCGGTGAACGGCCTGTCGGCGCCCGTGGTGTCGCGCTTTGGCGTGCACCTGATCCAGGTGCTGGAGCGGCGCGAGGTTGCGCTCGAGCCCAAGCAACTGCGTGAGCAGGCGCGCAACGTCATGCGCGAGCAGCGTTTCGAGCAGGCCTACCTGGACTGGACCAAGGAACTGCGCTCGCGCGCTTACGTCGAGTACCGCGAGCCGCCGCAGTGACCGCGGTGTGAAGCAGCACACCGCCCGCAAGCGCTTCGGCCAGCACTTCCTGGTCGACGCCAGCGTCATCGACGGCATCGTGCGCGCCATTCACCCGCAGCCCGGGCAGGCGCTGGTGGAGATCGGGCCCGGCCTGGGCGCGCTGACGAATCCCGTGCTGCAGCGCTGCGGCGCGCTGACCGTCATCGAACTCGACCGCGACTTGGCCGTGCGGCTGCGCAGGCAGCCCGGGCTGACGGTGGTCGAGTCCGACGTGCTGAAGGTCGACTTCGCGGCGCTGGCCGCGCAGCTGCAGGGCCGGCCGCTGCGCGTGGTGGGCAACCTGCCCTACAACATCTCGACGCCGATCCTCTTTCACCTGCTGGACTTCAGCGCCCACATCCAGGACCAGCACTTCATGCTGCAGAAGGAGGTCGTGCAGCGCATGGCCGCATCGCCGGGCGGCAAGGACTACGGGCGCCTGAGCGTGATGCTGCAGTGGCGCTACCGCATCGAGGACGTGCTGGACGTGCCGCCCGCGGCCTTCGACCCGCCGCCGCGCGTGGACTCGGCGGTGGTGCGCATGGTGTCGCTGCCGCCCGATCCCGGCGTCGATGCCGCCCGCCTGGGTGAACTGGTCACGGTAGCCTTCTCGCAGCGGCGCAAGCTGCTGCGCCACACGCTGGGCCGCTGGCTCGAACAGCAGGGCCTCAACCGGCCCTTCGATCTGCAGCGCCGCGCCGAAGAGGTGCCGGTGGCGGAGTACCTGGCGCTGGCCAGAAAGCCCGCCTCAGGCTGACCGAGCAAGAGGCGCGGATCCGGCTCCGCCGGTCCGCAGCCGAGCTCCCCCTCGGGGGGCAGCGACCGAAGGGAGCGTGGGGGCCTTTGCTATGCGGCGTTGAGCCACGCCGCCGTGTCGAAGGCGCTGCTCATCATCGGCATGTTCATGCCGAAGTTGGGGTTGGTGCCGTTTTTCGGCACCACCTTGACGGCTGGCTTGGGTGCGGCAGTTGCCGCGGCCGTCGTTGCTGTCTGGGCCACCTCGGTAGCCCGCTCCCATGACCCGATTTCCAGGGAGCGGGCTACTGAAAAGAATAGAAACACCTGAACGGTATTCGTCGCTCCCCCCAGAACTCGGCGGCGTCGCGGAAGACCTCGAGCAGCTGCTCGCGCGCCTCGCGGTCGAAGCGCGGGTTGTCGGGCAATTGTTCGAGCACGACCACGAAGCCCGGCTGCTGGCCCGACTTGTGCACGAGGTCGGTCATGCAGTCGAACAGCGCGTCGAGGTTCTTGCCGAAGTGCGCCGGGAAAGTGAACGCGGCGGCGATGCCGTCGAGCACGTCCTGTTTGGTCTGTGCGCTCGAAAGGTTGGCGTACAGAAAATGTTGCCCGGCCGCTTGCGCGGCGGACATGAGGTCATCGACCCTGTAGGCCCGGATGGCCTGCACGAGGTTTGGTCGGATGGTCTGCAACTCCATGGTCGCGATCCTCCTTGTTGGACTGGATTGGAAAATGATGTCGGCAACGGCGTTCACGGGGCGATCCTCTTGAAGCTGGCGTAGTGATCGTCGGTGTAGTAGCAGGCTTCGGGCTGCGTCGGGGGCTTGCCGCCGCAGACGATCCGGCGCGCGCCCCGGTTGTGCGAACCCGGAGTCTTGACGGTGTATTCGCGGTAGAAACCGCGGGCCTTGCCGGGCAGCAGGCGTTCGCGGTTGCCGAACACGGTGCCATCCTTGTCGTACGGAAAAGGGCCACCGCTGATCACGAGCCGGTGGGTGTTCTGAGCCTGCGGTGGCAACGAGGCCAGGACCACGACGGCCAGGCCGCCTGGCTGATCCGGCGTTCGGGCCACCGCCGCGGCGCCGGCCAACAGGCCCGACGCCACCACGACGGCGACGCCCCACTTGTGCGATGCCCGCCGCAGCTTGCTGCCCGACGAGGCCAATCCTGTCCAAAGCACGGGTTAACCCTGAAAAATCAAACGTCAATGCTACCGTAACCCCCCTAAAAACTCAAGGTCCTGCCCTGAAATGAGGCACGGTTGAAGGTTAATCAGTGTGCGCTCACACATTCGACAGTCGAGTCGAGTCGCAAAGTCACCAGGATTTGTGCGCTGCAGCGCAGACCCGCATGCGCAGAATCAGCCATGCGGGATGCAAGGCCGGCCGCAGCGCGACGCTGACGGGTCCTCTCGTCAGCCTGACGCCCGTCCCGCATCGCCTTGCAGGCCGCGGTCAGCGCGCTAGACGCGCTGACCTCCTCGGCGGGCGTTCGTCAGGCCGCAGGGCCTGACGTACGTCCTGCCTCAGCATCGGCGACGGTGAGGGCGGTCATGTTGACGATCCGCCGCACGGTGGTCGACGGCGTCAGGATGTGCACCGGCTTGTCAGCTCCCAGCAACACCGGCCCAATGGCGATGCCGCCGCCGGCTGCGGTCTTGAGCAGGTTGTAGGAGATGTTGGCGGCGTCGATGTTGGGCAGCACCAGCAGGTTGGCTTCGCCGGTGAGCGTGCTGCGCGGCATGACGGCGTGGCGCGCGGCGGCGTCCAGCGCCATGTCGCCATGCATTTCACCGTCGACTTCGAGCCAGGGGGCGCGCTTGCGCAGCAGCGCCAGCGCAGCGCGCATCTTCAGCGCCGAAGGCTGCTGGCTCGAGCCGAAATTCGAGTGCGACAGCAGCGCCGCGCGCGGCTGCAGGCCCACACGCTTCATCTCCTCGGCGGCAAGCACGGTAATCTCGGCCAGCTGTTCGGCGTCGGGGTCGTAGTTGACGTGCGTGTCCACCAGGAACAGCTGCCGGCCCGGCAGCATCAGGCCGTTCATGCAGGCATAGGTGCAGACGCCGGCGCGCTTGCCGATCACCTGGTCGATGTAGTGCAGGTGC
>JAYUPN010000405.1:0-5801 GCA_043760065.1 Rubrivivax sp.
GGTGGTGGTGGCCTTGGACTGCTTCTTCAGCTGCTCCACCAGGGCCGTCACGGCCTTGTCGATGCCACGCTTCAGGTCCATCGGGTTCATGCCGGCGGCGACGAACTTCATGCCTTCGCGGATGATCGACTGCGCCAGCACCGTGGCGGTGGTGGTGCCGTCACCGGCGGCGTCGCTGGTCTTGGAAGCGACTTCCTTGACCATCTGCGCGCCCATGTTCTGGAGCTTGTCCTTGAGCTCGATTTCCTTGGCCACCGAGACACCGTCCTTGGTCACGGTGGGGGCGCCGAAGCTGCGTTCGAGCACGACGTTGCGGCCCTTCGGGCCCAGCGTGACCTTGACCGCGTTGGCCAGGATGTTCACGCCCTCGACCATGCGGTGACGGGCGTCTGCGCCAAAGATGACGTCTTTTGCTGCCATGTGTGTATCTCCGAATTCAGTGAATGGGGGTTGGGATTACTTCTCGACGACCGCGAACAGGTCTTCTTCTTTCATCACCAGCAGTTCTTCGCCATCGACCTTGACGGTCTGGCCGCTGTACTTGCCGAACAGCACGCGGTCACCGGTCTTGACGTTGGGGACCACGAAGTCGCCCTTGTCGCTGCGCTTGCCCGGACCGACGGCCAGAACCTCGCCCTGATCGGGCTTTTCGGCGGCGTTGTCGGGGATGACGATGCCGGACGCGGTCTTGGTTTCCTGCTCCAGGCGCTTGACGATCACGCGGTCGTGCAACGGACGAAGTTTCATATCATCTCCTTGGGAATGGCTGTGGGGCGGGTGGGCCAACGAAGTTAGCCCCCGCTGACATGCTTGAGCCGGCGGTCGTTTTCGACAGGTTCCGGCCGTTAGCACTCAACATCAGTGAGTGCTAGCAAGATGATTATAGGGGCCGGTCGCGGCATTTCAAGAGCATCCCCGGCAGTTGCGGCAACGTCGCCGGCACCTGGCCGGCCGGCTCCCAGGCCGTCAGCGGGCGCCGCCTTGCACCGGGTGACCTTGGGCCCGCCAGCGCAGCATGCCGCCGGCCAGGTTGGCCACCTGCGGGAAGCCGGCGCGCGCCAGCAGCACGCAGGCCTGCGCCGAGCGCGTGCCCGACCGGCACACCGTCACCACCGGCCGCTCGCGGTCGAGTTCGGCACGGCGCGCCTCCAGTTCGGCCAGCGGGATCGGCCGCGCACCGGCGATGTGGCCCAGCGCGTCGACGTACTCGCCGGCCTCGCGCACGTCGACCACCTGCGCCTTGGCTGCGTCGCGGGCCATCAGTTCGGCCAGACCGTCGGGTGCGATCTCCCAGATGCCGCCGAAGGTGAAGTTCAGCGGCGCCCAGGTCGGCGCTGCGGCATCACCGCCGTCCAGCTGCGGCTGGCCGCAGCGCAGGTTGGCCGGCACCGCGACGTCGATCAGCTTGGGATGCGGCAAGCCGAGGTGGAACATGTAGCCGGTGAAGTCGTCGACGCTGGCGTCGCCGCCCAGCCGCGGGTTGTAGATGCGTTCTTCGGCCACGCTGCTGACCGTCAGGCCGCGGTAGTCGTGTCCCGGGTACAGCAGGCACTGCGCCGGCAGCGACAGGATCTGCTGGTGCACCGAGGCAAAGAGGGTCGCGGCGCAGCCCTGCTGGAAGTCGGTACGGCCGCAGCCGCGGATCAGCAGCGCGTCGCCGGTGAAGGCCATCGACTCGTCGTCGAGCACGTAGCTCATGCAGCCCGCGGTGTGCCCCGGCGTGGCCCGGCATCGCAGGTGGCGGCGGCCGAAGGCCACCGTGTCGCCGTGGCGCAGCTGCCGGTCGGCGCCCATCGCGCCGGTGGCCTCGGCCAGCAGGATCTGGCTGCCGCAGCGCTTCCGGTGCAGCCAGGCCGCGGTGACGTGGTCGGCGTGGACGTGGGTCTCCAGCGTGGCGCGCAGCTGCAGCCCCAGTTCGCGCAGCAGCGCCTGATCGCGCGAGGCCTGTTCGAACACGGGGTCGATCAGCAGCGCCTGGCCGTCGTCGGCCAGCAGGTAGGTGTAGGTCGACGAGGTGGGGTCGAAGAGCTGGCGAAAGACGAACATCGGCTGCTCCTGTGGCTCAGCGCGCCAGCCGGTCGTGCACCACCATGCCCGCGAGCATCGCGAGGCCGAAGGTCCAGGCCTCGCCCATGCCGCTGCTCATGGCCACCAGCGCCGGCCCGGGGCAGAAGCCGGCCAGGCCCCAGCCGATGCCGAAGAGTGCTCCGCCGATCAGCAGCCGCGCGTCGATGCCCGCGTCTCGGGGCCATTCGATGCGCACGCCGGACCAGGCACGTTCGCGCCGGCGGCCGACAGCGAAGGCCAGCGACGCCACCGCGATGGCGCCCGCCATGACGAAAGCCAGGCTCGGGTCCCACGACCGGGTGATGTCCAGGAAGCCCTGCACCTTGGCCGGGTTGGCCATGCCGCTGGCGATCAGGCCGAGGCCGAAGACCAGCCCGGCGAGCAGTGCGAAGAGGTTGTTCATGTGCGCTCCTTCAGGCCCACAGGCGCCACAGCGCGACCGCCAGCATGCCCATGCCCATGAAGACCAGCACGTTGACCAGCGACCGCAGCGAGCCCCGGCTCAGGCCGCAGACCCCGTGCCCGCTGGTGCAGCCGTTGGCCATGCGCGTGCCGACCCCGACCAGCAGGCCCGCGGCCACCAGTGTCGCCGTGCCCGCCACCGGGGTCGCCGGCGGCAGCGCGGTGAACAGCTGCCACAGCCAGGGCGCGGCCACGAGCCCGACCAGGAACAGCACCCGGCTCAGCTCGGGCTTGAAGGGGCGCGCCTGCAGCAGGGCGTGCAGCGGGCTGGCCAGGATCGTCGTGATGCCGGCGATGCGGCCGCTGCCGAGCAGGAAGAGGGCAGCGGCACTGCCGATCAGCAGTCCGCCGGCCAGTGCGCTCCAGGGGGTGAACGAATTCCAGGCGATCTGCATGCGGGATACGGTGGGGTGTGTGCGAGACCCATAGGTTGCCACAGTCCCGGGGCGGGCATCAGGGATGTCTGCACTTGACTACCATCGTGTGCATCGATGTCGACCCTGAGCGGAGTTGCCCATGCCGTCCCTGCCGCTTCTTGATGCCCCCGCGCCCTGGAGCGCGTGGCGCCGCGCCGCGCTGACCGGCCTGCTTGCCGGGTTGACGGGCGCGGCGGCGGCGGACTCCGCGATGCCGATCTTCGACGCCCACCTGCACTACAGCCACGACGCCTGGGACCGCCTGCCGCCCAAGGAGGCGGTGGCGCTGCTGCGGCAGGCGGGTCTGAAGCGCGCGATGGTCTCCAGCAGCAGCGACGAGGGCACGCAGCAGCTCTACGCCGAGGCGCCCGACCTCGTGCTGCCGGTGCTGCGGCCCTACCGCAGCCGCAACGAGATCGGCAGCTGGGTGCACGATCCAACGGTGGTCGCACACCTGGAGTCACGGCTGTCGCGCTACCGCTACGTGGCGATCGGCGAGTACCACGTCTACGGTGCCGACGCCGACCTGCCCGTGGTGCGGCGCGTGGTGCAGCTGGCGCGCGAGCAGCGCCTGTTCCTGCACTCGCACTCCGACGCCGACGCCATCGAGCGCCAGTTCAGGCAGGACCCGCAGGCCCGCATCCTGTGGGCGCACGCCGGCTTCGACAGCCCGGAGAAGGTGCGCGAGATGCTGCGCAAGCACAAGAACCTGTGGTGCGACCTGGCCTTCCGCAGCGACCATGCCAGCGGCGCCAAGGTCGACCCGGCCTGGCGCGCGGCGTTCCTGGAGTTCCCCGACCGCTTCCTCGTCGGCACCGACACCTTCACCCCCGAGCGCTGGTACTACGTCGTCGAACACGCGCGCTGGGTGCGGCAGTGGCTGGCCGACCTGCCGCCCGACGTCGCCGAGCGCATCGGCTGGAGAAACGGCGAGACGCTGTTCAGCAGCCTGATGGCGCGCGCGGCGGCCAGGTGAGCGCAGCGCGGCGGCTCGGCGTGAGCGCAGCGGCGGCGCTGCTGAGCACGGCAGCCGCCCATGCCGCCTGCCCGCCGGCACCGGCCACGGCACAGACCATCCAGGGCGTCGGCGTGCAGGCCGCGTGGTGGACCGAGCCCGCGCCGCTGACCGTGGCGCGGCCCTTCGCCGTGCTGGTGCAGCTGTGCCCGGTCGACGCCCAGCTGCTGCGCGTCGACGCCCGCATGCCCGAACACCGGCACGGCATGAACTACCGGCCCTCGGTCCAGTCGCTGGGCCAGGGCCGGTGGCGCGCAGACGGGCTGCTGTGGCACATGAGCGGCCGCTGGGAGCTGCGGCTGGACGTGCAGGCGCAGGGTGCGGCACAACCGCTGCTGCAGTCGGTGGTGCTGCCGTGAGTTGCGGCGCTTGAAGTGGGCAGCTTCCGCCGGGCTGGCCGGCGCCTGGTTGTGGGCTGCGGCGGCGGCGCTGGCGGCGCCGCCCTTGGCGCTGCTCGACTTCTCGGTCGCGGAGCGTGCCCGCATCGTCTCGCACGGGCCGTGGCCAGGGGCAGACGCGCCCGATCTGTCCAACCGGGTGCAAGGCCACGCCGCTGCCATCGCGTGGGGCCGGGCGCTGTTCTTCGACGACCGGCTGTCGGCTTCGGGGCGGCTGTCCTGCGCCGGTTGCCATCGGCCGGACCGCGCCTTCCAGGACGGCCGCGCCACCGCAAGATCGGCACCGCAGGCCGAGGCCGGGCGCCGCAACACCCCCAGCCTGCTCGACGCCGCGCAGCGGCGCTGGCTGGGCTGGGACGGCGCCAACGACTCGTTGTGGGCGGCCAGCCTGGCGCCGCTGCTGGCGCGCGACGAGATGGGCCAGTCTGCCGCGACGGTGGCGGCGCTGGTGCGCAACGATCCGCGCCTGCGCGCCGGCTACCGGGCCGCCTTTGTGCGCGCGCTGCCGGACGATGACGAAGCGCTGCTGGTCGACGTGGCCAAGGCGCTGGCCGCCTACCAGGCGACGTTGCGGTCGCCGCGCACGGCCTTCGATGACTTCCGCGACGCCCTGGTGCGGGGCGACCTGCGCGCCGCCTCGCGCTACCCGATCGAAGCCCAGCGCGGCCTGCGGCTGTTCATCGGCGCCGGCCGCTGCAGCGTCTGCCATGCCGGTGCGGCGTTCAGCAACGGCGAATTCGCCGATGTCGGCGTGCCGTTTTTCATCCCGGGCGGCGTCGATCCGGGCCGCCACGGCGGCCTGCAGCAGTTGCAGCGCAGCCGCATGAACCGGCTCGGGCTCTACAACGATGCCGGCCCTGCCGACCCGCGGGCGGTGACGACGCGCCACGTGACCGTCGAGCCGCGCCACTTCGGCGAATTCCGCGTGCCGGGCCTGCGCCAGTTGCGGCACACCGCGCCCTACATGCACGACGGCAGCCTGGCCACGCTCGAGGACGTCGTGCGCCATTACAGCGAGTTGAACGAGGACCGCCTGCACGCCGACGGCGAACGCATCCTGCAGCGCCTGAACCTGTCGGCCGGCGATGCGGCCGACCTGGCGGCGTTCCTGCGCAGCCTGAGCCGCTGAGCCCGCAGGGGCCTGGATGACAGAGCCGCCCTTTCAGGCCGCGGCAGGCGCGACGGCTTCGCCTTCGACCCACACCTGCCGCAGCGACAGCGTGCGGTCGAGCACCACGGTATCGGCCCAGGCGCCGGCCTCGAGCCGGCCGCGGTCGGCCAGGCCCAGGTGCTCGGCGGCCAGCGTCGAGGTGCGGCGCGACGCCTCGGCCAGCGGCAGCCCCAGCGCCACCAGGTTGCGCAGCGCCTGGTCCATCGTCAGCGTGCTGCCGGCCAGCGTGCCGTCGGCCAGGCGCACGCCGCCCAGGCACTTGGTGACGGTGT
>JAYUPN010000406.1:0-16717 GCA_043760065.1 Rubrivivax sp.
CGGCCACAAAGTGGTGCAGCGACTGGTGTCGCGAGCGCGTGGCCGTTGGCGCCAGGTGCGACGCCATCGGCTCTACGCTCTTGCGCTTGAGCGCAGCCAGCGGGCAGGCAGACAGGGCATGGAGTCCTCCTGGTTGAAGGCCTCCAGGCTCGGTGGCGGAGGTTGCGGCGGGCCGCCGCCCGCCGCCATGGCCATCAGCGGCGCCGTTTCAGGCGCGCGCCCACCCACAGCAACCCGACCAGCATCATCGCCAGCGTGCCGGCCTCGGGCACCGGCGCCGGCACCATCGCCAGCGTCATCAGGATCGGGTCGTGGTCCGACACCTGGTCGATGAACTCGGCGTTGGCATGCACCACGTCGTAGGCCACGTCGCCCTTGGCCAGCAGGTTGGCGGAGACCCACATGTGGTCCAGCGCCTGCAGGTTGCCCTGGAACGAGTAGGTGTAGCGCTCGTTCTCGGGCAGGCTGTTCGTCAGGTTGGTCAGGCCCGCCGTCTCCAGCGGCGCCAGCGAGCCGGCGAACTGGAAGTCGTTGAGGTCGCCCGTGACGACGATGTTGGCGCTCGGGTTGATCGCCAGCAGCCCCTGCACGAAGCTGCCGACGGCCTGGGCCTGCGCCAGGCGCTGCGCCTCGGTGCCGTTGACCGGCGGCTGCGTCGGCCCGTACAGCGGCTGGTCGCCGCCTTTGCTGTTGAAGTGGTTGGCGACGACGATGAACTGCTGGCCGTCGACCGTGAACTCGGTGACCAGCGGCTTGCGGCTGTTGGCGAAGGCCGTGTTCGACGGGTCGATGCGGCCGGCACCCAGGTTCAGCACGATCTGCCCGTCGGCGCCGCCGACGGCGCTGACGGCGTCCATCGCGCCGCCGACCACCCCCGCGAAGCTGACGCGCGAGGTGTCGTACATGAAGGCCTGGCGGATGTTGCCGCCGGGCTCGCCGCCGTCGGTGTTGTTTTGCGGCGTGACCGTGACCCAGGCGTAGTTGCGCCCGGTGGCGGTGTTCAGCGACGCCTTCAGCGTGTCCAGCGTGACGTTGGCGGCCACCGTGCCGTCGTTGGTGGCGCCGTTGTTGTCCTGGATCTCCTGCAGGCTGATCAGGTGCGGCGCGCCGACGTTGCTGGCCAGCTGCCCGGCGATGGCCGTGAAGCGCGCGGCGGCTGCCGTGCCGCCCAGGTTCTCGACGTTGTAGCTGGCCAGGCCGAAGCGGCCGGGAGCGATGGTCGCGACCTCGCGCGTCAGCCCGTTGCTGAGCACCGTAGGCGCCTCGGTGACGAGCAGCTTGTAGTTGTTGAAGGTGTAGTCCATCACGCCGGTGACGTTGGACAGCAGCGCGCCGCTGTTGACGCTGGGTGTGGCGACGATGCGGTTGTCGATGATGATGCGGTGGCCGTTGAACTGCCCGGGCCCGATCACGAGGCCACCGCGTGGCGACGTGTGGGTGCCGGCGGCGCCGGCCTGCGCCGTGGCGTAGACCGCGGTTTCGCCGCTGCTGCTGCCGCTCAGGCTGGTCGGGCCGCTGGTGATGGCCGAGGGCAGGCTCACGCGCATGCCTTCCATCGACTCGTAGAAGTCGATGCTGTAGCGCATGGGCTGCAGCACGTAGCCGGGCGCGGTCTCGATGTTGCCGATGATCGGCGCGATGGCCGTCGGCGGCAGCAGGCCGGCGCCGATCTGGATCGCCGACGGCAAGGCGTTGCCGCTGGACAGCGCGGTCCAGCTGCCGGCGAAGGCTGCGGTGGCGTTGATCTCGGTCAGCGTCAGGTTGGTGGCGTCGCCGCCGGGGCGGAACTCCACCAGCCGGCCGCCGACGCGCACGTCGTCGCCGACCAGCGGCTTGGCCGCCGCGCTGCCCAGAAAGACATACAGCGCGTCCGACGTCAGCGCGTTGCCGTCGCCGCCGTCCTGGAACCAGAAGCCGTTGTTGTCGCGCGCGGTGACGATGCCGGCGATGTTGGCGACCGAGGTGTTGTTGAACGGCGAGATGTGCGAACTGCCTTGCAGCGTGCCGATGTTCTGCGACCAGGCGCTGCCGGCCAGCACCGGCAGCGCCAGCGCCAGCGCGACCGCGCGGCACACCGGGCGCAGGGGGATCTTGACGAGGGTTTTCATGGGACTGACCTTCAGGCGCGGCGGCGAGCGACAAAACCCACGGCAGCCAGGCCGGCCAGCATCAGCGCCAGCGCACCGGGTTCGGGCACGGCGCTGACGCCGAGGCTCAGGTCGTCGATGGCCAGGCCGTGGTCGTTGCCGACGTCGTTGCGCTCGATCCAGCGGATCCACAGCGTGTCGCCCAGCGCCCAGTTCATGCCGGTGGTGGTGGCCGACAGGCCCGTCACGAGCCCCGCAGTGTTGCCGTCCACCGCGGCCGCCGTGGCGCTGAAGACGGGTGAGTTCCACGTCAGCGACGCCGGCGCCGTCCACGCGCCGACGGTGCCGATGCTGGCGCCGATACCGTACTCCAGCACCATCGGCTGCGCGCTGGTGTTGCCGCCGTTGCGCCACTGCTCGCCGTTGAAGCCGAGCGTGAAGCCGTCGAGCGCGCTGCCGCTGTTGTTGGTGAAGGCCACCGCGATGTAGCCGGCCACCGTGCCCGACGCCGGGCTGCCAAAGTAGGCGCCGCCGGAAGCCGTGCCACCCAGTGCGCGATCGCCGCTGCCTGCGGTGCCGAAGCTGTAGAAGCTGCCGGTGCTGGCGCTGCCGGTGCCGCCCAGGATCGTCGCCGCGTCGGCCAGCGTGCTCGTGTACAGGCTCCAGCCGGCCAAGGTGCTGTCGTTGACCCACGGCACTGCGGTGGTGCTGGTGGTGAGGCTGTTGAAGTCCTGGCTGTAGGAGAACCCGACGCTGCCGACGGAGATGGCGGCGTGGGCTGGCGCCAGGCCGAGGGCAAGCAAGGGCAGGGCGCTGGCGAGCAAGATCTTGGTCATGGGAGTCCTCTTGAAGGGTGTGACAAGCCGTGCGGCTTGGGGCTTGGCGCGGGCACGTCGACGATCGGCCGTCGCGTCCGCAGGTCCAAGCACGAATCATGCTGGACAAAGCGTTGCGCCCGCGTGACGTCCCCTGGCGGCCGACTCCGCGCAGAATGCAGGCCTTCGCTTCACTTGCCCTTCACCCGCATGCGCATCGGATTCTTCAGCTCCCTGCTGGCACTCTTGCTGGCCCTGGCGAGCGGCATCGCCGGCGCCCAGAACGCGGCGCTGCCGCCCGGCATGACCTTTGTCACCACGGTCGAAGGCATCACCGAGTACCGGCTGGCCAACGGCCTGCAGGTGCTTCTGGTGCCCGACGGCAGCAAGCCCACGACCACCGTCAACGTCACCTACAGCGTCGGCAGCCGGCACGAGAACTACGGCGAGACCGGCATGGCGCACCTGCTGGAGCACCTGGTGTTCAAGGGCACGCCGACGACCAAGAACGTGTGGAGCGAGTTCACCAAGCGCGGCCTGCGCGCCAACGGCAGCACCTGGACCGACCGCACCAACTACTTCGCCAGCTTCGCCGCCAACGACGACAACCTGAAGTGGTACCTCAGCTGGCAGGCCGACATCATGGTCAACAGCTTCATCGCCAAGAGCGACCTCGACACTGAGATGACGGTGGTGCGCAACGAGTTCGAGAGCGGCGAGAACAACCCCGGCCGCGTGCTGTTCCAGAAGACCCTGGCCGGCATGTACGACTGGCACAACTACGGCAAGAGCACGATCGGCGCCCGCACCGACATCGAGAACGTCGACATCCCGCGCCTGCAGGCCTTCTACCGCCAGTACTACCAGCCCGACAACGCCACGCTCGTCGTGTCGGGCAAGTACGACCACGCCCAGGTGGTGGCGTGGATCGCGCAGACCTTCGGTGCCCTGGCCAAGCCGCAGCGCACGCTGCCGCTGACCTACACGCTGGACCCGCCGCAGGACGGCGAGCGGCTGCTGCGCGTGCGCCGCGTCGGCGGTGCGCCTGCCATCTACATGGCCTACCACACGCCGCCGGGCGCGCACGTCGACGCGGCGGCGGTGCAGCTGCTGGCCGGCGTGCTGGGCGACACGCCCGGCGGTCGCCTGCACAAACGCGTCGTCGAGCAGCGCCTGGCGGCGCAGGCCTTCGGCTTTGCGCTGTCATGGGCCGAGACCTCGCCGTTTTTCCTTGGCGCCTCGCTGGCGCCGGGGCAGGATGTCGAGCAGGCCCGCGCCGCGATGGCCGTGGTGCTCGACGGCATCGCCGACGAGCCGGTGACGGCCGAGGAACTGGAGCGCGCCCGCATCGGCTGGCTCAACAACTGGGACCAGGGCTTCAACGACCCCGAAGCCATCGGCGTGGCGATGTCCGAAGCCATCGCGCAGGGCGACTGGCGGCTGTACTTCCTGCAGCGCGACCGTGTCCGCGCGGTGACGCTGGCCGACATCCAGCGCGTCGCCCGGACCTGGATCAAGCGCGACAACCGCACGGTGGCGATCTACGAACCCACGGCCAAGCCCGACCGGGCGCCGCAGGGCGCGCGCGTCGACGTCGCGGCCCAGGTCAAGGACTACAAGGGCGATGCGAGCGCCGCGCTGGCCGAAGCCTTCGACCCGACACCGGCCACGCTGGACGCGCGCAGCATCGACGCCCGGTTGCCGTCCGGCGTCTTGGTCACGCTGCTGCCCAAGGGCACGCGCGGCCGCGCCGTGCACGCCCGGCTGACGCTGCGCTACGGCACCGAGAAGTCGCTGTTCGGCCAGGAGATGGTGTCCAGCATCGCCGGCAGCCTGGTCGACAAGGGCGGCGCGGGCCTGACGCGGCAGCAGATCGCCGACCAGTTCGACAAGCTGCAGGCGCAGGTCGCCTTCAGCGCCAACGGCGAAAGCGTCAGCGTCCAGATCACGACCAAGCGCGACCGGCTGCCGGCGGTAATCGAACGGGTGGGCAAGCTGCTGCGCGAACCCGCCTTCGAGGCCGGGCCGCTGGAAGAAGCGCGCCGGCAGTGGCTGGCCAGCGTCGAGCGCCAGCGCAAGGAGCCGTCGGCGGTGATCGCCAACCGCCTGGCGCGCCACGGCAACCCGTACCCGCGCGGCGACCTGCGGCACGCGCAGACCTTCGACGAAACTGAAGCCGACATCAAGGCCGTCACGCTGGAGCAGGTGCAGGCTTTCCACCGCCGCTTCTACAGCGCCGCCAAGGGCGAGTTCTCGGCCGTCGGCGACATGGATGCGGCGGCCGTGCGCAAGGCGCTCGACGGCGCGCTGGGCGCCTGGCGGCAGCCGGCTGCAGGCCCGCAGCCGCAGGCCCGCGTGCCGCGGCCGCTGGTCGAAGGGTCGCCGCAGCGCTTCGTCGAGATCACGCCCGACAAGGCCAACGCCGACCTGCTGGGCCGCCTGATGCTGCCGATCGCCGACAGCCACCCCGACTACCCGGCGCTGATGATGGCCAACCGGTTGTTCGGCCAGGGCGGCAGCTCGCGGCTGTGGACGCGCATCCGCGAGTCCGACGGCCTGAGCTACGACGTGCGCACCGTGATCAACTGGGGCACGCTGGACGTCGCCACCGAATGGAACGTCAGCGCCATCTTCGCGCCGCAGAACCAGCCCCGGGTCGAAGCCGCGTTCAAGGAAGAGCTGGCGCGTTCGCTGAAAGACGGCTTCACGCAGGCCGAGCTCGACGAGGGCCGCAACGGCCTGCTCAGCGCACGCCGGCTGTCGCGCGCGCAGGACGACGCCGTCGCCGACGCGATGCTGCGCAACCTCCACTTCGGCCGCAAGTTCAACTTCGCGCAGCAGACCGACGACGCGCTGTCGCGCCTGACGCTGGCCCAGGTCAACGCCGCCTGGCGCAAGCACATCGATCCGCAACGGCTGGTCATCGCCTGGGGCGGCGATTTCAAGCAGCCCTGAACGCTCCGCCGGAGGCCACAGCATGAACACCGACGACAGCCGCGATCGCGAGCAACAGCGCACCATGATCGTGCCGCGCAAGGATCAGGGCACGAGCACCGACAACAGCCGCGATGGCGACGACCAGCGCACCATGATCGTGTCGCGCAAGGATCAGGGCAGCGAGCTTCGACGCGGCCACCAGGTGCAGGAATTCGTGATCGAAAAGGTGCTGGGCGTGGGCGGCTACGGCATCGTCTACCTGGCGCGCGACTCCAAGCTCGACCGCATGGTCGCGCTCAAGGAGTTCCTGCCCAGCCTGCTGGCGATGCGTGCACCCGACGGCGAGGTCGTGCCGCGGCTGCCGCGCTTCGAGCCGGCCTACCAGAAGGGGCTGCAGAGCTTTCTGAACGAGGCGCGGCTGCTCGGCTCTTTCGACCATCCCTCGCTGGTCAAGGTGTTCCGCTTCTGGGCCGACAACGGCACCGCCTACATGGCGATGCCCTACTACAACGGCATCACGCTGAAGAAGTGGCTTGCCGACCTGGGCGCGCCGCCCAGCCAACGCTGGCTGCGCCAACTCGCCGAGCCGCTGATGCAGGCGCTCGCGGTGCTGCACGCCAACGACTGCCTGCACCGCGACGTCGCGCCCGACAACATCCTGATGCTCTACGAGCGCGGCGCCGGCAACTACCTGGAGCAGCAGCCGCACCCGGTGCTGCTCGACTTCGGCGCCGCGCGCCGCGTCGCTGCCGAAGCGACGCAGAACCTGACCTCGATCCTGAAGAGCGGCTACTCGCCGGTGGAGCAGTACGACAACGAGTCCGGTCTGCGCCAGGGCACCTGGACCGACGTCTACTCGCTGTGCGCGGTGCTGTACACGGCCGCCATCGGCAAGGCGCCCAACGCCTCGATCGCGCGCCTGGTGCGCGACGACCTGGTGCCGGCCCGCGTCGCCGCCCGCGGCCGCTACACGCAGTCCTTCCTGACTGCCATCGACGCCGGCCTGGCGGTGCGGCCCGAACAACGCCCGCAGACGATGGCCGCGCTGCAGGAGTGGTTCAACCGGCCCGAACCGGCCAAGACCGAACCCACGGTGCCGGTGCCCGAGGCACCGGGTGTCGACGTGCCGCTGGACGGCACGCCGGCAGCTGTCGACGCCGACGAGCGCACCGGCTGGGGCCTGCTGATCGCTGCCGCCGTGCTGGCCGCGGTGGTGGCGGCGGTGGTGTTCGCGCGCCGCGGCTGAGGCGGCGCTTCAGCCGTTGCTGATGCCCGACGCCACGTGCCCGGCCGGCACGTGTTCGGCGGCGTTCTCGATGTGGCCGGTCTGATCGTCGAAGAAGAAGTCGGGCTCGAACTCGCGCAGGAAGGTGCCCTTGGCCAGGCCGCCCAGGAACATCGCCTCGTCGACCTCGATCTGCCACTGCATCAGCGTGCGGATGGCGCGCTCGTGCGCCGGCGCGCTGCGTGCGGTGACGAGCGCGGTGCGCAAGCGCATGCCGGCCACCGGCGCGCGCTGCAGCCGGTGCAGCGCTTCCAGCAGCGGCTTGAAGGGGCCCGGCGCCAGCGGCGTCGCGGCGCGGTCGCGCTCGTGGCTCTGGAAGGCGTGCAGGCCCTGCGACTGATAGACCCGTTCGGCTTCGTCGGAGAACAGCACCGCGTCGCCGTCGAAGGCGATGCGCACCTCCTGCGGATGGGCGGCGCTGGCGCGCGCGCTGGCGGGGTAGACGCGCGCGGCCGGCACGCCGGCGGCCAGCGCCTGGCGCACGTCGGCCTCGTTGGTGCTGAGGAACAGGTTGGCCGCCAGCGGCCGCAGGTAACGCCACGGCGGCTGGCCGCGCGTGAAGACGCCGCGCTCCACCGGCAGCTTGTAGTGCTGCGCCGAGCGGAACACGCGCATGCCCGAGACCGGGTCGTTGCGCGACAGGATCACCACCTCCACCCGCTGCTGCGCGCCGGCGTTGAAGGCCAGCAGCTTGTTGACGAGCGAGAAGGCGACGCCGGGCCGCGCCGGCTCGTCGACGCGCTGCAGTTGCAACTGCATGTAGGCGCGGTCGTCGGCGGCTTCGAAGACGCTGTTTTCTTCCTCGAAGTCGAACAGCGCGCGCGAGGAGATCGCGACGACGAGCTGGCCTTCGAGGGTGGCGGGCATGGGCGGCGGGTGTGCGGCGTGAAGGGGCAGGGGCAGGTCCGGAGGCTCGAGGCGATCTTATGTCGCGGCTGCCTTTCACGCGGCTGCCACATCCGGCCGTCACAGTGCCGCGTATGCCCCGGGAGCTGCCCGCCGCCCAACCTGCCATCAGGGATGACACGATGAACTCGAACCGCCACCGTGAACCGCCGCGCCCCGAGGACCGTTGCCGCGGCGACCTGGAGCGCTGGCCGGGCAGCAGCGCCGAGCAGTCCTGCTGGCGCAGCGAGGCCTTTGCCGAGGACCTGCCGGCTGCCCCGCCGGTGCTGGCAGCACTGCCGCCGGCGGGCGCTCTTGCCGGGCACCGGCTGCCGCCGCAGCGCCCGCACTTCGCCGCGCTGGCGCTGGAGCGCCTGCGCTGAAGCGGCGCCCGGCGCGAAGGCGCTGGCGCGCGCGGCACAATCGCGGCGCCGGCGGGCCCGTGGGGCCTGGTTGCCGGTGATGGCAACAGGGTCTTGGACATGGGCAGTACACGGTGGGGTCGGGCGCTGCTGGTCGGCGCGGTGGTGGGGATATCGGCTGCGGCGCAGGCCGCGGGGAAGGCGCACGAACACGGCGTCGCCCGGCTCGACGTCGCGGTGGCCGCCAATGCGGTGCGCATCGAGCTGGACACGCCGCTGGACAACCTGCTGGGCTTCGAGCGTGCGCCGCGCACCGATGCCGAGCGCGACAAGGTCAAGGCCGCCGTGGCGCGCCTGCGCGATGGCGCGGCGCTGTTCCGCATCGACCCCGCCGCCGGCTGCACGCTGGCCCAGGCGGAGCTGGTGTCGCCGCCGCTGCAACTGGGCCCGGGCACTGCCGCTGCGGGTGAACATGGCGACCTGCAAGGCAGCTACCACTTCAGCTGCAAGGCCGGCGCCAGGGCCGGCTTCGTCGAGGTCGGCCTGTTCGAGTCCTTCGCCGGTTTGAAGCGCGTCGACCTGCAGGTGCTCACGCCGCGCGGCCAGCTCAAGGCCACCTTGCGCAGGCCCGCGTCGCGCGTCGTGCTGGCGCGCTGAGCATCTGTGCTGCAAATCCGCGACCTGCGCTTCGCATGGCCCGGCGCCGCCGACTGCATCGCCGTCGATGCGCTGGACGTCGCGGCCGGCCGCACCGTGTTCCTGCACGGGCCCAGCGGCTGCGGCAAGAGCACGCTGCTCGCGCTGATGGCCGGCGTGCTGCAGGCCCGCGCGGGCACGGTGTCGCTGCTGGGCCAGGACTGGGCGGCGCTGCGGCCGGGCCGGCGCGACGCGCGGCGGGCCGACCACGTCGGCGTGATCTTCCAGCAGTTCAACCTGCTGCCGTACCTGACGGTGCTGGACAACGTGCTGCTGCCGACGCGCTTCTCGCGCCTGCGCGCCGCGCGCTGCGACGGCGGGCCGCAGGCGGCAGCGCAGTCGCTGCTGCAGCACATGGGCCTGCCCGCCGCGCTGTGGCGGCGCCGCGCCGACGCGCTGTCGGTGGGCCAGCAGCAGCGCGTGGCGGCGGCGCGGGCACTGCTGGGCCGGCCCGAACTCGTCATCGCCGACGAGCCGACCTCGGCGCTGGACGCCGCGCTGCGCGATGACTTCATGGCGCTGCTGATGGCCGAGTGCAGCGCCAGCGGCAGCACGCTCGTCTTCGTCAGCCATGACGAGCGGCTGGCCGCGCGCTTTGGCGAGCGGCTGAGCCTGCCCGGTCTGAACCGCGCGGCGGTCGCGGCATGACCGCGTTGCTGCACGTCGCGCTGAAGAGCGCGCTCAACCGCCGCGGCACGCTGACCCTCGTGATGCTGAGCATCGCACTGGCCACCGCGCTGCTGCTCGGGCTGGAGCGGCTGCGCACCGACATCCGCAGCAGCTTCGGCCAGTCGGTCAGCGGCACCGACCTCGTGGTGGGTGCGCGCACGAGCCCGGTGCAGCTGATGCTGCTGGCGGTGTTCCGCGTCGGCGGCGCGACCCACACCATGCGCATGGACAGCGTGCAGGCGATCGCGCAGCACCGCGCCGTGGCCTGGACGGTGCCGCTGTCGCTGGGCGACTCGCACCGCGGCCGCCCGGTGCTGGGCACGACGCCGGCGTATTTCGAGCACTTCGCCTATGGCGACCAGCACAAGCTCGTGCTGGCGCAGGGCCGCGCCTTCGCCGGCACGCTGGACGGCCTGTACGAAGCGGTGATCGGCGCCGAGATCGCGCAGTCGCTGGGCTACAGACTGGGCCAGCAGATCACGCTGTCGCACGGCAACGCCGAGGTGCTGGCGCAGACGCACGCCGACAAGCCCTTCACGGTGGTCGGCGTGCTGGCGCGCACCGGCACGCCGGTGGACCGCACGGTGCACGTCAGCCTGCAGGCGATCGAGGCCATCCACCTGGACTGGGCCGGCGGCGCGCCGCTGCCGGCGTCGGCGGGCGTGAAGATCGCGCCGGAGTTCGCGCGCAAGTTCGACCTCGAACCCAAGCAGGTGACGGCGGCGCTGGTGGGTCTGAAGAACCGCGTCGCGGTCTTCAACGTGCAGCGCTTCGTCGCCGGCTACGAAGGCGAGGCGCTGCTGGCGGTGCTGCCCGGCGTGGCGCTGGACGAGCTGTGGGCCGTGGTCGGGCCGGGCGAGCAGGCGCTGCTGGCCATCAGCGGCCTCGTCGCCGTGGTCAGCCTGGCGTCGCTGGTGGCGGTGGTGCTGGCCGGCTTGAACGAGCGGCGGCGCGAGCTGGCGGTGCTGCGCGCCGTCGGCGCCGGCCCGCGCCACGTGCTGTGGCTGCTGGCCGCCGAAGGTGCGCTGGTGACGCTGGCCGGTGCCCTGCTGGGCGCGCTGGCGGCGGCGCTGGCGGTGGTGCTGGCCGGGCCCTGGCTGCAGCAGCAGTTCGGCATCACCTTGCAGCCGGCCGCGCCCACGACGGCACAGTGGGGCCTTTTTGCCGCCGTGCTGGCCGCAGGTATGCTCGCAAGCCTGGTGCCGGGATGGCGGGCGTACCGCCTGTCGCTGGCCGATGGACTGAGCCCAAGAACATGAAACTGCCGAGCGTCCTGATCGCTGCTGTGTTCACTTCGCTGGCGCTGCTGCCGCTTCGGGCCCCGGCCCAGAAGGACGGCGTGCCGCTGATGAAGCCGCCGCTGGCAGCACCGGCGAAGCCCGCCGCTGCCGCCGTTGCGGGCGCGCCGCGCACCATCACCTGGGACGCGCTGGTGCCCGCCGGCTGGGACCCGTTCAAGGACTTCAAGGACCTCAACTTCCAGATGCTCGACGACGCCGACCCGCGCGCCGGCGCGATGCTGAAGAAGATGCGCGAGGTCTGGGACAACGCGCCCGTCAACACCACGCTGGTCGGCCAGACGGTGCGCATCCCCGGCTTCGTGGTGCCGCTGGAGGACAGCAAGGACGGTCTGAAGGAGTTCCTGCTCGTGCCCTACTTCGGCGCCTGCGTGCACAGCCCGCCGCCGCCGGCCAACCAGATCGTGCACGTGCTGCCGCGCTCGCCGGCCAAGGGCCTGCGTTCGATGGACGCGGTGTGGATCACCGGCACGCTCACCACCGGCCGCACCGATTCGTACATGGGTGCTGCCAGCTACCGCATCGAGGCGCAGAGCGTGGCGCCCTACACCGAGCCTGCACGCTGATGGCCCGAGCCGGCGGCCCGCGCCTGGGCGGCGACATCGCCCGCGTGACCTTCGGCGTGCTGTTCATCGGCCTGTTGCTCGGGACCTCGCTGTGGATCCTGAGGCCCTTCCTGGGGCCGGCGATCTGGGCCACGATGGTGGTCGTGTCCAGCTGGCCGCTGATGCTGCGCGTGCAGCGTGCGCTGTGGGGCCGGCGCTCGCTGGCGGTGCTGGTGATGACGCTGCTGTTGCTGCTGCTGTTCGTGGTGCCGCTGGTGCTGGCCACCGTGACCATCGTCGCCAATGCCGATCAACTGGTCAGTTGGGCCAAGCTCGCCGCCGACTACCACCTGCCCGACCTGCCGCCGGCCTGGGTGTCGGGCCTGCCGCTGGTGGGCGCGATGGCCGACAAGGCCTGGCAACAGGCAGCCGACCTCGGCCTGCGCGACCTGCTGCCGCGCCTGTCGCCCTACGCCGGTGAGCTGACGCGCTGGTTCGTGGCGCAGGTCGGCAGCATCGGCCTGCTGCTGCTGCAGTTTCTGTTGACGGTGCTGATCGCGGCTGTGATGTACGGCAGTGGCGAGGCCGGCGCGGCCCATGTGCGCCGCTTTGCGCGCCGCCTGGCCGGCGAGCGCGGCGACGGTGCGGTGCTGCTGGCCGGCGGCGCGATCCGCGGCGTGGCCCTCGGCGTCGGCGGCACGGCGCTGGTGCAGACGCTGCTCGGCGGCCTGGGTGTGGCGCTGGCCGGCGTGCCTTTCGCGGGGCTGCTCAGCGCGCTGATGTTCATGCTGTGCATCGCGCAGATCGGCCCCGTGCCGGTGCTGCTGGGGGCCGCGATCTGGAGCTGGTTCGACGGCAGCATCGGCTGGGCCATCTTCCTGGTCGTGCTGGGCATGGTGCTGGCGCTGCTCGACAACGTGCTGCGGCCGTGGCTGATCAAGCTCGGCGCCGACCTGCCGCTGCTGCTGATCTTTGCCGGCGTCATCGGCGGCCTGTTCGCCTTCGGCCTGGTCGGCATCTTCGTCGGGCCGGTGGTGCTGGCGGTGGGCTACACGCTGCTCGACGCCTGGGCCGACGACGGCCGCGTCGCGGGCACCGAGTCGCGCGACTGATCAGGGCGCGAGCGCGAAGCCGCCGTCGCGCAGCCCGGCCTCGGCCTGCGCTGCATGGCGGAACTGCAGCGCGTGCCAGCCCAGCGCCTGCGCCGCCTGCACGTTGGGCGCGTGGTCGTCCAGGAACACGAGCTCCTGCGGCGTGCAGCCGAAGCGCTGCTGCGCGGCGTGGAAGATCGCCGGCTCGGGCTTGTTGTGGTGCACGCGGGCCGAGAACACGCCGCTGGCGAAGCGCGCGAAGAAGGGCTGACGCTCCAGGATGTCGGCATAAGGCGCCGGCATGTTCGACAGGTAGTGCAGCGTGTGGCCGGCGTCGGCCAGGCGGTGCAGCAGCGCCACGGTGTCGGGGATCGGCTGCAGCTCGCGCGGCACCGCGTCGACGACGGTCTGCACGTCAGCGGCGGCAAAGCCGGTGCGCCTTGCGATGCGCTGCACGAGTTCCGGCACGCCGACGGTGCCGCGGTCGAACTCGCCCCAGTCGCCGCCGTAGCCCTGGAAGACCATCGCTTCCCAGTGCGCGGCCGTGGCCTCGTCAGGCACGGCATGCGGCAGCTCGCGCATCAGCAGGTGGCGCGGCTGCCAGCTGAAGAGCACCGCGCCGAGGTCGAAGACGATGCGTTTTTTCGCCGGCTTCATGCGCGCAGGCGTTGCATCAGCCCGGCGGTGGAGGCGTCCAGGCCCGCGGTGTCGCCGCTGGCCAGGCGCGGCAGCAGCGCGTTGCACAGCGCCTTGCCGAGCTCCACGCCCCACTGGTCGAAGCTGTTGATGCCCCACAGCGCGCCGCTGACGAAGACGCGGTGTTCGTACATCGCGATCAGCGCGCCCAGGCTCGACGGTGTCAGCGCATCGAGCACGAAGGTCGTGCTCGGCCGGTTGCCGGGGAAGGCGCGGTGCCGGCCGAGCACCGCGCGGTCGAAGCCGGCGGCGGCGGTCGGTGCCTGCTCGCGTGCTGCATCGGCGGCGCTCTTGCCCAGCATCAGCGCCT
Source organism: Rubrivivax sp. (assembly GCA_043760065.1). Classification (GTDB taxonomy): domain Bacteria; phylum Pseudomonadota; class Gammaproteobacteria; order Burkholderiales; family Burkholderiaceae_C; genus Rubrivivax. The sequence continues at coordinate 13,677 of JAYUPN010000406.1, forward strand.
GGCTCTGCGCCAGGCAGTTGGCGAGCAGCTTGGTGTGCTGGTCCGCGAGCGGGTGCGCCGCCGTCCTGACGGCGATGAACTCGACCGGGATCACGTCGCTGCCCTGGTGCAGCATCTGGAAGTACGCGTGCTGGCCGTTGGTGCCGGGCTCGCCCCACACCACCGGGCTGGTGGCGTAGGGCAGGGCCTGGCCGTCGACGTCGACCTGCTTGCCGTTGGACTCCATTTCCAGCTGCTGCAGGTACGCCGGCAGCCGCTTCAGGCCCTGGTGGTACGGCGCCACGCTGCGGCTCGTGAAGCGGTGGAAGTTGCGGTACCAGATGTCGATCAGGCCCAGCAGCACCGGCAGGTTGCGCGCCAGCGGCGCTTGCGCAAAGTGGCGGTCCATCGCGTGCGCGCCAGCGAGCAGGGCGCGGAAGTTGGCGCTGCCGATGGCGATGGCGATCGGCAGCCCGATCGCGCTCCACAGCGAGTAGCGCCCGCCGACCCAGTCCCAGAAGCCGAACGTCGTGCGGATGCCGAACTCGGCCGCCGCCAAGACGTTGGTGGTGGTGGCGGCAAAGTGGCGCGCGACATCGGTGCCGCCGTGCTGCAAGAACCAGGCGCGCGCAGCGCCCGCGTTGGCCATCGTCTCCTGCGTCGTGAAGGTCTTGCTGGCGACGATGAAGAGCGTCTTCTTTGCGTCCAGGCGCTGCAGCAGCGGCCACAGGTCGTGGCCGTCGACGTTGCTGACGAAGTGCAGGCGCTGCGCCGGATTGCAGTACGCGTCCAGCGCCGGCACCACCATCGCGGGCCCGAGGTCGCTGCCGCCGATGCCGATGTTGACGATGTCGGTGATGGCGCCGTCGCCGCGCACGCGGTCGGCGTAGGCCAGCATGGCGTCGAGCACGCCGTGCACCTCGGAGCTGTTGGGGCCCTGGCCGCGCGGTGCGCGCAGCGCGGTGTGCAGCACGGCGCGGCCTTCGGTGACGTTGGCGATGTCGCCGCGCAGCAGCGCGTCGCGCTGGGCCTCCAGGCCGCATTCGCGCGCCAGGTCGAGCAGGAAGCGCAGAGTCGCGGTGTCGACGCGGTTCTTGCTGAGGTCGGCAAAGACTTCGGGGGCCTGCAGGCTGAAAGCGGCAAAGCGGCCGGCGTCGCGGCCGAAGGCTTCGCGCAGGTCGAAGTCGCGGCCGTGGGCCTCGAAGTGGCCTTGCAGCGCGGCCCAGGCCGCGGTCTGGTCGCAACGTTTCACTTCTGCAGCCCTTCGATCAGCTGGTCGAGCTTGGCCACGTCGGCGGCGAAGGCGCGGATGCCCTCGGCCAGCTTCTCGGTGGCCATCGCATCTTCGTTCAGCGCCCAGCGGAAGCGCTTCTCGTCCAGGTGCACCGGCGGCAGGTGGTGGCCGTCGGCGGCATGCTTGTCCAGCGCCAGCGGCACCGGCGCGTCGCTGGCCTGCAGCTGGGCCATCAGCTCGGGGCTGATGGTCAGCAGGTCGCAGCCGGCCAGGGCGACGATCTGGCCGGTGTTGCGGAAGCTCGCACCCATGACTTCGGTCTTGATGTCGTGGCGCTTGTAGTAGTGGAAGATGGCGCGCACGCTCTTCACGCCGGGGTCGTTGGCGCCGGCGTGCGCGGCTTCGTCCCAGCCGTCGCCGGCGGCCTTCTTGTGCCAGTCGTAGATGCGGCCGACGAAGGGGCTGATCAGCTGCACGCCGGCTTCGCCGCAGGCCACCGCCTGCGCAAAGGCGAACAGCAGCGTCAGGTTGCAGGCGATGCCCTCGCGCTGCAGCCGCTCGGCGGCGCGGATGCCTTCCCAGGTGGCGGCGACCTTGATCAGTACACGCTGCTTGTCAATGCCGGCGTCGCGGTACAGGCCGATCAGGCGCTGCGCACGCGCCACCGTCGCTTCGGTGTCGAAGGACAGCCGGGCGTCGACCTCGGTGCTGACGCGGCCGGGCACGACCTTCAGGATCTCGCAGCCGAAGCGCACCAGCACCTGGTCGACGACGCCGTCGAGCGCAAGGCCGCTGTGCGCGGCCACGGTGTCGGCCAGCAGCGGCGCGTAGGCGCTTTGCTGCACGGCCTTGAGGATCAGGCTCGGGTTGGTGGTGGCATCGCGCGGTGCAAACTGCGCCAGCTGCTTGAAGTTGCCGGTGTCGGCGACGACGGTGGTGTGTTGCTTGAGCTGTTCGAGCTGGTTCATGGGTCGCTTTCGGTGCGCCAGAAGGCTGATGGCGGATTAGACCCGAGCTGCACCACGGCGGGTTCCGGATCGGTTTCAGACCCTGGCGACAGGGCATCATTGCGCTGCCCAGCCGAGCGCCGCCGTGAACGCCGTCCTGCAAGACCAGCCCCTGCCGCCCCGCCTGGTGCCGTGGCCGCGGCCGCCCACGACGACGCTGCAGCGCTGCCTGCTGCTGGCGGCCCTGTTGCACGTCTGGCTGGTGGTCTGGCTGGGCAACGCGCCGGGCGGCACCGCGCCGCCGGGGCAGGGGGTCTGGGGCGCCATCAACGTCACGCTGCGCGGACCGGCCAACGAGGGCCCGGCGACGCCGGCGACACCCGCCGTGCTGTCGAGCACCGCGCCCGGCACTGCGCCTTTGCCGCGCTGGGGCGGTGCCGTGCGCGACGTGCAGCCGCTGCCCGACAGCGAGGCCGGGGCCGCGCAGCCGGGCCTGCCGGCCGAACGCCGGCCGGATGTGCTGGCCGAGTCCCCGCCTGCGCCGCCGGTGGCCTTGCCGGCGCCGCCAGCCCTCGCCCCGATGGCTGCCGATGCGGTGGCACCCGCCGTCGTCGCGCCGCCGGCCCCCGCGCTTGTCCCCGTCCCGGTTCCGGTTCCGGTCGCCGCGCCCGCTGCCGACGATCGCGCGGCGGCTGCCGCAGCAGAGCCCGCGACGCGCCGGATCGCGCCATCGCTCGCCCGCCAGAGCGTCGCGGCCAGCCCGGCGCTCAGCCCGGTGGCCCCGCTGCCGCTGCCGGGCCCGCTGCCCGGCCTGCCCGCGCCGAGCGCCGTCGCGGCAGCCCTGCCGCGGCAGCTGGCGTCGCCGCTCAGCGTGCCGGCAT
>JAYUPN010000407.1:0-16603 GCA_043760065.1 Rubrivivax sp.
ACGGCGAGGTCGTAGTCCGCACGCACCGGGCCTGCCGCACCCAACAAGCCGACGACGGCGATCCATTGAAACAAGATTCGCAACAGGTACTCCTTCTTGCTACCAAAAGACAAACGCGCTGCCCTGCTGACACACGGCAGCGCGCTTGCGGTTTGCAACTACTCCGGCTTGACCCGGATGATCTTGCCTTGGTCTTCGAGCGCGACGTACAGGTCGCCGTCCGAACCGAGTTCACAAGCACGGAAACGACCGGCCACCGTCGGCCAGGGGAAGTCGGTCTTGGTTGCGGACAACCCATCGGCACTGATCTTCAGCACATCCAGCCGGTTGCCCACCGCAGTGCCGTGAATGCCGATGCCGGCATAGCCGACCACCATCTGGCCGTTCCAGTCCTTCCACTTCGCACCGGACAGGAAGGCGTTGCAGAACATCCCCTGCGACAGCCCCTTGTTGTTCCACGCCGGCTTCATCGCCTTGGGGTAGGTCTTGAGGTCGGTCATGGGCATGAAGGCCGCGCGCTTCTTGGGATCCAGGGCGCCCATCTGGTTGGGCGAGTAGCCGCAGTAGTCGTCCGAACAGTCCTTGCGGCCCGCCATGTTGGGGCGCGGGTCCCAGCCGGCATTGCCGCCATTGACCAGTGCGGTCACTTCATCGGTGTGCCACGGGCCGTTTTCCGCCGTGAACGGGCGGTTGTCGCTGGGGCGGAACGCGATGCCTTGGGGATTGCGGTGGCCATAGGTGAACACGCGAGGATCGAAACCGGCCGGCGGCTTGTTGTCCGCCGCAGCCTTGCCATTCCTGTCGACTCGCAGCACCTTCCCGCCAATGTACGTGGGTCCCTGCGGCCCGATACCCAGGTGGTTGTCACCGGTCGTCACGTAGAGAAAGCCATCAGCGGGGCTGAACCGGATGCGGCCGCCGTTGTGCGCCCCGGGGCCACCGAATGGATGCTTGGTGGCCTTGGGCTTGTAGCCAATGTCGCCGACGATGTCGGTGCGATCCGTTACACCCGTCATGGCGTCATTGAGCTTGAAGCGCATCACCCGGTTGCCCAGCTTGCCGTCGAGCTTGGAACTGGAGTAGACATAGATGAAGCGGTTGCTCGCGAACTGCGGGTCGATCGCAACGCCCATCATGCCGGCCTGTCCGTCGCAGAACAGGTCGGCGCTCGCCGACGAATAGCCGGTGGTGGCACCGACGCCGTGCAGCTTGTTGATGGTGCCCGATGGCATTCGAACGGAGAGCCCCTTGCACTTCTCGGTGAAGAACATGGTGCCGTCCTTCATGAACGCCATGTCCCAAGGCGAGTCGAGCTTGTCGACGAAGTCCGCGGTCGTCACGGTCGGTGCAGCTGCGAACAAGCTGCTCGACAGCGCCAACCCAGCGGAGGCTGCCCACACAATTTTCGTCACTCTTCCCATGTCGTCTTGCTCCTGAGGTTAGTAGATCAGTCGCGTACGGGTTTCAAACCGTTCACGGACTGGCGAAGGCGCGCGAAAGGTTGCACTTGCCGAAGCACTCGCGCCGGCAATGTGACAGCAGGCCCCGCGCTTCTATAGTCGTGGAAACCCGTGTCCGCGCGTCATGCGGCGATGCCGTCCGCCGCTGCTCGCGTCTGATGATCAACCGATCACCTCCGAAAGATTGGGTCTCGCTGCGTGAGTTCGCGGACGGCGCGCACCAGCAGGTCGATCTCGATGGGCTTGACGACGACGGCCTTCATTCCCGCTGCCAGGCAGCGCGCGCGGTCCTCGGGCAGCGCATGCGCGGTCTGGCCGATCACCGGCATGTGGGGTGCCAGCTGCAGGATGCGGCGTGTCGCCTCGTAGCCGTCCATCAGCGGCATCTGGATGTCCATCAGCACGACGTCGAACGCCGCCGACCCTGCGGCCCGGAACAGGGCGACGGCGTGCTCGCCGTTCTTGGCAAACTCGACCGCCGCGCCGTGGCGCGACAGCATCTCTGCAAGGATGAGGCGGTTCACTTCGTCGTCCTCGGCCGCGAGCACGCGCAGCCCGGCCAGATGGCGCACGCCGTCCGCATCCACGGACCGCCCGCTGCGCACCGGCGACGGCGCCGCGGCGACCGGCAACGGCAATCGCAGCGTGAAGCAACTGCCGACGCCGACCGCGGTCGTGACATCGATATCGCCTTCCATCAGGCGCGCCAGGCTTCGACTGATCGCCAGCCCCAGACCGCTGCCGCCATGGCGGCGCGATGCCGAACGGTCGCCCTGCTCGAACGGCGTGAACAGGCGCGCCGTCTGCTCCGCCGAGAGGCCGATGCCGGTGTCGGTGACGGAGAAGCGCACGAGCTCGCCGTCGGGTTCGACGTGCAGCGAGACCGCGCCGTGTTCGGTGAACTTGATGGCGTTGGACAGCAGGTTCACCAGGATCTGCTGCAGCCGTCGCGAGTCGCCGCTGACCCAGGTCGGGAGCGTCGAGGCGCATTGCGCCCTCAGCGCGAGCTGCTTGGCGGCCGCGGCTTCGGCAACGATGCAGCGGGCGTCGGCGATCGTCGCGGCAAGGTCGAAGGGCTCGACATCCATGGCCAGCTTGCCGGCTTCGATCTTCGAGACGTCGAGGATGTCGTCGATGACCGCCAGCAGGTGTTGCCCGGCGGTGATGATGCCGGTGAACGGTGTCGCCGACGCGCTGCCAGCGCTGGCGCGCAGGCCCATGCGCGCGAGTCCCAGCACGGCACTCAGCGGCGTGCGGATCTCGTGGCTCATGTTGGCCAGGAACTCGCCCTTGGCCTGGTTGGCGGCCTCGGCGCGCTCGCGCGCCGCCGTCAGCTCCGCCGTCCTCAGCACCACCAGGCCCTCAAGTTCGGCCCGGTTCGCCTCGAGTGCGAGGCGCGCCTGCCGCACCTCGGTGACGTCGGAGATGAGGGTCAGCACGGCGGCGTTGCCCTCCCAGTTCTCGATCAGGACGTTGCTCAGGCTGACCCACTTCGCGTCACCGGCGCCGGTCAGGACCTGGATCTCGTAGCGGTCGTCGAGCACCTCGCCGCGCAGCCTGCGCCGGTGCCGCTCGGCGACCATCTCGCGCCACGTCGGGTGCACCAGCGGCGCGAACTCGCGGCCGATCAGATCGCTGAGCGTGTAGTCGATGAGCCGCAGCGCCGCGGGATTGGCGTGCACGAAGCGCCCGTTCTGCAGGATCAGGACACCGTCGACCATGCTCTCGGTCAGCTGGCGGTAGCGCGCCTCGGACTGGCGCAGCGCGTTCTCCACCCGTCGCTGGCTGCGCGCCATGTGGGTCGAAAACGCCAGGCCGACGGCCACCAGCACGACGGCAATCAGGGCGATGGCCAGGTTGCTCACGGCGACGAGAAACCGCGCGCCGGCGCCCAGCGTGACGGAGAAGTTGTCCTCGAGCCTGGACAGGCGGTCGTCGGTCTCGCCGATGCGCGCCAGCAGTGCGTCGATGGCGGGGCGGCCGGCGTGCAGGGTCACGGCGCGATGAAGCTCCTCGCCCAGACCGCGCAGGCGGGCGATCTCGGCGTCGGCGTCGCGCCAGATGGCGATGGCCGCGGCCACGTAGCTGATGCCCTCGAAACGCTGGAAGAACTGGATCATTCCCTCGACATCGTCGGGGTGGTTGTTGCCGCGAAGGAAGCCGCGACCGGCGGCGTCGTGGTCGACGGGATCACGCTGCAGTGCCAGGCGCGCGTCGCGATCGCCTTCCGGCACCTCGATGTGACGCAGGAACTGCCGGTAGTCCTCGCCGGCCTCGCTGCGCGCGTAGCGCAGCAGGCTGATGACGGCGCTCTTCTGCGCCTTCGAGTACAGGCCTTCGCCGGTCGTGTAGGCCCTGGCCTGCGACAGGGCCTGCGCCTGCAGGAGGGCGAGGAGCGCAAGCACGGCGACGATGGCCACGAAAAACGCCGCGACCGCGTAGAGCATGCGGGCCGAAGTCGCCGGCGACCCTGGTGCCGGGACGTGCGGGTCAGCGCCAGCTGAGGTCATGGTGTGTGTAAAGGGCCGCGGACACCGTTGGAGTTGTTGGCACGCTATCAGAGTTGCGCCACAGACCCCACAGGCGCGCTGCCGACGCGCACGCGGACCGTGTTCAGTTGACGCGGCCCACCGGCCTCTGACCTGCCTGCTCCGGCCAGCGCCCTACTGCCCCAGCCCCGCCAGGTCGAGCACGAAGGCGTACTCGCGCGCAAACTCGGCCAGTTCCGAGAAGCGCCCCGACGCGCCGCCGTGCCCGGCGCTCAGGTTCACCGCCAGCAGCAGCGCTTGGCGGTCGGTCTAGAGCCGGCGCAGACGCTCCACGTACTTCACCGGCTCGAAGTACTGCACCTGCGAATCCCACAGCCCCGTCACCACCAGCATTGCCGGGTAGTCCTGCGCGCGCAGGTTGTCGTAGGGCGAGTACGACAGCATGTAGTCGTGCGCGGCCTTCTCGCGCGGGTCGCCCCACTGCGTCCACTCGTTGGCGGTGAGCGGGATCGACTCGTCGAGCATGGTGCTGACGACGTCGACGAAGGGCACGTCCAGCACGATGCCGCGGTAGCGTGCCGGCGCCTCGTTGGCGAGCACGCCCATCAGCAGGCCGCCGGCCGAGCCGCCCGAGGCGAAGACCTTGTCGGCCGCGCCCCACCCGGCCTTGACCAGCCCGTCGGTGGCGTCGACGAAGTCGTTGAAGGTGTTCTTCTTGTTCATCAGCCGGCCGGCCTCGTACCAGCCTTCACCCAGTTCGGCGCCGCCGCGCACGTGGGCGATGGCCACCACCACGCCGCGGTCGAGCAGGCTCACGCGCTGCGACGAGAACGCCGGGTCGTAGGACAGGCCATAGGCGCCGTAGCCCAGCACCAGCAGCGGCGCGCGGCCATCGGCACCGGCCTTGTCGGCGCGCCAGGCCAGCGTCACCGGCACGCGCTGGCCGTCGCGTGCCGGCGCCCACAAACGCTCGGTGCGGTACTGCGCCGCGTCGTAGCCCGGCACCTCGCGCAGCTTGCGCAGCAGCGGGCGGCCGCTGGCCAGGTGCAGGTCCCAGGTGGCCTGCGGCTGCACCATCGAGCTCACGCTGTAGCGCAGGTGCGCCGCGCGCGGGTCGGGGTTGGCGCCCAGCGTCACGGTGTGCGCCGGCTGCGCCGCCACCGGCTGCGATCGTGTGCCGCGCAGCAGCCGCACCTGCGAGTCGGCAGCCACGCGCTCCTGCAGCGCAATGCCGGCTTCGAGCAAGGCAAAGTGCTCGATCGTGGCCTGCTCACGGCCCGGCACCAGCGTGCGCCAGCGCTTGCGGTCGTCGCTGGCACGCTGCGGCGCGGCCACGAGCTTGAAGTTGGGCGCGTCTTCGTTGGTCTGGATGATCCAGCGCCCGGCCAGGTGGTCGGCGGTGTGGCGCACCTTGGCACGCCGCGCCAGCACGAGCTGCGGCGCGCGAGCGGGACGGTGCGCGTCGATGGCGCGCGTCTCGCTGGTGTCGAAGCCGCCGATCGTGATCAGCACGAAGCGCCGCGACGCGCTGCGGCCCAGGCCCACGAACAGCGTCTTGTCGGCTTCGTCGAAGACCTTCACGTCGGCCGTGGCCGGCTCGCCCAGCCGGTGGCGGTAGACCGGGCCGCTCTGCAGCGTCACCGGGTCCTGCAGGATGTAGAACAGCGTGCGGTTGTCGGCCGCCCAGGCCAGGTCCTCGAGCACGCCGCCGATCTGCTCGGGGTAGTCCTGCCCGGTGCGCAGGTTGCGCAGGTGCAGCGTGTGGATGCGGCGGCCGCCGGTGTCCTCGGTCCAGGCCAGCACCTCGCCGTTGGGGCTGAGCGCATGCGAGCCGACGCGGTAGTAGGCCTGACCCGCAGCGCGTGCGTTCTGGTCCAGCATGACCTGGCGCGGCGCGCGCGGATCGGGCCGCTCGGGGCTGCCGCGCTGGCGCATCAGCACCGCGTGATCGGCACCGGGCTTGTAGGCGCGCCAGATCCACCAGCCCCCGTCGTAGGCCGGTGGCGTGCTCTCGTCGTCCTTGATGCGGCCGCGCATCTCGGCCACCAGCCGGTCGCGCAGCGGCTGCAGCGGCGCCAGCACAGCGTCGGTGTAGGCGTTTTCGGCCTTGAGGTGGCGCATGATCTCGGGCCGCTTGGCCTTCGGATCGTCGTCACGCAACCAGTGGTACTCGTCGACACGCGAGCCGTGAGGCCCCTGGACCACATGGGGCACCATGTCCGCGACGGGGGGCGCGGGCGCGGCGGCAATCACGGCAGTACTCAGCATCGACATCAGGCAGGCCAGGAGACGGGACATGGCGCAGGATCATAGGTGGCAGGGTGGGACTCGCAGGATTTGCGCCCCGGGCACCGCCACGAACGCCGGCTGCCCCGCGCGGCCCGGCCGCGTCAGCGGGACTCGCCCGCTGCTCCTGGCCCTCATGCTGGCCGCACTGACCGCGCTGGCCGGCTGCGGCGGCGGTGGTGGTGGTGGCGACGCAACCGCCGAACCTCCGCTGTCCCTGCCGGCCAACCGCGTCAGCACGGCCACGCCGGTGGCCGCCGGATGCACCGGCGGCGGCGCCGCCACCGGCACCTCGTATGTCGACGCCGAGGTCGAACCGATGCTCGCGCGGGCGCCTGGCAATCCGCTGCTGCTGCTGGCCGCGTGGCAGCAGGACCGCTGGAGCGACGGTGCGGCGCGTGCGCTGGTCAGCGCCGTGTCCAGCGACGGCGGCAGCACCTGGACGCGCCTGCTGCACCCGATGTCGCGCTGCGGCGGCGCGGCCGCCGGCAGCAGCGGCGACTTCGAGCGCACCACCGACCCCTGGGTCGACGTCGGCAGCGACGGCACGTTGCACCTGATGGGCCTGTCGCTCAGCGGCGCCGCGCTCATCCCCGGCAGCCGCAGCGCGATGCAGCCGCTCGACCGACGGCGGCCGCAGCTGGTCGGTGCCGCAGACCCTCGTACTCGACGGCGCGACGCTGTTCAACGACAAGAACACGCTCACCGTCGACACGCTGGACCCGCGCTTCGTCTACGCCGTGTGGGACCGGCTGGACGTGGCCGGCAACGGCCCGACGTTGCTGGCCCGCTCCACCGACGCCGGCCTGAGCTGGGAAGTCGCCCGCGAGATCTACCGCCCGCCGCCGGCCGTTGGCGGCACGGCGCAGACGATCGGCAACCGCGTACTGGTGGTCGCCGCGGGCCCGCACCGCGGCACGCTGGTCAACGTCTTCACGCAGATCGACGTCAGCGGCGGCACGCCACGCAACACGCTGCGCGTGGTGCGCTCCACCGACCGCGGCCTGAGCTGGAGCAGTGCGGTCATGGTGGCCGATCACCGCGGCATCGGCGCCCGCGACCCCACCACCGGCGCCATCATCCGCGGCGGCAGCATCATCCCCGCCGCCGCCGCGGCACCCGACGGCAGCCTGTGGCTGGCGTGGCAGGACAGCCGCTTCGCAGGCGGCCTGCGCGACGCCATCGCGGTCTCGCGTTCAGTGGACGGCGGCAGCACCTGGAGCGTGCCGGCGGCGGCCAGCAACGCCGGCACGGCAGCGGCCTTCACGCCGACGCTGCACGCGCGCGAGGACGGCCTCGTCGGCCTGATGTACTTCGACCTGCGGCCCGACACCGGCGCCGCGCAGACCTTGCTGGCCGCCGCCTGGCTGGCGACCACGCGCGACGGCGCGAGCTGGTCCGAGACGCCGGTGTGGAACCCCTTCGACATGGCGCAGGCGCCCAACGCGCGCGGCCTGTTCCTGGGCGACTACATGGGCCTGGCCAGCGCCGGCGGCCAGTTCCTGCCGCTGCTGGCGCTGTCGTCGACCGACACCGCCAACCGCACCGATGTCTACCTGCTGCGGATCACGCCAAGCGCCGCGTTCGCGCGCCAATCGACAACCCTCGAAGCGCCTTTGAACGAAGCCGAATTCCAGGCCCGCCGCCAGGCCTTCACGCAGCGCGTGATGGAGCAGCGCGTGCCGGATTGGGGGCGGCGGGTGCGGTTCGCGGGATCCGGGCCGATCGGGCGTTAGCTGAGGGCCTGGGTCGGGGGCGCGCGCGCGTCCCTTCAAAGGCCGCTGCATCGCGGATCGAAGGCTACCTGACGGCCATGAGCGGGGGTGTTTCACGCAGCGACGTAGCTTGGTCGTTGTCCTGCTGGCTGGCCAATCCAAGCGAACACAGAAGAGCGGCATCAGACGGGCGAAGGCGCTGAACGCCTTGTTGGACGGAGAGAGGAGACGAAAATGAGCACCCGAATCAAGATTGACGAACTGCCGGCATTCGATGCTGCGCCGTACCTCGACAGTGACGGGGCAATTGCTGCTTACTTGACCGGCCCGGCATCAAACTGCACACCATCGTTGACCTTCACGGCTTGGCGGTCGCAATCGATGACCTTCTCTTCGACGATGTGCACGAGGCTGGCCAGGTCGGGGCCGAGGTCTTCCCGCTCTTCCATCAGTTCCAAGTACAAACCGACCTCTGTGCCGGACGCCGCAGTGCTATTTGACGCCCGTTTCATGCGTCGCGGGTCGCGCGACGCGCGGTGGAGCAACTGAGATGAATGGTTGAGCGACGGAGACGATCCGCTGCGGATCATCTCATCCAAGGCGCTACATTGCGGTGAATCCCCCATCTGGAGATCTGCCGTGTCGCATCCGTCGCTGCCGTCCCCGCTGATCCCGCGCCAGCCCGTGCCGTCCCTGGAGCTGCCGACGCTGGACCACGGCAGCTTTTCCCTTGCGGAGGACGCCGCTGCGAACTTCACGCTGGTCGTTTTCTATCGCGGCCTGCACTGCCCGATCTGCCTGAAGTACCTGCTGGAACTGGGTCGGTTGCAGCCTGAGTTCGACAAGCGCGGCGTGAAGGTGGTCGCGATCTCAAGCGACGGACGTGAACGCGCGCAGGCCATGGCCGACAAGCTGAAGGCCCCTGGCCTGCGCATAGGCTACGACCTGAGCCTGGCCAAGGCACGCGAGTGGGGCCTGTTCGTCAGCACTTCGCGCGGCACCACCTCCATCGGCATCGAGGAGCCGGCACTCTTGTCCGAGCCCGGCGTGTTCATCGTGCGGCCCGACGGCTCGCTGTACTACGGCGCCGTGCAGACCATGCCCTTTGCGCGGCCGCACTTCGACGAACTGCTGGCGGCGCTGGATTTCGCGCTGGAGAGGAACTACCCGGCGCGGGGCGAATACATCGGCGCGGTGTGAGCGAGTTGCGCCCGCTTTGGCTGACCCGGCGCCGGGCCCTGTGCGCAGGCTTCGTCGGGCTGGTACCCGTCAGCGGGCGGGTCGGCGCGCAGGCCACGGCGGCGCCTGACCGCACGCCCTGGGCCGCGCGTGCTGTGCCGGCAAACGAGCCGATGCGGCAGTTGCATGCGGGCGGACCCTCCGGGCTGCTGGGCACCGGCGCAAGCGGCACTTTGTGGGCCTTGTCGCTGAGCGGCCAGGCGCCGCGCCGCATCGCCGACGAGATCGACCCGGCCACGCCCATCGCTACGGGCCACGGCCGCATCGCAGCGCGCACGGCCGACGGCGGACTGTGGGTCTGGGAAGTGACCGGCAGGGGCGACCGCGCGCGCACATCGCCCCCATCGCGCCCCGCGAACCTGTCAGCGCACGCCGGGCTGCTGATCCTGCCGCTGGCAGTGCTGGCCGTCGTGACCGCCGGCGCCCGGCCAGCCGACCCGCAGGGCCACCGCCTCGCCCGCTTTGAGCCCGACCCCGACGGCCGTTGGCGTGAAGTGGCGCGGTCGACCGACGCTGTGCTGCCCGATGCGCGGCCCGTGCATGTCGACCTGGATGGCCGTGGAGACGGCGGCCACATCGCCGTGCTGGCGGGCCCCGACGGCAGCCGCTACGACCATGGCGTCCTGGGCGACGCGGTCGAGGCCACCCGGGTGCTCTGGCTTGAACGCCACGGGCTGGAGGTGCTGCGCGAACTGAACCTGCCGGCACCGCATGTCTTCGAGGACATCGCGCCGCGGCCCGTGGTGCTGCCCGGCGCACAGGTTGGGCGCGGCCTGCTGACGGTGCGATCCGGCCCTGACGGCGGGCAACTGGCGCTGGTGACAGCCGACCCGGCACGGCCCCGAGGCCTGCGCCTGGCTGCGATGGGCGACACGGTCGGCGGCTATCACCGCTGGCTGGCGCCCACCACCGATGGCCGCCACCTGGCGGCCGTGCACACGCCGCACATCGGCGGTGTGCTGCACGTCTATCGGCCCGAAGCCGAGCGACTGACCCGTCAACGCTTGCACGCCGATGTCAGCACCCACCGCATCGGCACGCGCGAGGTCGACCTGGCGGCCTGGGTGCAAGGGCTGCTGATACTGCCTAGCCAGGACGGCCGCCGACTGCGGCTGTTGAACCCGGCGGCAGACTGGACCGAGTTGAAGGCGGTGGCACTGCCAGGGCGCGCCATCCTGACCGCGGCGGTGCCTGACGCCGCAGCGCTGGCCGTCTTGCTGGACGGCGGCCAAGTCGTTCTGGTGGCGGCTTCGGCGCGCACGGCCCCCCGCGGCTGAGAGCCGGTCGGCATCGCAGGCGCTCAACCCCCGGCTGTGTAGGGGCAGGTCTTCATGCAGCGGCCGCTGCCAGGCCAGCGAGGCATCAGGCGCGATCGGCAGCTCGATGGCCAGCGGGTAGTCGGTGGTGACGGCGGCGACGCCGCAGCCGCGCTTGGAGAAGGGCATGGCGAGGACGCCATCGTCTGCCTTGGCCACGCCTGCGCGCTGGGCCAGAACGGCCAGGTCGACCTGCCAGGTCGACCTGCGTACTGCCTGCCACCTCACGAGCCGTGTTGTTGGCCACATGCCCGCGCGCCGACCAGCCCAGCACGCGGATGTAGCCCGCCAACACCACCGCAATCTGGGCACAGCGCAGGTCGGTGCGCTCGGCGTGGGTGCCGCGGATCCATTCGGCAACGGGCTCGCCGGATTGCGGTTCACGGCTGAACTCGACCAAAAGGACGAAGGCCTGGCTGAGGGGCGGATGGTCGGCGTCCAGCCAGTCCTGCGGCTGCAGTTCGCAGGCCATCGTGGCGTCCAGGAACTAGGCCGAGGCCTTGAGGTTGCGGGCACGCGCGCGACCAGATCGTCGGGCACCGGCGCGCGCGCTGGCGCAGTCGCGCCATCGAGGTGTTGTTCGAAGAGTGCGCGGTACTCGGGCAACGCGTCCAGCATCGCATCGGCACCGGCCTGGGCAGCATCGGTCGGCTGGCGCATGTCGGCGATCGGCTCCGCTGCTTTACGAGGCAGCAGCTCCGTTGGCGACACACCAAGATCGAAGGCGCGATCCCGGTTGGAAAAGAGCCGGGCCACGGTGTCTCCTGCTTGAGCAGGCGTGCAGCCTAACAAGGACCGCGTTCTGCCTCGGGCCAGCCCGGGACTTCACTCCGGATCAAGCTGCCAGCGGCAGCGCCAGGCACAGCCGGGTGCCGCCCGTTGGCGCGGGCAGCGGCCGCAGACTGCCACCGTGCAGCACGGCTACGCGTTGTGCAATGGCCAGGCCGAGGCCGCCGATGCCGCCGTTGCTGCGCTTGATCGGCGGGTCGCGCAGCGACAGGCCCTGGTCCAACCGTTGGTGCAATTCGCCAGGCAGACCCGGACCGCCGTCTTCCACCACGATCTCGGCCTGCGTGCCTTCTCGACGCAGACTCACGCGCACGGGCTGGCTACCGGGGGCGTGTCGCAATGCGTTGTCGATCAGGTTCGTCAAGGCACGCTCGATCAGTTGCAGGTCGCCGTCGAGTTCCAGGCGGCCCGGTGGCAGGCCATGGAGCATGACCGAGGGCGGCACATCGTGGAGACCGAACTTCTGCACCGCGTCCGTCACCACTTCGTCCAGGCTGAACCGCTCGCGGTGCAGCACCTGTCCGTTGGACTGCAGCGCAGCCAGCTCGAACAACTGCTGCGACAGCCGGCTGACCTTGCGGCTTTGCGCCAGCGCGGCCTGCAGCACCGCCGCACCACGCGCCGCGTCGGGTGTGGCATCACCCGCCAAGGCCTCCAGGTGGCCGTGCAGCGCCGTCAGCGGCGTGCGCAGGTCGTGCGCCACGCTGGCCATCATCTCGCGATGATCTGCCACCTGCCGCTGCTCACGCTCGGCCTGTGACTCAATGCGCCGGGTCATGTCGCCGAAGGCATCTGCCAGGGCCTGCACCTCGTCACCCAGCGGACGCGACGGCGTGTCACTTGCCGGACCGTCTGCGGCGTCAACGCCCGTGCTGCGTCGGCTGTAGTCGCGCAGACTCCGAGCCAGGCGATGCAGCGGCCGAGTGAGCCGGCGGAAGGTGAACAGCCCCAGGCCCAGGGTCACCAGAAGGCCCATGGCTGCGACAAGCGCAGCGCCCCGCCACAGGCGGTCGGCGCCGACCTGCGCGGCCACGGCACCGCGCGCCGGGCTGTCCAGCACGACATAGAGGTAACCCGGCGGCCTTGCATCGCCCGGCCGCACCGGAAACATCGCCGCACTGAAGATGCGCGGCACGCCCGAGCCCATCGGGTCGGTGCCGCGCAGGGGCAGCGGCGCATCTGCCAGAAAGGCGCGGACGGCGTCCAGGTCCACCTGATGCTGCCGCACCATGCCGGGCTCGCCGATGTAGTGCTGCACACGCCCGTCGGCATCCAGCAGGTAGACCTGCACCCCGGGGTTCACGGTCATCAGCATCGACAGCAGTGCGCCCCGCGCGCTGCGTTCGGCAACCTCGCGGTCGGGCGAAGCGATTTCGGGCCAGTGTTCGACGATGTGCCGAGCCAGCCCGTGCGACAGACGCTGCAGCGACTCCTGCTCCTGCTCGCCTGCCACCTGCCGCCCGAGCAAGGCCACGAAGGCGCCGTAGGTCAGCAGCAGCACGGCCAGGGCCCACGAAAGGCGGGTGGTGAAGGACCGGCCCGCGATCATGGCGCGGGTTCCGGATCGAAACGGTAGCCGACACCCCACACGGTGACCACGCGTCGGGGGTCGCGCGGGTCTTCTTCGATGCGGCTGCGCAGCCGGTTGATGTGGGAGTTGACGGTGTGCTCGTAGCCGTCGAAGCCGGCGCCCCAGACCCGTTGCAGCAGTTCCCCGCGGCTGAAGGGGCGGCCCGGATGCTTCAGCAGAAAGTGCAGCAGATCGAACTCACGCAGGGTCAAGGGCACCGCGGTGCCTTCGCGCAGCAGCTCGCGCCGCACGGTGTCCAGCCGGAAGGGGCCGAAGCTGAACTCTTGCCTTGCTCCGGCCGTCGAACGCATCTGCTCGATGCGCCGCAGCAGCGCCCGGATGCGGGCGACCAGTTCCAGCATCGAGAACGGCTTGGCCACGTAATCGTCGGCGCCGAGTTCCAGCCCCAGCACGCGGTGCGCTTCGGCCGAGCGCGCGCTGAGCATGATGACAGGCACGTCGGCATGCCGGGCACGCAGATGGCGGCAGACCTCCCAGCCATCGGCGCCCGGCAGCATCAGATCCAGCAGCACCAGGTCCCAGCGCTGCCGGTCGATGGCGGCCATCGCCTGCCGGCCGTCGGCCTCGCGGTGCAGGCGGTAGCCAGCGTCTTCAAGATGCAGGCGCAGTGCCACGGCGATGGCGTCGTCGTCTTCGACCAGCAAGAGGTGTTCGTTCATTGGCAGCCAGCGCCGCCCCTGTGCGGCGCTGGCGGTTCATTGGAACAGAGAGGAAGGAGCAGGCCTTCAGGCTGCGGCCATGCCAACCGGCTGCATGTCGCCGCGCCGACGGCGCGCAACGAAGCCGACGGCCATCAGACCCGCTGCCATCAGTGCATAGCTGCCGGGCTCGGGCACGGCCGAGACGCCGAAGCTGATGCGGTACACGTCGCTGTCTGCCGTCAATGCACTGTTGAAGGTGTAGCCGGCCCCTGTGGTCAGCCCGTTGAACGCAGCCAACTCGGCGAAGTTGAAGGCGACGACCGAGTTCTGGTCGCGGCGCAGGTCGTTGTTGCCGACGAACGCCGCGGCGGCCGGGTCGAAGACCTCGGAACCCGCGTCCCAGATCTCGTTGGCCTTGATGCCAATGGAGGCGATGTTCAGGTTGCCGGCGGCATCGAAGAGCCGGTACTCGGTGGGGCTGTCGTTGCCGATGAAGAAGTCATTGCTCGGCACCACCATGGCGCCGAAGGTGAAGAACGGGTTCAGCGCCGTGTCGACGCTGAAGGTCAGGCTGCTGGAGGCACCTGGCAGCAGCAAGCCGCCGATGGTGCCCCGCGTCGCATTCGGGTCGGCGGCGGCAAACGCCGTTTGCCAGGCGCCGCCTGCACCCCCTTCGGCCACCGAGATGATCGGCGCCGTGGCCACGCCGCCCAGGTTGAAGGCGTCGAAGCTGCCATTGTTGAAGCCGACGTGAAGGGGTGCGAAGCTGATGCTGTTGACGGGTGCAAGGTTCTGCACCGTGACCGTCACGTCGACGACGGCGGCCTGCGCCGAGGTGCACAGCGCGAACAGGGCCGTGATGGCTGTGCTGGTGCGCAAAGAGGGGATAGGGCGTTGAATCATGGAGGACTCCTGGCAAGGCTGTGGTGGGGAACGAAGTTCGCGATCCCGAACTCGCACGAGCGATGCTAGGAAGACGAGGTCATGGATGCCTCACTGGAAGTTCACCGCGGCGGGAACCTTTGGGTCGGTGAACCGCGCGGGACGAACGGTTCCTCAGCAGAGGGCGCGTCTGCCGCCCAGGTCTGGAAGCACAGCTGAGGCGGCGGCCAGGGCATTGGCGCCGCCTGATCCCGGCCAGGCGGCAGCAGTGCAGGCGGGGACCGCGTGCTTCCTGGCCTGCAAACAGGCGCTACTGCGTGGCCGGCGTACCCTGCAGGGTCTTGACGTACACCTGCCATGGATAGGTGCTGCGCGGCAGAGTCAACAGGTTGGTGCAACTGCTGCCCAGCGCCACATGCTGACCTGGCGCTGCGGGCAGTCGTACACCATCAGCCTGGCCGGGCCGTTGGCCACGAGGTTGTAGGCGCCCAAATGGGTGGTGGTGGGCTGGGCGATGAAGGCCACGCGCGAGCCGTCGGGCGTGATCGAGCCGAAAGTGAACTTCTGGATGTTGGGCAAGCTGGTGCGCGGCGGGCTGACAGGAGTTCACCGGTGCGGGTGTTCCTGAGCATCAGCGTGGCCTCGAGCTCCGGCCCGGGCTGGTAGAGCCAGCTGCCGCCCGTGGATGCGGTGAAGGCCACCCAGGTGCCGTCATGGCTCATGCCATGGCACAGCCGTTCGGTGCGATTGACGATGGTGACACCCGTTGCATTGGTGTTCACCTGGGTCACGGCGCGGGTGGCCAGATTCTTCAGAAACAGGTCGTCCTGGAAGTTGCTTTCACCGGGCACCAGGTTGCTCGATGCGCTGCGCATCAGCACCTGCTCTCCGTCGGCACTGATGGCACAGACGACCGCCCGTGCTGCCTGGTGTACCGGCCGCGTTGACCGAGGCCAGGCGCACGGCGCCGGGGCTGGCTGCGGCCGTCGCGGTAGCTCGCGTCTCGTCGTCTGCGGTGACGGCATCGGTGTCGCCGGCTTCCAGTGTGCCGCCTCCGCCGGTCGGCCAGTCATCACGTTGACGTGACGTTTGCACGGCCCGAATGGCGGCCCCGCCTGTCAGGCGACGGCCGACGCGCCCACATTCAGGCCGTGCCACGGCTGCGGCTTCAGCATCTCCAGCGGGCGCTTGACCCAGTGGGTCGTTCCGTCGCGCCACAGTGTCCTGCGCATGAGCTCCGCTGGGTCAGCCCCGGTGCGCTGCACCCGTTCGTTTGAAGGCGCCGGCCGGGTGACGTGACGGCACCACGGCTCCAGCCGCTCACGGTCGTGTGCGTCATGCTGTGAGCGAGGATGCCGCAGTCGATGAAGGCATCGAACTCGTCGTGGATGAACCGGGGAAGCTCGGCTTCGGCGCTGGTTTCGGTGTTGGCGTGAAGCCGGCCGCAAGCTGCCGCACCAGGCGGTACAACAGGGTCTGCTTGGGGCGGAGCGTTCGTCGTCGAGCGGGGCGCCAGCGGGCTCCCCCTGGGGCTGCCGGCCGATGTTCTGGGGACGCGAGGTTCCCGAAGTGGTGCAACCGCAACGTCTCAAGCCGCACGCCACGCCTCAATCGGCCGGAGTGCCGGTGACGTGCGTGTGCCCGCTGTCGCCGGACCTCTCCCCCGGGGGTCCGTCTCAGGTCAGAGCGGCCGCTTCGGGGCGGTGAACTCAGGGCTGCGGATGTCGCCTCAGGGTCGCCGGACGGCTGGTCCCAGGGACTCGCCGCCCGCGAGCAGTCGCACGGTCGATGTCGCCTTCGCGGTGAACCGCGCCTGAACGCCGCAGGGATCGACCTTCTGGCCGAACAACTTCCACCCCCCGGCCACCGGCGGCGCCGAAGTCGCTTCAGCCAAGCAACTCCACCGGTGGCGTCAGCGCGAGGCCCTTTGCCCGCTTTGCCAGTCGTCGGTCGAATGTCGCGAATCCGGAAGCACGCGAACTGCGCGCCAGGTGCAGCGCATCAGCGAAGTCGAGACCTTTGTCGAATGCCTCGACCGCCACCAGGACCGCGTCGCGATCTTCGAGCGTGACGTGCTCAATGCTCGCCAGCGCACGGAACACGCGGGAAATGTCCCTCGTTCGCAGTTCATAGAACCCACGCAGAACCCATTCCAGCTCCAGCAGCACAGTCACCGAGACGAACGATCGTCCGGC
>JAYUPN010000408.1:0-5763 GCA_043760065.1 Rubrivivax sp.
GCCGGCGCCGGCCTGGTGTCGATGCACATGACCCACGGCAACCTGCGCGGCCTGACGCTGCACCTGCGGCCGCTGGTTTCGGGTTTCGCCGGCGACGCGGTGCAGATGGAGGTCGTGGTCAGCAACCCCGGCCGCGAACGCCACGGCCTGGCGCTGCGCTTCGAGGACCGCGGCGCCTTCGGCAAGGGCACCGCCTGGTGCGATGCGCCGGCCGGCGGCCAGGCGCTGGTGCAGCTCAGCTTCGTGCCGCCGCGCCGCGGCTGGCACGCGGCGCCGGCGCTGGTGCTGGAGACGCTGTTCCCGTTCGGCCTCTTTCGCGCCTGGACGGTGTGGCGCCCGGCCGGCCGCGCGCTGGCCTGGCCGCGTGCCGAGCAACCGGTGCCGCCGCTGCCGCACGCGGCATCGGCGGCCGGCGACGAGCGCTCGCGCCACCGCAGCAGCGGCAGCGAACTCGATGGCGTGCGCCCGTGGCGCCGCGGCGACACCATGCGCCAGGTGGTGTGGAAGAAGGTGGCGCGCAGCGGCGAGCTCGTCAGCCGCGAGACCGCCGGCACCGCCAGCCGCGCGCTGTGGCTGGACTGGCAGGAGACCGGTGCCGCCGACACCGAGGCCCGGCTGTCGCGCATCGCCGCCTGGCTGCTGCTGGCCGACCGCGAAGGGCTGGACTGCGGGCTGCGCCTGCCGGGGCGCGAGCTGCCGCCGCAGCACGGCGACGCCCACCGGCGCCAGGCGCTGGACCTGCTGGCGCAGTGGCCGTGATGCAAACGCGCGACCTGCCGTCGTTCAGCGGCCTCGCCGAGCGCTTGGCGCACCTGCCGCGCGACACCCGCGACACGCTGTTCCAGTTGCTGGTCATCGGCTGGACCATCGCCCCGCACCTGCTGCACCTGCCGCCGTGGTGCGGCGTGATGACGGTCTCGCTGCTGGCCTGGCGCGCACGGCTGGCGCTGCGCGCCGCGGCGCTGCCCAACCGCTGGCTCGTCAGCGCGCTCTTGATGCTGGCCGCCACGCTCACGCTGTGGGGCGAGAACACGCTGCTGGGCAAGGAAGCCGGCATCACGCTGCTCGTCGTGCTGCTGTCGCTGAAGACACTGGAGCTGCGCGCGCGGCGCGACGCGCTGGTGGTCTTCTTCCTCGGCTTCTTCCTGGTGCTGACGAACTTCCTGTACTCGCAGTCGCTGCTCACCGGCCTGTGGCTGCTGACGGCGGTCTGGGGCCTGTTGACGGCGCTGGTGCTGGCGCACATGCCGGTGGGCCGGCCGCCGCTCAAACGTGCCGGCGCCGTGGCCGCGCGCGCCGCGGCGCTGGGGCTGCCGGTGATGGTGGTGCTGTTCGTGCTGTTCCCGCGCATCGGGCCGCTGTGGGGGCTGCCGCAGGACGCCGTCGGCCGCACCGGGCTGTCCGGCAGTCTGCGCCTGGGCGGTGTGGCATCGATCGCCGAGGACGACTCGATCGCGCTGCGGCTGCGCTTCTTCGGCCCGCCGCCGGCGCCCGAGCAGCTGTACTTCCGCGGCCCGGTGCTCAGCACCTTCGACGGCCGCGAGTGGACGCGCCTGGTGCCCAGTTTCCCCGCCGCGCAAAGGCCGCGGCTGGAGCTGCAGCTGCAGGGCCAGCCGCTGCGCTACGAGATGACGGTGGAGCCCAGCCAGCTGCCGTTGCTGCCGCTGCTGGAGATGACGCCCGACCGCGCCGACGCCGCGCCGCGCATCGACGGCTGGCTGCTCACGCACCGCCCCGACGGCCAGTGGCAGACCGACCGGCCGGTCATCGAGCGCCAGCGCGTGACGGCCGCGGCCTGGCTCAACCACCGCCACGGCCCGCGCGAGGAGGTGCTGGGGTTGCGCGACCTGGTCGACCTGCCGCCCAACACCAACCCGCGCACGCTGCAGTGGGCGGCGCAGCGGCGCCAGCGGCCCGACCTGGCCCAGGCCGACGCGCGCACCCTGGCCGCAGCCGTGCTGCAGCACATCCGCAGCGGCGGCTACACCTACACGCTGGAGCCCGGCCCCTACCCCTCGGCGCTGACCGGCCAGGCCATCGACGAGTTCTGGCTCGACCGCAAGCTCGGCTTCTGCGAGCACTTCGCCAGCGCCTTCGTCGTCGTCATGCGCTCGCTGGACGTGCCCTCGCGCATCGTCACCGGCTACCAGGGGGCGGACGACCTGCCGCAGGACGGCTACACCATCGTGCGCCAGCGCAATGCCCACGCCTGGGCCGAGATCTGGCAGGCCGGTGTGGGCTGGATCCGCGTCGACCCCACCGCGGCCGTGGCGCCCGACCGCGTGCAGCGCGGGCGCAGCCTGGCGCCGGCGCCGGGGTTCGTGGCCGGGGCCATGAACAGCCTCAGCCCGGTCTTCGCGGCCCGGCTGCGCGGCGCCTGGGAAACGGTCAACAACCGCTGGAACCAGTGGGTGCTGAACTACTCGCGCGGCCAGCAGTTCGACCTGCTCAAGCGCCTGGGCTTCAACGCGCCCAGCTGGCAGGACCTGGCCACGACGCTGATCCTGCTGCTGTGCAGCGCCGCGCTGGCCGGCGCCGGCTGGGCCTGGGTCGACCGCCACCGCCAGGATCCCTGGCAGCGGCTTCAGACGCGGGTCATGCGCCGGCTGCTGGCGCTTGGCGTCGGCGTGCAGCCGCACCACGCCCCGCGCGAGCGGGCGCGGCGTGTGCGCCAGGTGCTGGGAGCGGCGGGCGAGCCCGTGGCGACGCAACTCGATGCGCTGGACCTCCAGCGTTATGGCGGAGCCGCAGCGGCGTCGGCGCTGTCGGCCTGGTGGCGCAGCTTCAAGGCCACCTTGCGCGCGACGAAGCCGGGACTTTGACGGTTAGACTGCGGGTTCCGGTACCGGCGACCGGCAATCAACCCTCAAGTCGGGCCGCCACAGGCCGACATCGTGGCGTGATGGACTGAACGACTGCCCTGCCTTCAACATGAGCCCCGTGATCAACCTGGCCCTGCTCGGCTTCGACACGCCGGAGCGCCGCCGCATCGAGGCCGCCCTGCAGCCCAGCGAAGACCCGGGCCCGCGCTTTTGCATCGTCGACGACCTCGCCAGCAGCCGCGTCGTCGTGGCCAATGGCGACGACGCGGCCAGCGTGGACCTGCTGGCACAGCAGGGACGGCTGCCCGGCACCGTGCTCGTCGGCGGCGCGCCGCGCCCCGGCGTGGCCGCGTTGTTGCCGCGGCCGCTGAGCCTGGTGTGGCTGCTGCGGGCCTTGCACGACCTGGTGCGCCCTGCGCAGACGGCACCGGCGTCGGCCAGCGCCGCCTTGCCGCTGATCCAGGGCCGGCCCGCCAGCGCGTCGCCCGAGCGGCGGCGCAGGGAACAGGCCCTGCTGGTCGAAGACAACGCCGCCGCACTGCGGCAATGGACGCAGCAGCTGGAGAGCCTGGGCCTGGCGGTGCAGATGGTCCGCAACGGCGCACAGGCGCTGGAGCGCATCGCGCGCCAGCCCTTCGAGTGGGTGTTCCTGGCCACGGGCCTGGAAGGCATGGACAGCTTCCACGCCTGCAAGACGATCAAGCGCACCGCCTACCCGCCCGGGCAGTCGGCACCGGCGGTGGTGCTGCTGCTCGAACACGACTCCGCGGTGGGCAAGCTGCGTGCCGACATGGCCGGCGCCGACGCCTGCCTGGTGCGGCCCTTGAGCGCCACGGCGCTGCAGCAGGTGGTGCGCGGCGGCGCGGCGGCTGCCGTCGCCGCGGCTGCACACAGCGCGCGCATGTCGATCTGAACCCGCGTCGGCGGCAAGGCCGGCCTGCGGCGCGCGCAGTGCCGATAATCGGCGCCATGTCCTCCCCCACCTCGCTGCACCGCGTGACCCTCGGCCTGGCGCTCGCTGCCACCGGGCTGGCCGCCCTGGCGCAAGCCGCGCCGCACAAGAAGCAGCCGGGCGCGCGCGCCGCTGCAGCCGCCGCATCGAGCGCCGGCCCCTACGCCAGCCAGCCCGCGGCGGCGGCGTTCGCGCACGAGGTCGCCGAACGCCAGGGCCTGCCGCTGGCCTGGGTGCAGGCGCAGCTGGCGCAGGCGCGCCGCCAGGAGCCCGTGCGGCGCCTGATCATGCCGCCGCCGGCGGGCACGGCCAAGAACTGGGCCGCCTACCGCGCGCGCTTCGTCGAGCCGCAACGTGTCGCCGCCGGCGTCGCCTTCTGGCGCGACAACGAGGCCTGGCTGCAGGAAGCGCAGGACCGCTGGGGCGTGCCGGCCGAGATCGTCGTCGGCATCGTCGGTGTCGAGACCTTCTACGGCCGCATCACCGGCAACTTCCGCATCCTCGACGCGCTCGCCACGCTGGCCTTCGACTTCCCGAGCGGGCGCAAGGACCGCAGCGCATTCTTCCGCGAGCAACTCGAGGAACTGCTGGTGCTGTGCGCGCGCGAAGGCATCGACGCGGCGTCGCTGAAGGGTTCCTACGCCGGGGCGATGGGCCTGCCGCAGTTCATGCCCGGCAGCGTCAACCGCTACGCCGTGGACATGGACGGCGACGGCCACATCAACCTGCTGGGCAACAGCGCCGACGCGATCGGCAGCGTCGCCCACTACCTGGCCAGCTTCGGCTGGCAGCGCGACCTGCCCACGCACTACCCGGTGGCGGTGCCGGTGGACAGCAGCGACCGCGCACTGCTGCTGGGCCCCGACATCGTGCCCACCTTCAGCGCCGAGCAGTTCGAGCAGCGCGGCGCGCTGCTCGGCGACGCCGGCCGCACGCACGACGGCCCGCTGGCGCTGGTGGAGCTGCAAAACGGCGACGCCGCGCCCAGCTACGTCGCCGGGACGCAGAACTTTTACGTCGTCACGCGCTACAACTGGAGCAGCTACTACGCGCTGGCGGTGATCGAGCTGGCGGCCGAGGTTGCTCGGCAGCGCGCTGCCACGCGCTAGATCGCGGTTTCAGGGCATCTGCTGCGCCCGACTCGCGCCAGCGGGCACATCACGGCTGCACGACGTTGAACTCGTGGGCAGAGCTCGCAAAGTGGCCTCGAACCGCAGGGCTGCCCATGTTCGAAGTGATGGCCGCCGAGACGCTGTGCAACCCGACCGTCGAGAACGTGACGGTGTAGGCCCCGTTCCCGACCATGCGGCCGAAATTGACGAGGAAGGTCTTCGGCGAGAAGGTCGCGCTCGGATCGGACGAGTTCAAGCTCACCGTGTAGGACCCCTTGTCGAACCCACAGGTCACCCGGATGCTCCCTGACACGGGAGCGCCAAGCTGCACCGTCTTCGCGGCGGCGACAGTGGACGCAGGCGCCGCTGGACACGCGGCGATGCCGGGCTCGACGTAGACGAAGCTCTGGCAGGCACCCTGCTGGCTGCCGACCGCAAAGGCGACCAGAAAGAGCGTCCGACCCGCTGCATTCATGGTCGCGCGAAGCTTCTCACAGGGCCGCTCACGCGCCTCGCGCTCGCATGCCCGGGCTGCGCGGCCCCGAGACGATCACTTCAGAGACAGCACGTACACCGCCAGTGCGCGCGCCTCGGCGGCCGACACTTGCGGCTGCGGAGGCATCACGTCCTGACCCCACACGCCGGTTCCACCACGCCTGATCTTCTTGGCGAGCACTTGGGCCGCGGCCTTCTGATCGGCGTACTTGGCTGCGACCTCCTTGAAGGTCGGGCCGTACTTCCTCTTGTCGACCTGATGGCAGGCGAGGCAGTTCTTCTTGACGGCGAGGTCGTAGTCCGCACGCACCGGGCCTGCCGCACCCAACAAGCCGACGACGGCGATCCATTGAAACAAGATTCGCAACAGGTACTCCTTCTT
>JAYUPN010000409.1:0-5761 GCA_043760065.1 Rubrivivax sp.
GTGCTGTCCGACGGCCAGACGCTGCATGCCTTCCGCATCGCCAGCGACTGCAAGCCGCCGACGCTGTACCTGCGCCGCAGCGCCAGCGGCGTCATCGTCGCCAGCGAGCCGCTGTGCGAAGAGGAGTCCGGCTGGCAGATGCTGCCCGACGGCGCCGTGGTCTCGGTCGACGCCAGCGGCAGCCGCGTGCGGGTGCATGCCGGCACTGCACCGGCATTTGCTTGATCCGCTGATCAGCCGCGCTGCCAGCGCTGCACCGCCAGCGCCAGCGCGCCGGCCACCACCCCCCAGAAGGCGGCGCCCACGCCCCACAGCGTGAGGCCGCTGGCCGTGACGACGAAGGTGATCAGCGCCGGCTCGCGCTGGCGCTCGTCCTTCATCGCCACGGCCAGGCCACTGCCAATGGTGCCCAGCAGCGCCAGCCCGGCCACTGCCAGCACCAGTTCCTTCGGAAACGCCGCAATCAGCGCCACCACCGCGCCGGCCAGCAGGCCTGTTGCGATGTAGAACACCCCGGCCGCGGCGCTGGCCACCCAGCGCCGGGCCGGGTCTTCGTGGGCTTCGCGCCCCATGCAGATCGCCGCCGTGATGGCCGCCAGGTTGAGCGCATAGCCGCCGAAGGGCGCCAGCAGCAGCGAAAAGAGGCCGGTGGTGGCGGCCACGCTGAAAGCGGGCGCCGTGAACACTGGCGTCGCCAGTTGCCACTGCACGGCGCCGAACTGCCGGAACTGCAGTTGGCCGCGCGCCGCCGCCACCGCCACGCCGGCCAGCAGCACCGACGGCACGGCGTAGCGCGGCCAGAAGCGTCGCCCGAGCAGGTAGACGGCGAACATCAGCGCCACCAGCGTGAAGTCGCGCTGCATCGAAGCGAAAGCGTCGAAGGCGAAGCGCGCCAGCACGCCAGCCAGCAGCGCCGCGGCCAGGGCCTGCGGGATGCGGTCCATGACGCGCGCAAAGGCGCCGCTGGCGCCGGCCAGCACGATGAGCACGGCGCAGACCATGAAGGCGCCCACCGCTTCGGCCATCGGCACGCCGACGCCGGCCGTCACCAGCAAGGCCGCGCCGGGCGTGGACCAGGCGGTGAGCACCGGCTGGCGGTACCACAGGCTCAGGCCCAGGCTCGTCAGGCCCATGCCCAGCCCCAGCGCCCAGATCCACGACGCCGTCACCGCCGGGCTCGCACCCAGCGCCGCCGCGGCCTGGAAGACGATGACCACCGAGCTGCTGAAACCCACCAGCACGGCGACGAAGCCGGCCACCACGGCGGACAGCGACAGCGCCCCAGACACCGACTTCAGCACTGACCTCGACATGGTCCGAGCATACGGTCAAGCCCGTTCCTGCACCGGCCGCGTTGCCGGGCCTGGAGCCGAACGCCGCACGCCGCCCGTCGCCCGTCGCCCGTCGCGCGCAGCAGCCGAGCGCTGTGCCGGACCGGTTGACCGGCCTGCCCGACCATCTGCGCGCATCAGCGCCGCATGCGCCCTGGCGACGAAGGTGCGCGTATGGCTAAGCTATGGGCCGACGAATGTCTCGCTCTGTAGCCGGGTAGCAGAGAGCCAGCGGCGGGGGTCGTTTACTCTGACCGATGGTTTTAGGGAGGGCGTCGCAGCGCCGCCTGGAGCATGATTGCGTGCCTCTCATGTCGGAGGTTATTGTAGCCTCGGAATGCACACGCACATGAACCGAAGAATGCTTTTGGCCGCACTGGCAGCGTCGCCGGCCGCGCTGGCGGCTGGGCCCAACATCAGCAAGGCACGCCCGCTTGTCGGCGGCTACAGCGCGCTGACGGCGCCTGACAAGGCGGGCCGCGCCGTCCTGGCTCGTAAGCTGTCGCGGCTCGACCAAGGCCGGCTCCCGGGTCAATCCGGGTATGACGCCATCAAGGCCAACATGCAGCAGATCATCGAGCAGAGCGTGGCTCGGCTTGATCCGAAGCGCATTGGACGCCTCACAGCGCTGCCCGATGACCACAAGCGGGCGATTGCCCAGCTCTATGCCAACGCCACCGGCAACTCGCCACGGCCGCCACTGCTGTATGACCTGTTGGCCCACCGCTTCACAGGGCCTCAGCTCGCGGAGCATGCGCAGTTCTTCGGCTTCGTGCCGCTGTACGTGGCCATCGCGCGAAGCGCTCCCGAGAAGCTGCGCACATTCGAGAGCATGGCGTCATCCACGCTGGTGGGCGCAACCTACGGCGGCAAGCTGCACTCATCGAACCTGGGCCTGCGCGAGCTGCTGGACATGCCGCTGGCGGACATATGGATCGCGGTGCGGCTCGCCCCCATCGGCTTGTACTCGCTGCCAGCCTCGGCCTTTGGATTTGCGACCATCGTGGGTGGCGGCCTTTACTTGGCCTGGGACGCTGGATTCAGCGCAGGCACCGCAGTTTCCAATGGTCTGCAAAAATTCGCCCCGTCAATCTGGGATGAGATCGTGGATGGCGTCGGCCGGTTCATGGAAAACCTGCGATCCGCGCCTCCCGAAGACCACGGGCCAATTCAAGAACTTGGGGCCAGCGCGATGCACGTTCCAGACCCTTTGCAAGGGGCCATCATCGACACGGGCGGCGACTACTTCATCAACGAGCTGTGGTCCGAGTTCCGGGATTGGGGCAACATGGGCGACGGCGGCGGCGAGTGCGGCCGGAGCGGCGCAATCTGCACGGAGTTCTGACCATGCAAAGGGCTGCGCAAATCGTGGCGATGATCGTGCAGGCGTGCCTTGTCGTGGTCGCGCTGGTGGTCGTTTTCTTTCCAACCCTGCGGACACCATCGATCATGAGCGGCGCCTACGGCCTGGCGCTGGCGACCATCGCCACGGTGATCTGGCGCATGAGTCGCGCGGGCGCCATTCGTCTGTCGATGACCGAGCTGTGGGCAAGGTTTCGGCGCGACCCTGGGGGCGCCAACGTCGGCGTCAACTACTTTGACATTCTCGCGGTGTGGATGAGCATGGTCGTGATGTTTCTCGCCCGGTAAATCACCCTCGGCCCTGGACGGACGTCAGTGCCCCTCCCGCCTTCATCGGAAGGCACTCAGGGCACGGCGCAGTGCGCCCAGGCGCGCCGCTCGAGCAGGTAGACGGCGAACATCAGCGCCACCAGCGTGAAGTCGCGCTGCATCGAAGCGAAAGCGTCGGAGGCGAAGCGCGCCAGCACGCCGGC
Organism: Rubrivivax sp.; assembly: GCA_043760065.1. Taxonomy (GTDB): domain Bacteria; phylum Pseudomonadota; class Gammaproteobacteria; order Burkholderiales; family Burkholderiaceae_C; genus Rubrivivax. Next base: position 3,167 of record JAYUPN010000409.1, read on the forward strand.
CAGATCGATGAGCACGGCGCAGACCATGAAGGCGCCCACCCGCATCGCCGGATGCATGTGGTCAGGCATGCGGTCGAGGCCCGGGTTTCCACGGGCTGCGCAAGACGCAGGCGCTGCGCGGCCGGGGCTACGATCCCGATCATCAGCACCCCGCGTGGCCTGCGGCAGCCCCGATGCGCGGCGCCCGCGCGTTCCCAGGAGTCCCCCATGCACCGATTCTTCAAGCTCAAGCGCGCCGCACTCGCCGCATCCGCCCTTGCCGCGCTGGCGACACCGGCCCTGGCGCAGGACGGCGCGCAACTCAACGTCATCTGCTCAGTGCAGGCCGAGTGGTGCAACATGATCCAGACCGTGTTCGCGCGCAGCACCGGCATCAAGGTCAACATGTCACTCAAAGGCTCGGGCGAAGCGCTGGCGCAGCTCATCGCCGAGCGCGCCAACCCGAAGACCGACGTCTGGTTCGGCGGTACCGGCGACCCGCACCTGCAAGCCGCCGAGCAGGGCCTGTCGCTGGAATACAAAAGCCCGGCGCTGCCGCAGCTGCACGGCTGGGCGCAGCAACAGGCCGCACAGAGCGGCTACAAGACGGTGGGCATCTACAGCGGCCCGCTGGGCTTCGGCTACAACACGGAGCTGATCGCGAAGAAGAAGCTGGCCGTGCCCAAGACCTGGGCCGACCTGCTGAACCCGGCGCTGAAAGGCGAGATCCAGGTCGCCAACCCGGCCAGCAGCGGCACCGCGTACACGATGGTGGCGACGCTGGTGCAGCTGATGGGCGAGGACAAGGCCTTCGACTACATGAAGTTGCTGCACAAGAACATCGCCACCTACACGCGCAGCGGCACCGGCCCGATCAAGGCCGCGGCGCGCGGCGAGACGACGATCAGCATCAGCTTCGTTCACGACGGCCCGGGCGAGGCGATGCAGGGCTTCCCGGTGGCCACCGTCACGCCGGCCGACGGCACCGGCGCCGAGATCGGCTCGATGAGCATCATCAAGGGCGCGCGCAACCTGGAGCCGGCGAAGAAGTTCTACGAATGGGCGCTGACCCCGCAGGCGCAGCAGTTCGGCGCCGCGTCCAAGCAGTTCCAGCTGCCCAGCAACAAGGCGACACCAGTGGACCCGCGCGTGCCCGACTTCAAGAAGATCAAGTTCATCGACTACGACTACGCCAAGTACGGCGCCAGCGCCGAGCGCCGGCGGCTGATCTCGAAGTGGGAGAAGGAAGTCAACTCGCTGCCGCGTTGATGTGGCATCGGCGCTGGCGGGCCGCCGGGCGATGAACCGCGGCCAGCAGCGGGCGCAGCGCGTGCTGCTCGCGTGGCTGGCGTTGGGGGCGGCGGCCTTTGCACTGCTGCCGTGGTACTTCCCGCAGAACACCCCGTTGCTGAAGTCGCTGCCGGGCATCTTCGGCGGCAGCGAGACCGCCAGCGGCCTGGTGCACGCGCTCGTGCACGGCCGGCCCTGGCTGTGGAGCGGGCTGGCGGGCCTGGCGCTGTGCGCGCTGGCCTGGCGCATGGCGGCCAGCCGGCGGCAGGGCTGGACGCTGGTCGCCGGCAGCGCATTCGGCCTGCTGGGTGTCGTCGGCGCTGGCTTCGCCATCGGCGCCACCGGCTGGTCCAACGCCTTCCTGAACACGCTGTTCGGCGAACTGCCGCAAGGCCAGTTCGGCATCGGCCTGGGCGGCGCGCTGCTGCTGCTGGCGCTCTTGATGCTGCTCGGCGCCGGCATCGCGCGGCTGGGCTGTTTCCGCGGCGACTTCTTCATCGCCGGCGCCGTGGTGCTGTGCAGCGCGCTCTTGCTGCTCTTCGTCGCGCTGCCGGTGGGCAAGAGCCTGCTCGGCGCGTTCCTTGCCGAGGACGGGTCGTTCTCGCCCGCCGCGCTGGCCGAGCGGCTGGGCCACGAACGCGTCTGGGGCCTCGGCTGCATGGCCGGCGGCGTGCGCTGCGGCGTGGCCTGGAACACGCTGTTCCTGGGCCTGCTCACCGCTGCCGGCACCACCGTCATGGGCACGCTGATCGCGCTCTATGCCGAGCGCGGCAACCGCCGCCTGAGCCAACCGCTGAACGTGCTGGCGCTGTTGCCGATCATCACGCCGCCGTTTGTCGTCGGCCTGGGGCTGATCCTGCTCTTCGGCCGCGCCGGCCTCGTCAACCAGGCGCTGGAGGGCTTGTTCGGCATCGCGCCCACACGCTGGTTCTACGGCCTCTTCGGCGTCTGGCTGGCGCAGATGTTCGCCTTCACGCCGATCGCCTTCATGATCATGCGCGGCGTTGTGCAGGGCATCTCGCCGAGCCTGGAAGAAGCGGCGCAGACGCTGCGCGCCAGCCGCCTGCGCACCTTCACGACGGTCACGCTGCCGTTGCTGAAGCCGGGGCTGGCGAACGCCTTCCTGGTCGGCTTCATCGAGAGCATGGCCGACTTCGGCAACCCGATCGTGGTGGGCGGCCAGTTCTCCGTGCTGTCCACCGAGATCTTCTTCGCCATCGTCGGCGCCCAGTACGACCAGGGCCGCGCCGCTTCGCTGGCCTGGGTGCTGATGCTGTTCGCATTGGCCGTGTTCGGCCTGCAGCGCTGGCTGCTGCGGCGGCAGAA
>JAYUPN010000410.1:0-16534 GCA_043760065.1 Rubrivivax sp.
GCCAGCGCACGCAAAACGCGGGAAATGCTCTTCGTCGGCAGTTCAGAGAACCCGCGCAACACCCACTCCAGTTCAAGCAACACGGTCACCGAGGTCACGCAGCCATTGGCACCAGAAAATCCCGGCTGATGCCGACGCCCAGATCCCCCACGCGGTCCAGGAACTGCGTCAGGTAGGCGTGCAGCCCGGTGGCCAGAATCTCGTCGATGCGGCCAAAGCGCAGGTCGCTTTGCAGGCGGCCGGCGCGGCGCAGCGTCTCGCTGCTTTGCCGGTTGGCCACCAGCGAGAGGTTGGCCATCGCTTCGTTCATGCACGCCGCCAGTGAGCGCGGCATGTCGGGGCGCAGGATCAGCAGCTCGGCCACCTTCTCGGGGTGGATCACGTTGCGGTAGACCTTGCGGTAGATCTCGAAGCCCGACACCGAACGCAGGATCGCGCTCCAGTGGTAGAAGTCGACCTCGTGCTGTTCGCGGCTGGCCTCGGGGCCGAAGTAGTCGCCGCCGTTCAGGGCCTGGAACTTGACGTCGAGCAGGCGCGCGGTGTTGTCGGCGCGTTCCAGGAAAGTGCCGATGCGCAGAAAGTACAGCGCCTCGTCCTGCAGCATCGTGCCCAGCGTGACGCCGCGGCTCAGGTGGCTGCGGAACTTGACCCACTCGAAGAAGGTGCCGGGATCGCGCTCGAAGGCGCCGTCATTGAGCATGCGGTTGAACTCGAGCCAGGTCTGGTTCTGCGTCTCCCAGACTTCGGTGGTCAGCGCGCCGCGCACCGCACGCGCGTTCTCGCGCGCCGCACGCAGGCAGGCCACGATGCTGCTCGGGTTGGTCTCGTCGCGCACCATGAAGTCCATCACGCTCTGCGGGCTGACCTCCTGGTACTTCTGCGAGAAGCCCCAGGTCAGCTCGCTGATGCTCAGCAGCCCGCTCCAGCCCTGCAGCGCCATGACCTCGCTCTGCGGCAGCAGCGAAGTCTGGTAGTTGACGTCGAGCATGCGGGCTGTGTTTTCGGCCCGCTCCATGTAGCGAGCCATCCAGAACAAGTGGTCCGCGGTGCGTGACAGCATGGTCAGGTCCCTTCAGTCTTCCAACACCCAGGTGTCCTTGGTGCCCCCGCCCTGCGACGAATTGACGACCAGCGAGCCCTCCTTCAGGGCGACGCGGGTCAGCCCGCCGGGCACCGTCTGCACGTCCTGGCCCGAACACAGCACGTAGGGGCGCAGGTCGATGTGGCGCGGCGCGATGCCGCTGTCGACATAGGTCGGGCAGGTCGACAGGCTCAGCGTCGGCTGTGCGATGTAGTTGCTGGGGTTGGCCTTGACCACGGCGGCAAACTCGGCGATCTCGGCCCGGGTGGCCGCCGGGCCCACCAGCATGCCGTAGCCGCCGGCGCCGTGCACCTCCTTGACCACCAGTTCGGCCATGTGGTCGAGCACGTACTGCAGGTCCTTCGCTTCGCGGCACAGGTAGGTCGGCACGTTGTTCAGGATCGGCTTCTCGCCGAGGTAGAACTGGATCATCTTCGGCACGTACGGGTAGATGCTCTTGTCGTCGGCGATGCCGGTGCCGATGGCGTTGGACAGCGTGATGTTGCCGGCGCGGTAGACGTCCAGCAGCCCGGCGCAGCCCAGCGTGCTGTCCTTGCGGAAAGCCTTGGGGTCGAGGAAGTCGTCGTCGACGCGGCGGTAGATCACGTCGACTCGCTTGGGGCCCTGCGTGGTGCGCATGTAGGCGAAGCCGTCGCGCACGAAGAGGTCCTGCCCTTCGACCAGTTCAACGCCCATCTGCTGGGCCAGGAAGGCGTGTTCGAAGTAGGCGCTGTTGTACATGCCGGGGGTCAGCACCACCACCGTCGGCTCGTTAACGCCGGCCGGCGCCACCGCACGCAGCGTTTCCAGCAGCAGGTCGGGGTAGTGCGCGACCGGGGCAACGCGGTGGATGCTGAACAGTTCGGGGAACAGCCGCATCATCATCTTGCGGTTTTCCAGCATGTAGCTCACGCCGCTGGGCACGCGCAGGTTGTCCTCGAGCACGTAGTACTCGCCGCTGCCGTCGGCATTGCCTGCGCGCACGATGTCGATGCCCGAGACGTGCGAGTACACGCCGCCCGGCAGGTCGACGCCCATCATCTCCTTGCGGAACTGCGCGTTGTTCAGCACCTGCTCCGCGGGCACGATGCCGGCCTTGAGGATCTCCTGGCCGTGGTAGACGTCCTCGATGAAGCGGTTCAGCGCCAGCACGCGCTGGCGCAGCCCGGCGTGCATGTGCGTCCACTCTTCCTTCGGGATCACGCGCGGGATGAGGTCGAAGGGGATCAGCCGCTCGGTACCGGCGCCGTCTTCGTCCTTGGCGCCGTAGACGGCGAAAGTGATGCCGACGCGGCGGAAGATCATCTCCGCTTCGTGGCGGCGCGATTGCATCGACAGCGCCGGCTGGCGCTTGAGCCATTCGTCGTAGACCCGGTAGTGCGGGCGCACGGCGTCCGCGGCTTCCGCGGCCGGGCGCATTTCGTCGAAAGCCGACTTCATGATGGGACGCTCTCCATGCGTTTCACTCTAGCAACTCGTGTTCCCGTCTGCCGGCATTTCTGCGCCGGACAGCCGGCGGGTGCCGACGCCCACCTTCAGCGTGTGGTGGCCGCCGCCGCGGATGACGCCGCGCAGCGGTGTCACGTCGCCGAAATCGCGCCCCACCGCGACGCGCACGTGGCCGGTGTCGGGCAGCACCGCGTTGGTGGGGTCCAGGTCGAGCCAGCCGCCCGCGACGCCGGGCGTCCCGGGGCACCAGACCTGGACCCAGGCGTGCGAGGCGTCGGCGCCGAGCATGCTGGCTCCGCCCACCGGCGCCTGCGTCAGCAGGTAGCCGCTGACGTAGCGCGCCGGCAGGCCCCACATGCGCAGCACGCCGGCCACAAGGTGCGCAAAGTCCTGGCACACGCCCTTTCGCTGCTCCAGCACCCGGGCCAGCGGCGTGTCGACCTCGGTGCTCTGGCTCTGGTATTTGAAGTCGTCGTGGACACGCTGCATGAGCTCGATCGCCACGGCGGCCACCGACCGTCCGGGCCGGAAGCTCGGCGCGCCGTAATCGCGCAACGCCTGCAGGCGCGGCACGTAGGGCGAGGGCATCGTGAATTCGACCGCCGGCTCATACCTGGCGCCGGCGACGTAGCGCAGGCCGTCGGCGACCTCGCGCCAGGGCGGCGCGGCCTCGGGCGCGAGCCCGGCCCAGCGCGGCGTCAGGCGCACCCGGCTGGTGGCGCGCACGTGCAGGCGGCGGTGCGGCTGCGCCAGGCTGAAGTGGATCTGCAGATTGCCCATCGCGTCGCGGCTGTGGCTCGCCTGCGTGGCGGGCGGCTGCACGTCCAGCTCGAAGGCCAGCAGCTGCTGCGCGTCGTCCTGCAGCGGTTGCAGGTGCGCCAGGTGGTGCGCCACCGACACCGGGGCCGTGTAGTCGTAGCGCGTGTCGTGCACGACTTCGAGTTCCATCGTCAGACCCGCTGGTCCGTGCCGTGCGCGAGCGTGAAGTAGCGCTCGCCGACGCGGTCGGCCAGCGTCGCGGCGGCGATGCCGAGTTCGTGCGCCAGCGCCGCCAGCCGCCCGCCCAGCGCCTCGTCGCTGGCGTCGCGCAGCGACTCCAGCGTCAGGCCGGCGCCCTCGGCCGGCAGCAGCGCCAAGAGCGGCTGCACACCTTCGGCGACCTCGGGCAGCTTGGTCAGTTCGGTGCGCAGCCGGCGCAGCACGCCGGCAAAGGCGCGCGGGTTGGCGCTGTCCAGCACCAGCAGGTCGGTCAGCGCCAGCAGGTCTTCGTGACGCTGGTAGCGGGCGCGGAACGTGATCAGGCTGTCGAACAGCTCCAGCAGCTGCTCGACACCGCCGACGGTGCCTAAAGCGCCGGCCTGCACAAAGGTCTCCATGCGCAGCGCCACCCCTTGCAGCCGCTCGACCAGGCGGCCCACGGTCAGCAGCCGCCAGCCGTGGTCGCGCGTCATGCGGTCGGTCTGCGCCCCGGTGGCCGCCGACAGCTGCAGCGCCAGGCGGTCCAGCGCCGGCAGCACCTGGGCCAGCGTCGGCAGTTCGCCCGCCGGCACCTCCAGCGCGCGCGCGAAGGACTCGCTCATGCTGCGCAGCAGGCCCCACTGCTCGGACGACAGCCGCTCGCGCAGACCCTGGCCGGCGCGCTCCAGCGCGGCCAGGTTGAAGGCGATGCTCGCACTGCCCGGGGCGTCTGCCTGGACGTCACCCAGCGCCGACAACACCGCACGTTCGAAGTGACGCGAGGACTGCACCAGCGACGGCACGCCCGGCGGCGCCAGCCCGGTGAGCACCGCCAGCGCCGACAGTGCCTGGCGCAGCGGCGCCGGCGTCTCGGCGTCGGCATCGATGTGCATCAGGATCGCCTTGGCCAGCCGCACCTGCTGTTCGGTGCGCTCGGTGTAGCGGCCGAGCCAGAACAGGTTCTCGCCGGTGCGGCTGCTCACCGGCCGGTGGCGGCGCAGGATGTCGTCGACCTGCAGCCGCTGCGGCAGCATCGAGAAGCCGTCGACCGGGCCCCCAGTCATGACCCAGGTGTCCAGGCTGGTACCGCCGCGCTGCATCGAGATGCTGGCGTCCTCGCGCTGCGCGACGCGGGTCATGCCGCCGGGCAGCACGTGCCAGCGGCCGTCGCCCTCGGCGATGGCATACACACGCACCATGGCCGGGCGCGGCGTGACCGCACCGCCGCCCCAGATGGGTGCGCGTGAGAAGCGCAGGCGGTCCTGCACGGTCCAGGCGTCGGCATCGTCTTCCACCGCCGCCAGCCGCGCCTGCAGCGGCAGGTGGTGGATGCGCGACCGGCCGCCGTCGCGCGGGAATGTGCTGCGCAGGATCTTGTCGTGCAGCTGGCCGCGCACGTCGTGCCACGCCGCGGCTTCGCCGCACCACCAGGTAGGCAGCGCCGGCAGCGTCAGCGCTTCGACGCCGAGCCGCTGCGCGATCGCCGGCAGGAAGCCCTGCACCGCCGGCGACTCGAGGAACGCGCTGCCCAGCGCGTTGGCCATCACGACGTGACCGCTGCGCGCGGCCTGCAGCAGGCCGGGCACGCCCAATGCGCTGTCGGGGCGCAGCTCCAGCGGATCGCACCAGTCGTCGTCGAGCCGCCGCATCACGCCGTGCACCGGCTCCAGTCCTTCGACGGTCTTCAGGTACAGGCGCTCGCCGCGCACCGTGAGGTCGCCGCCCTCGACCAGCGGCAGGCCCAGGTAGCGCGCCAGGTAGGCGTGCTCGAAGTAGGTCTCGCTGTAGGGCCCCGGCGTCAGCAGCACGACACGCGGCGTCTGGTTGCCGGCCACCTGTGCGGCGCGCTGCTCCAGCGCGTCGAGCAGACGGCGGTAGCTGCTGCCGATGCGCTGCACGCTCAGCTCGCGGAAGGCGTCCGGGAACTGCCGTGCGATGACGAGCCGGTTGTGCAGCACGTAGCCCAGCCCCGACGGCCCCTGCGTGCGCTGCGCCACCTGCCACCAGCGGCCGTCGGGGCCGCGCGCGAGGTCGAAGGCCACGATCAGCAGCCGCTGACCACCGGCCGGCCGCACGCCGATCATCGGCCGCAGCCAGCCCGGGTGACGCAGCAGCAGCGCCGGCGGCAGCAGGCCTTCGTGCAGCAGGCGCTGCGCGCCGTAGAGGTCGTCCAGCACACGTTCGAGCAGCTCGGCGCGCTGCTGCACCCCGGCTTCGATGGTGGCCCAGTCGGCAGGCTCGATCAGCTGCGGCAGCAGCTCCAGCGACCAGGGCCGCGAAGCGACGCCGCCGTGCGGCCCGTCTGAGAACACGTTGTGCGTGACGCCGTCGAGGCGGATGCGCTGCTCGACCTGGCCGACGCGGCGGTCGAGTTCCTCGGCCGCATCGATCCCGCCGCCGGGCTCGGGCAGGCTGCGCGCGAAGGCCTGCCAGGCCGGCCGCAGCGCCTGGCCGTCGCCGCGCAACTCGTCCCAGACGCCGGGCTCGGCCGGCAGCGCGCGCGCAGCCAGCGCGTGCTCGGCCGCGCCGACGGCCTGCACATCGGCTTCGAAGGGCAGCGAGCCCTGCGACGGCAACTGCGTCTGCGATTGCGATTGCGACATCGACTGCGACGACGACACCGCTGCCTGCCTCAGCGGCGAAGGTCGAGCGTGAAGGGCAGTTCGAGGCTCGCGACGGCCGGCTGCACCTCCATGCGCCCCGGCGTGTGGCCGAAGCGGAAGAAGCGCGCCAGGCGGCGGCTCTCGGCCTCGTAGGCGTTGACCGGGAAGACGTCGTAGTTGCGGCCGCCGGGGTGCGCGACGTGGTAACGGCAGCCGCCCAGGCTGCGCGCGTGCCAGCGGTCGACGACGTCGAAGGTCAGCGGCGCGTGCGAGGGGATCGTCGGGTGCAGCGCCGACGGCGGCTGCCAGGCGCGGTAGCGCACGCCGCAGACGAACTCACCGACGCGCCCGGTGGGCTGCAGCGGCAGCGCACGGCCGTTGACGGTGACGACATGGCGGTTGCCGTTGAAGCCCGTGACCTTGATCTCCAGCCGCTCCAGCGACGAGTCGACGTAGCGCACGGTGCCGCCCGGTGCGCCTTCCTCGCCCATCACGTGCCAGGGCTCCAGCGCCGTGCGCAGCGTCAGCTCCAGGCCCGCCGTGGCCACCTGCCCGATGAGCGGAAAACGGAACGCGAAGTGCGGCGCGAACCAGGCGCTGTCGAAGGCGTAGCCGGCCGCCTGCAGCTCGCTCATCACGTCGTCGAAGTCCAGCTGCACGAAGCTCGGCAGCATGAAACGGTCGTGCAGCCCCGTGCCCCAACGTGTCAGCCGCGTGCTGCCGCGGCCGCGGTAGGGCTCCTTCCAGAACCAGGCCACCAGCGCGCGCAGCAGCAGTTGCTGCGCCAGGCTCATGCGCGCATGCGGCGGCATCTCGAAGGCGCGCAGCTCCAGCAAGCCCAGGCGGCCCGTCGGCCCATCGGGCGAGTACAGCTTGTCGATGCAGAACTCGCTGCGGTGCGTGTTGCCGGTGACGTCGATCAGCAGGTTGCGCAGCGTGCGGTCGACGATCCAGGGTGGAACCCTGTCGCTCGGCGGCGCGCCTGCGGCTTCGCGAGCGTAGAGGCCGAGCTGGCGGTCGATCTCATTGAGGCCGATCTCGACCTCGTAGACCTGGTCGCCGCGCGCTTCGTCGAAACGCGGCGCCTGGCTGGTCGGGCCGATGAACATGCCGCTGAACAGATAGCTCAGCGACGGATGGTTGTGCCAGTACGTGATCAGGCTGGCCAGCAGGTCGGGCCGGCGCAAGAAGGGGCTGTCGGCCGCCGTCGCGCCGCCCAGCACGAAGTGGTTGCCGCCGCCGGTGCCGGTGTGGCGGCCGTCGAGCATGAACTTCTCGGTCGACAGCCGCGTCCGGTGCGCCGCGTCGTACAGGAACTCGGTGTGGTCGACGAGTTCATCCCAGCTGCTGGCGGGGTGGATGTTGACTTCGATGACGCCGGGGTCGGGCGTCACCGCCAGCGTCTTCAGGCGCGGGTCGCGCGGCGGCGGGTAGCCCTCGAGCACGACCTTCATCTTCAGTTCCGCGGCCGTGGCTTCCACCGCGGCCAGCAGTTCGAGGTAGTCCTCGAGGAACTTCAGCGGCGGCAGGAAGACGTAGAGCAGGCCGGCCTTGCCGCCCTTTGCAGCGGCGGCCGCTTCGGCTGCACGTTCTGCCTTCGGGCCGTTGCTTCGCTGCGGGTCACGCACTTCGACGCACAGCGCGGTGCGCGTCAGCTCGCCGGCCGACTCGAAGCGCGCCGGCGCGACCAGCGGGTTGCGCGCAAAGGGCGCCACCGGGTCGTGCGCGCTGCCCATGCGCGGCTGGCCCGGACCACCGGGCAACGAGGCCGGGCCAGCGGCATCGGCCACGAAAGCCTCGTTGCCCAGGCCGTCGTCGGCGCTGGCGGGCTCGGCTGCGCCGGCCGGTGCCTCGGGCAGCACCTGTTGCATGCGCAGCGCAGCAGCGGCGGGCAATTCGTTCAGCGCCGCGAAGGGGTCGTGCTCCAGCGTCGACGGCCGGTCGGCCGGCGCCGCCCAGGGTGTCGAGTCCAGCGGCAGCCGGTAGCCCATCGGCGAATCGCCCGGCGTCAGGTACAGCCGATCGTCGCGCAGGAACCAGGGCCCGCTCATCCAGGCCGGCCCGGCGGTGCCGAGCTGCCACTCGCGCTTCAGTGGCAACAGGTAACCCACGGTGGCGTTCAGCCCCTGCGTGAAGACGCGGCGCAGGCGCGCGCGCTCAAGTTCGTCGTCCAGCCGCGCATCGAAGGGGTCGACGTTGACCGGCAGCCGGCGCTCGCGCCACAGGTAGTACCAGGTGTCCTCGAAGCCCGGCTGCACGAAGCGCGGGTCCAGGCCCAGGCGTTTCGTCAGCGTGTCGACGAAGGTCTTGGCGTCCTCGGCGGTGTAGCGGTGGGCGTCGCGCTCGTCGGCGAAGAGCGAGGGATCGTGCCAGCACGGCTGGCCGTCGGCGCGCCAGCCGATCGTCAGCGCCCAGCGCGGCAACTGCTCGCCCGGGTACCACTTGCCCTGGCCGAAGTGCAGGAAGCCGCCGTGCCCGTACTTGGCGCGCAGCCGCTGCACGAGCTCGGTCGCCAGGCCGCGCTTGGTGGGGCCCAGCGCGTCGGTGTTCCACTCGGCGGCGTCGCGGTCGGCGACGGCCACGAAGGTCGGCTCGCCGCCCATCGTCAGCCGCACGTCCTGCGCCTTCAGCTGCTCGTCCACCGCGTGGCCGAGTTGCACGATGCGGTCCCACTGCGCGTCGGCATACGGCAGCGTCACGCGCGGCGACTCGTAGATGCGCGACACCTCCATGTGGTGCGAGAACTGAACCTCGCACTCGTCCACCTCACCACTGACGGGCGCCGCGGTGCCGGGCTCGGGCGTGCAGGCCACCGGGATGTGGCCTTCGCCGGCCAGCAGGCCCGAGGTGGGGTCGAAGCCGATCCAGCCGGCGCCGGGCAGGAAGACCTCGCACCAGGCGTGCAGGTCGGTGAAGTCGACCTCGGCGCCGCTGGGGCCGTCGAGCGACTTGACGTCGGGCTTGAGCTGGATCAGGTAGCCCGAGACGAAGCGCGCCGCCAGCCCCAGGTGGCGCAGCGTCTGCACCATCAGCCAGCCGGTGTCGCGGCAGGAGCCGCTGGCGTTGGCGAGCGTGAGCTCGGGCGTCTGCACGCCGGGCTCCATGCGGATCAGGTACTTGATCTGGTTCTGCAGCCGCTGGTTGAGGCCGACCATGAAGTCGATCGTGCGCTGCGGCTTGAGCTCGATGCTCTCGACGAAGGCCTTGAAGTGCGGCGTGGCGTCCGACAGCGGCTGCTTGGCCAGGTACGGCAGCAGGTCGCGCGCCGCCTCGGCGTCGTACGGGAAGGGGAACTGCTCGGCCTCGGGCTCGAGGAAAAAGTCAAAGGGGTTGAGCACCGACATCTCGGCCACCAGGTCGACCGTGACCTTGAACTCGCGCGTCGGCTGCTGGAACACCAGCCGAGCCAGGTGGTTGGCAAACGGGTCCTGCATCCAGTTGATGAAATGCGTCGCCGGCTCGACGCGCAGCGAGTAGCTCAGGATGCGCGTGCGGCAGTGCGGCGCCGGACGCAGGCGCACGACCTGCGGCGAGAGGTTGACGCGCCGGTCGTAGCGGTAGTGGGTGACGTGGTTCAGCGCGACATGGATGGACACGGGGCGAGGCTCCTGACGGGGGCGGCAGCGGGGTTGGGTGGGGGGACTTGGAGAGCGCCTTGCAAGCGGCGGGCCACCGCCTCATGGCACCGCACCCTGGTGACGGTCGGGCTGTCCTGGATGATGCCAGTATCGACGCGCGCGGCTGCGTTCGCACCCCGGCTCTTCACCAGGGGCCGCGGCCGGCAGCGTCCAGGCGCCGCATGCGTCGCTGCGCACGACCGCGATGCCGCGTGCGCGGTAGCGCGCCAGCACGTCGGGCGCCGGGTGGCCGTAGCGGCTGCGGTAGCCGGCCTGCACGACGGCCGTGCGCGGCGCCACGGCGTCGAGGAAGGCGCCGGTCGACGAGGTCCGGCTGCCGTGGTGCGGCACCAGCAGCACGTCGCTGCGCAACGACGCGCCGGCGCGTTGCACGAGGGCGGCTTCCTGCGCTGCTTCGATGTCGCCGGTGAGCAGCAGGCTGCCGTGGCTGCCCTGCACGCGCAGCACGCAGCTCAGCGCGTTGCTCTTCAGGCGCTGCTCCAGATCAGTCGCCAGCGGATGCAGCACCTCGAAGCGCACGCCGTCCCAGGCCCAGGCCTGGCCGGCCGCACACGGCGTGTGCGGCACCGCATGGCCGTCGCGCAGCGGGTGACCGACTTCGAGCGACGACGACAGCGCAGCCACCGGCAGCGCGCGCAGCAGCGCCGCCGCGCCGCCGACGTGGTCGGCGTCGCGGTGGCTCAGCATCAGCAGGTCGATGCGGCGCTCGCCACGTGCGCGCAGCAGCGGCACCAGCACGCGAGCGCCGGCGTCGGACTCGCGCGAGTAGATCGGGCCGGCGTCGTAGACCAGCAGGTGGCCCTGCGTGCGCACGAGCACCGCGGTGCCCTGCCCGACGTCTGCCGCCACGGCCTCGAAAGCGCCCAGCGGCGGCCGCGCCACGGCCGGCGCCAGCAGCGGCAGCATCAGCGGCAGCGCGAACGCGCGCAGCCGCCACGGCAGCGGCAGCACCGCCAGCGCCCCGCCCAGCAGGCCGCAGGCCACGGCCCAGGCCGGCGCCGCCGCGCCTTGCCACACCGGCATCGGCAATGCGGCCAGCGCTTGCAGCACGCCGGTCAACCCTTGCACGAGCGCCGCCCCGGCCGACCACAGCGGCGGCAGCAGCAGGCCCAGCAGCGCCAGCGGCGTGATGAGCAGGGTGACGAGCGGAATGGCCACCAGGTTGGCCGCAAAGCCGACCAGCGACACCTGCTGGAAGAAGATCATCGACAACGGCGCCAGCCCGACCGTGGCCACGACCTGCGTGCGCCAGCCGCCGCGGACGGCAGCCCACAGCCTGGCGCGACGGCCCGTCGGCGGCGCCGCGGCGCCGTGCACCGGCTCGGAGACGACGAGCAGGGCAACCGCGACGAAGGACAGCCAGAAGCCGGGCTGCATCAGCGCCCAAGGGTCGAGCACCGTCACCACCACCGCGGCGGCCAGCAGCACCGCCGGCAGCGGCCAGCGCAGACCGGCCTGGCGCAGCAGCACGACGGTGGCGATCATCCACACCGTGCGCTGCGCCGGCACGCCGAAGCCCGCCAGCAGCGCATAGCCCAGCGCCGCGAGCAGGCCACCCCAGCGCGCGGCGGTGGGCGCCGGCAGCGCCAGCATCGGCCGCGGATGCAGGCGCCACAGGCGGCCCACCAGCAGGCCGACCAGCCAAGCGAACATCGTCACGTGCAGGCCCGAGATCGACATCAGGTGCGCGACGCCGGTGGTGCGGAAGGTGTCCCAGTCGGCGCGCTCGATCGCCGCCTGGTCGCCCACCGCCAGCGCGGCCAGCACGCCGGCTGCCGCAGGGTCGCTGACGCGGCGGTTGATCGCATCGCGCCAGTCCTGGCGCGCGCGCTGGATGCGGTGGCCGGAAGCGGCCGCCAGCAGCACGGCTTCGTCGCCGGGCCGCGACCGCACGCTGCCGGTGGCGCGGATGCCCTGCTCGAACAACCACAGCTCGGCATCGAAACCGTGCGGGTTGAAGCTGCCGTGCGGCTGCCGCAGCCGCGCCGTGAAGCGCCAGCGCTGGCCGGCGCGAACGGCCTGCCCAGGCCCGCCGAGCACGGCGTCGTCGTCGAAGCCGCGGAACCAGCCGAGCGACAGCAAAGGCGGCAGCAGCACCGGCTGCCCGGCGTGCGTCGCAGCATCGAGCGCGAAGTGGAAGCGCACGCCGTCGATGCTCTCGCGCGGCAGCGATGCCACGGTGCCGGTGAGCACCAGGTCCTGCCCTTCCAGGGCCAGCGGCAGCGCCTCGGCCAGCCGCCATGCGGCGCGCTGGTGCGTGACGCCGAAGCCCAGGCCCAGCGCTGCGGCCGCCAGCAGCGCCACGCCGATCCAGCGCTGCCGCCACAACCCACCCAGCAGCACCAGCACGAGGGTCGCGCCCAGCAGCCCGGCGATCCAGTCGGCGGGCCACAGCGCCGGCAGCTGCAGTTGCAGCGCGCAGCCCGCCAGCCAGCCCAGCGCCGGCAGGGCCCAGGCCCCCACCGGCCCGGGCCCTCCGGTCCGCCCCCCATGCCCTGCCCTCATGAGGGCCAGTGTAGGATGCCGCGCTCTGTTTCCAGCACCCTCGCGAGGACCGCCCATGACCCCCCAGGACCGCCTGCAAGAACTCGGCATCCAGCTGCCGCCCGTGGCCGTTCCCGCTGCCGCCTACGTGCCCTTCGTGCGCAGCGGCAACCTGGTGTTCATCAGCGGCCACATCGCCAAGCAGGGCGGCAAGGCCTGGGTCGGCCAGCTCGGACTGACGATGAACACCGAGGAAGGCAAGGGCGCGGCGCGCGCCGTGGCCATCGACCTGATGGGCACGCTGCAGGCCGCCGTCGGCGACCTCGCCCAGGTGCGCCGCATCGTCAAGGTGCTGAGCCTGGTCAACAGCACCGCCACCTTCACCGAACACCACCTCGTGACCAACGGCTGCAGCGAGCTGCTGAGCCAGGTCTTCGGTGCCGAGGTCGGCGCCCATGCACGCAGCGCCTTCGGCGTCGCGCAGCTGCCGATGGGCGCCTGCGTCGAGATCGAACTGATCGCCGAAGTCGCCTGATGGCGGGACCGCGAAGCTGGCTCGCCCTGGGTGCGGCCATCGGCCCGGCCGCAGTGGCCACGGCGCTGGTGACGCAGCACGTGTTCGGCATGTTGCCGTGCCCGTGGTGCGTGCTGCAGCGGCTGATCTTCGTGTCCATCACGCTCGCCGCGCTGCCGGGCTTGCTGCTGGCCGAGCGCCGGGCACGGCTGCTCAGCGCCGGCCTGATGCTGCTGCTGGCCGCCGCCGGCGTGGCGGCCGCGCTGTGGCAGCACTTCGTGGCCGCCAGCAGCACCTCGTGCAACCTGACGCTGGCCGACCGCGTCGTCAACGGCCTCGGGCTCGACAACCTGCTGCCGCAGGTCTTCGCGGCGTATGCCAGCTGCGCTGACGCCGCCGTCAAGCTCGCCGGCGTGCCCTACGAGTTCTACAGCCTGACGCTGTTCATCGCGCTCGGCCTGATCGCTGCGCGCGTGCTGCGCCGGCCGCTGTAGGCGCCCCGGCGGGCACGTCGCGGGCGCGGCGCCGGCGCAGCAGCGGCAGCACCGCCAGCGCCAGGCCGGCCAGCGCCAGGCTGCCCGGCTCGGGCACGCGCAGCGCGCCGAGCAGGAAGTCCTGCCGGCCCGAGCGCGTGAGCACGAACACGTCGTAGCGGTTGCTCACGGTGCGCGCGCCGGCCAGCATCGCCGTGGCCATCGGCTGGTGGCCGCTGAGGTCGCCGAAGCTGGCCGCGCCGGCGAGCGACCAGTCGGTGTCGTAGACCGCGTTCCACAGCGCCAGTTGCATCGCCGTCGACTCCTCGGCGCTGTCGACGCGGCCCGGGTCGGCGTTCATCCAGGTCATCAACTGGCCCAGGCGCTCGGTGACCAACTCGCCGTCGGGGCGGCTGGGTGCGAGCGCGCGGCGGGCCTTGAAGTAGCGGGCGCCTTCGACGATCGTGTAGCCGCTCATTGCGGTGGCACCGAACCCGAACGACTCTTCGAGCTCGACGCAGTAGGTCAGGAACGACGTCGTGTTGAACAACCCCGCATCGTCAAGCCGGCCGCCGAAGCCGCCGGCCCAGCCGTTGTACGACCCGCCAGCCAGTGCCGACCCGATGGCCTGCACGGTGCTGCCGCGGCCGAAGGCCCAGCCGGTGAGCGTGACTTCTGCGGCCGGGCAGGCCAGCGAACAAGCCAACAGGACCGAAGCTGCAAACGATGGAAGGACCGGGGTGCGCATCTTGTTTTCCGTCATCCAACCGGTCGCCCAACGCGCCGGTCTCTCGATGCACCGAGTCTGCGCACGAAGCTGCGGTTGCACATCTCCTGGAGTCGAGGTGTGACCCCGGATCGAGGGGCCCGATCGGGGTGATGCAAGTCACGCACGCGGCGGCGCCGAGGCAGACCGCGCCGGCGGCCCCCGTGTTCGCGGGGGCCACCACAGGGGCCACTACAGGGGCCACTACAGGGGCCACCACGCGGCCCGCCCGCGTAGTCAGGGCGCGACGACGCGCAGGGCCTTCTGCAGGCCCTCGACCTTGTGGCCTTTGCGCGCGCGGCGGCCCGCATGCGCGGCCAGCGCCGCACCTTTGAGCAGCTCTTCCCTGGCCTTGCCGCCGCGGCCGCTGCCCTGCACCAGCAGCGTGTCGGCGCAGCTGGCGACGCTGACCAGCGGCACCTGGGCGTCGACGTCCATCAGCGTCAGCCCCTTGCCGCCCTTGGCTTGCAGCTTCAGCTCGTCGAGCGCGAACAGCAGCAGGCGACCGTCGATCGCCAGGCACGCCACCTGGCGGTGCGCGGCCGCCACCACCACCGGCGGCAGCACGAGGTGGCCCGGCTCGAGCGTCAGGAAGGCCTTGCCGCCGCGGTTGCGGCCCGCCATGTCGCCGGCCCTGGCCAGCAGGCCGAAGCCGCCGGTGTTGGACAGCAGCAGCGTGGCGTCGGCGGCGCCGGCAAAGTAGTGCGCGACCTGGCTGCCGGCTTCGAGGTCGATCAGCGTCGTGATCGGCACGCCGTCGCCGCGCCCGCCGGGCAGCAGCGCGGCGCTCACGCTGTAGACGCGGCCGTTGCTGCCAAAGACCAAGATCGTGTCGACGCTGCGGCAGGTGAAGGTGCCGTACAGCACGTCGCCGGGCTTGAAGGCCAGCGTCGCGGCGTCGACCTCGTGGCCCTTGAGCGCGCGCACCCAGCCCTTCATGCTGATCACCACGGTCACCGGCTCGTCGATGACCTTGATCTCGGCCACCGCCTTCTTCTCTTCCTGGATCAGCGTGCGGCGCTCGTCGCCGTGCATCCTGGCGTCGGCCTCGATCTCCTTGATCACCGTGCGCTTGAGCGCGGTCGGGCTGGCCAGGATGTCCTCGAGCTTGCCTTGCTGCTCGCGCTGCTCCTTCAGCTCTTGCTCGATGCGGAGGGCCTCCAGCCGCGCCAGCTGGCGCAGGCGGATCTCGAGGATGTCCTCGGCCTGGCGCTCGCTGAGCAAGAAGCGCTCGATCAGCGCCGCCTTGGGCTCGTCGGCGTTGCGGATGATGCGGATCACCTCGTCGATGTTCAGCAGCACCAGCTGCCGGCCCTCGAGCACATGGATGCGGTCCAGCACCTTCTGCAGGCGGTGGCGCGTCCGCCGCTCCACCGTCGCCAGCCGGAAGTCGACCCACTCCTGCAGGATGCGGCGCAGCCCCTTGCCCACCGGGCGGCCGTCCAGGCCGACCATCGTCAGGTTCATCGGCACGCTGCTTTCCAGGCTGGTGTGCGCCAGCAGCGTGGTGATCAGCTCGGCGGGCTCGACGGTGCGGCTCTTGGGCTCGAACACCAGCCGCACCGCGGCTTCCTTGTTGGATTCGTCGCGCACCGCGTCCAGCACCGACAGCACGGAAGCCTTCAGCTGCACCTGTTCCTGCAGCAGCGCCTTCTTGCCGGTCTTGACCTTGGGGTTGGTGATCTCTTCGATCTCTTCCAGCACCTTCTGGCTGCTGGTGCCCGGCGGCAGCTCGCCCACCACCAGCTGCCACTGGCCGCGCGCCAGTTCCTCGATGACCCAGCGCGCGCGCACCTTGATGCTGCCGCGGCCGTTGCGGTAGGCCTCGCGGATGTCGACCACCGGGCTGATGATCTGGCCGCCGCCAGGGAAGTCGGGCGCCGGCAGCAGCGTGTACAGCTCTTCGTCGGACAGCTTGTCGTTCTTCAGCAGCGCCACCGCGGCCGCGGCCACCTCGCGCAGGTTGTGGCTGGGCACTTCGGTGGCCAGCCCGACCGCGATGCCGCTGGCGCCGTTGAGCAGCACGAAGGGCAAGCGCGCCGGCAGCAGGCGCGGCTCTTGTTCGCTGCCGTCGTAGTTGGGCTGGAAGTCGACCGTGCCTTCGTCGATCTCGTCCAGCAGCAGCCGTGCGATCGGCGCCAGGCGGGCCTCGGTGTAGCGCATCGCCGCCGCGCCGTCGCCGTCGCGGCTGCCGAAGTTGCCCTGGCCGTCGATCAGCGGGTAGCGCTGGGCGAAGTTCTGCGCCATGCGCACCAGCGCGTCGTAGGCCGCGCTGTCGCCGTGCGGGTGGTACTTGCCCAACACGTCGCCGACCACGCGTGCGCTCTTCACCGGCCGCGGCGCGCTGCCGGCGCCGGCACCGGAATACGCCAGCCCCATGCGGAACATCGAGTACAGGATGCGCCGCTGCACCGGCTTGTTGCCGTCGCAGACGTCGGGCAAGGCGCGGCCCTTGACCACCGACAGCGCGTATTCCAGGTAGGCGCGCTGCGCGTAGTCGCCCAGCGAGAGAGCGTCGGCGGGATCGGGGGGAGGAGGATCGAAGAGGTCGTTCATGGGCTCAGGTCAG
>JAYUPN010000411.1:0-16486 GCA_043760065.1 Rubrivivax sp.
GTGCTCGACCTGCTGTTCACCTTCAACATCGCGCTGGCGCTCGTCGTGATGATGGTCTCGGCGCAGATGGTCAAGCCGCTGGACTTCGCGGCGCTGCCCACCGTGCTGCTGGTGACGACGCTGCTGCGGCTGAGCCTGAACGTGGCCTCGACGCGCGTCGTGCTGATGGAAGGCCACACCGGCCCGGGCGCCGCAGGGCAGGTGATCGAGGCTTTCGGCCACTTCCTGATCGGCGGCAACTTCGCCGTCGGCCTGATCGTGTTCGCGATCCTCGTCGTCATCAACTTCGTCGTCGTCACCAAGGGCGCCGAGCGCATCGCCGAGGTCGGCGCGCGCTTCGCGCTCGACGCCATGCCGGGCAAGCAGATGGCGATCGACGCCGACTTGAATGCCGGCCTGATCGACGAGAAGATGGCGCGCCAGCGGCGGCTGGAAGTGGCCGAGGAAGCCGACTTCTTCGGCAGCATGGACGGCGCCAGCAAGTTCGTGCGCGGCGACGCGATGGCGGGCCTGCTGATCCTCTTCATCACCATCGTCGGCGGCTTCATCATCGGCCTGTCGATGCACGGCATGAGCGCCGGCCAGGCGGCGTCGAGCTACGTCACGCTGGCGGTGGGCGACGCGCTGGTGGCGCAGATCCCGGCGCTGCTGATCAGCGTCGCCAGCGCGATGGTGGTGTCGCGCGTGGGAAAGGAACAGGACATCGGCACCCAGATCCGCGGCCAGGTCTTCGACTCGCCGCAGGCCCTGGGCGTGGCGGCCGGCGTCGTCGGCCTGCTCGGCCTGGTGCCGGGCATGCCGCACCTGGTGTTCCTGATGGTGGCGGGCAGCCTGGGCCTGCTGGCCTGGCAGTTGACGAAGAAGCGCCGCGCCGAGGCCATGAAACCCGAGCGCAGCATCGGCGCCGAGGTCCAGGCGGCCAGCGCCGAAGCGAGTTGGGACGACCTGACGCCCGTGGACACCCTGGGCCTGGAGGTCGGCTACCGGCTGATCGCGCTCGTCGACAAGGCGCGACAAGGCGATTTGCTGGCGCGCATCAAGGGCGTGCGCAAGAAGTTCGCGCAGGACGTCGGCTTCCTGCCGCCGCCGGTGCACATCCGCGACAACCTGGTCGAGCTCAAGCCGGGCATGTACCGCGTCACGCTGCGCGGCGCCGTGGTCGGCGAGGGCGAGGCCAACCCGGGGCAGTTGCTGGCCATCAACCCCGGTGGCGTGTCCGCTTCCATCCAGCAGCAGCTGCCCGGCGCCCGCACCACCGACCCGGCCTTCGGGCTGCCCGCGGTGTGGATCGACGAGCGCCACAAGGAGATGGCGCAAATGGCGGGGTTTACGGTTGTTGATTGCGCCACCGTCGTGGCGACCCATCTTTCACACTTGATGCAGGTCAACGCCGCGCGCCTGCTGGGCCGCGTCGAGACCCAGTCGCTCGTCGAGCACGTGACCAAGCTGGCCCCCAAACTGATCGAAGACGTCGTGCCCAAGATGGTTGGAATCGCCACCCTGCAACGTGTGCTGCAACTGCTGCTGGAAGAGGGCGTGCACATCCGCGACATGCGCTCGATCGTCGAGTGCCTGGCCGAACATGCCGCCACCGTCACCGACCCCGGCGAACTGGCGCGCCGCATCCGCGTCCACCTGTCGGCGACCATCGTGCAGCAGATCTACGGCCCGGTGAAGGAACTCGACGTCATCGCGCTGGCGCCCGAACTGGAGCGCCTGGTGACGCAGGCCCTGAACTCGCCCCACGGCGCCGCGCTGGACCCTGGCGTGGCCGACACGCTGACCAAGAGTGCCGCTGACACCGCACGGCGCCAGGAAGACCTGGGCCTGCCGGCGTGCCTGCTGGTGCCAGACCTGATCCGCGCGCCGATGGCACGCCTGCTGCGCCGAGCCGCGCCGCGGCTGAAGGTGCTGGGCCACAGCGAGATCCCTGAAACCCATTCGATCCGCATCGCATCGATCATCGGAGCAAGCGCATGACCCCCAAGCTCACATTCGTTCGCTGCCCCCGAAGGGGGCGTGCCTCCCTTGAGACGGCTCGGCGGGAGGCGGCATGAACCTCAAGCGTTTCACTGCCCGCACCAGCCGCGATGCGCTGGCGCTCGTGCGCCAGGCCTTTGGCGACGACGCGGTCGTGATGTCCACCCGGCCGTGCCCGGAAGGCGTCGAGGTGCTGGCGATGGCGCCCGAGAGCGTGCAGCAGCTCGAGCGCGTCGGCGCCGCAGCCGAGCCGCCGCGCCCGCAGACCAACATCGTGCAGCCGCGCGAGACCGCGCCGGCGCCGGCCAAGCCCGCGCCGCGCGCCGGCGAGCGCCTGGAGCCGGTGTTCGACGACGACGTGGCGCAAGACGTCGAGCAGTTGCAGATGAGCACGCTGTCGTTCCAGGACTACGTGCGCCAGCGCATGCTCAAGCGGCGCGAGGCGCAGCTCGCCAGCGAGGTCGTGGCCGAGGCGCCGGCGCCGGTGGTGGCGCCCATTGCCGCGGCGCGTTCGCGCCAGGCGGCGTCGCGCCAGGTGCCGGTGCTGCGCGAGGAACTGAGCCCCGGCGAGCCGGTGCTGGCCAGCCCTGCCGCGCTGGCGCAGGCGACGCCCGCGCCAGCGCTGCCGGCGATCCCTGCAGCGCCGGTGGCGCGCGCCGACGGCCCCGTGCCTGCAGCGGCCGTGGCCCGCGGCCAGGCCGACCAGATCGAGATGATGGGCGAGCTGCGCTCGATGCGCGGCTTGATCGAGCAGCGCTTCGGTGCCCTGGCCTTCATGGAGAAGCTGCAACGCCAGCCGCGCCAGGCGCAACTGGCGCAGCGCCTGCTCGCCACCGGTTTTTCGCCAGCGCTGGTGCGCAAGCTGCTCGAAGGCCTGCCGGCCGAGGTCGACGAGATGAACTGGGCCGCTGGCGTGATCGAGCGCAACCTGGCCACCGGCGAGCGCGACACGTCGCTCGAGGACGCCGGCGGCGTCTACGCGCTGATCGGCGCCACCGGCGTCGGCAAGACCACCAGCACCGCCAAGCTCGCCGCCGCCTTCGCTGCCCGCCACGGCGCGGCCGAACTCGGCCTGGTGACGCTGGACGCCTACCGCGTCGCGGCCCACGAACAGCTGCGCACCTACGGCCGCATCCTCGGCGTGCCGGTGCACACCGCACACGACCGGGCGTCGCTCGAGGACCTGCTCGACCTGCTGTCGGGCAAGCGCATGGTGCTCATCGACAGCGCCGGCATGGCGCAGCGCGACAGCCGCACACGCGAACTGCTGGACATGATCTCGCACCGCTCGATCAACAAGCTGCTCGTCATCAACGCCTCGGCGCAGGGCGAGACGATCGAGGACCAGCTGGCGGCCTATGGTGCGCCGGCCTGCCGCGGCATCGTGCTGTCCAAGCTCGACGAAGCGGTCAAGCTGGCGCCGGCGCTGGACGCGATGATCCGCCACAAGCTCAAGGTGCTGGCGGTGGCCAACGGCCAGCGCGTGCCCGAGGACTGGCACCGCCTGTCGGCCAACGCCCTGGTGCAGCGTGCGCTCAAGGGCGGCGGCGGTGCCGCCTGGCAACTCGACGAAGGCGACGTCAACCTGGTCTTCGCCGGCATGCCGGCGCGCAGCACGGCGATGGCCGCCGGCCTCTGACCGGGCGGCGGCGCAGGCTCCTCCATGCACGACTTCTACGCTTCATCCCGCCCGGCGCCGCTGGACCAGGCCGACGGCCTGCGGCGCATGTTCGCCGGCCGGCGCCGCGTCGTGCTGCCGCTGGCGGCCAACCCCTACGTGCCGTTCAGCGGCGTCGTGCTCGACCGGCTGGCCGCCGTGCTCGCCGCGCCGGGACGCCAGGTGCTGGTGGTCGACGCCGCCGCCGCCTCGCCACCGCCGCACGAGCTCGCGGCGCTGGACCTCGGCGCCTGCATCGAGCACCTGTCGCCGCGTGTCGCCTACCTGGCGGCGCGGGGCCTGCCGATGGCCTATGTCGACACCCGCGGCTGTGCGGGTTCGTTCCTCGACGCGCTCGGCCGTGCCGCACCGAAAGCCGAAGTGGTGCTGCTGCACGCCGACGCGCCGGATCTGGTGCGCGTGTTCAAGCGCCGCGCCGCGCGGCCCATGCTGCTGGGCGCCGACCACCCCGACAGCATCAAGCATGCCTACGCCGGTGCCAAGCTGCTGGCCGGGCGCTGCTCGCTGATGACCTTCGACCTGCTGTTGGCCGCGCCGCCGCAGTCGCCCCGCGTGGCAGCGATTGCGCACAGCCTGTCGGGCTGCGCCGAGACCTTCCTGGGCGCGCTGCTGCTGCACACCGCCGTGATCGACCCTGCGGGCGACCCCGGCGCACCGCCCGATGCCGCGCTGGCCAGCCTGCTGGCCGCGCAACTGGCGCTGGACGAAGACGTGCGGACCCTGTCCGCGCCGACCGCCAGCCCCGTGACTCCTGCCCGAACCGCTTTCCGATAGAGGCCCGCCATGTACACCGCCAAGGGACAACTCGACTCCGGGGCACTGCTCAAGCAGTACAGCCCGCTCGTGCGCCGCCTCGCGCACCAGATGATTGCCAAGCTGCCCGCCAACGTCGAACTCGACGACCTGATCCAGGTCGGCATGATCGGCCTGTCGGACGCGCTGTCGCGCTTCGATCCCGGCCAGGGTGTGCAGTTCGAGACCTTCGCCACCCAGCGCATCCGCGGCGCCATGCTCGACGAGCTGCGCGGCAACGACTGGATGAGCCGCGGCGACCGCCGCCACCAGCGCAGCATCGAGGCCGCGGTGCACAAGCTCGAGCAGCGCTTCGGCCGCGCGCCCAGCGAAGGCGAGATCGCGCGCGAGATGGGGCTGAGCCTGGAGGACTACCAGTCGCTGCTGGGCAAGGTGCGTGGCACGCAGCTCATCTACTTGGAGGACATGAGCGGCGACGATGGTGACGACGACTACCTCGACCGCCACGTGCTCGATGCCGACTCGAACCCGATCGCGCGGCTGCAGGACCAGCGCATGCGCGAAGCGCTGGTCGAGGCGATCAAGAACCTGCCCGAACGTGAGCAGTACGTGATGAGCATGTACTACGAGCACGACATGAACCTGAAGGAGATCGCGGCGGTGCTCGGTGTGACCGAGAGCCGCGTCTGCCAGCTGCACAGCCAGAGCATCGCGCGCCTGCGCACGCGGCTGCGCGAGTGGTGAAGGCGGTCTGCGCGCCCCGCGGCGCGTGCGGCGCCCAGCCGTCACGGCCAGGCGCTTGCGAAGGCGGGTCGCGGCGGACTCGAGGCCTCTGAAACCCTCTCGCCCCAGAAAGCAGAAAACCGGCAGTCGCCGGTTTTTTTCTGATGGCCGCCGCCGAATGCTCAGGCCAGCATGCCGCCCGTGTACGAAGGCCGGTCGCTGCCGCCGGTGGCGGAGTACAGGGCGCCGTTCGCGGTGCGCGGAATGAGCACGTCGATGGCGCGGTCCAGCGATGCCGTGGCACGCGCCAGCGCTTCGCGCTGTGCTGCGACCTGGCCGCTGGCCAGCGCCAGGCGGTGGCGCAAAGGCAGGGGCACGCCGCCGCGTCGCGCAGCCTGCGCGAAGTGATCGACGGCCGCGGCCAGCGCCAGGTGCAGGTCGGCCGCCGCACGATCGACGGCGCCGATGTCCTGGCAGTGCAGCGCTGCGCCCAGCGCCAGCAACTGCTCTTCGACGGCAGCCAGCGGCCGCTCCAGTTCGGCTGCGTGCTGCACGGCGGCGACTTCGGCAGAGGAGTGGATCATGCGCGTGGCGGGGATCAGTTCGCCTTGCGGCCGAGCAGATCCTGCGCATTGACGATCAGCTTGTCGGCGATGGCCTCGGCGTTGATCGTGAACTTGCCGTCGCGGATGGCTTGCGCAATGCGCTCGACCTTGCCGGCATCGAAGGTTGCGTCGGACCCGGCGCCCGTGAGCGCGGTCGCCGCTGACGACAGCTCGACTTGGGTGCTGGCTTCGGCGACTGGCGGCTGGGCTGCAATTGCAGACTTGCGCTCCGTTGCGGCCGGGGTCACCGGGGGTTTGTTGTCGAGAGGACCGATTTTCATGATGATCTCCTGTTAGGGGCACGGCAGGGGTGCACTCCCAACGCCACCAACGCTGTATCGGACAGAGGCGGGGCCGACTTTAGCCCGAACCGAAAAAAAACTGCTTCTCCCCCTGAACCGGGGGGACAGACGAGCCGAAGTGCCGGCTTCACAGGTTGAGCTCCACGCGGCGTTCACCGACCGGCTGGCCGACCAGCACGCGGCCGGATTCGGTGCGCACGCGCACGCTCTGGCCTTCGATGCCGGGGCCCATGGCCTGGCCTTCGGTGCTGATCGAGAAACCCGCGCTCTGGGCGACGATGCGCACGGTGTCGCCCTGGGCAAACCAGTGGCGCGCCTTGAGGTCGGCGGCGCGCAGCGGCTGGCCGGCGGGCACCGGACGGGCGAGCTGGCGGTCCTGCAGCTCGGCGGCCGTGGCCGCCGGCGGCGAGGTGCTGGCCGCCCAGTCGACATCGGCCAGCGCCAGTTGCGAGCCGTCCAGCCGCGCGCCCATGGGCAGCGCGGCCTGGGCCACCGGCGCCGGTGCCCAGACCTGGACCGTGACCGGCAGATAGACCTGCCAGGCCACCGGCCCCTGGGTGCAGCGCAGCCCGACCCGGCTGCGACCCCAGGGCGGCACGCCGGCAGGCAGGAAGGGCTGCACGCGGTCGCAAGGCGCCAGGGTCAGTCGCGAGTCCAGCGCGCCGGGCAGCGCCACGACGCGGGCCTTGGGCGGGGCCAGGGCCTGCGCAGCCTGCGCGGCCAGTTGCAGCGCCTGGGCCAGCACTTCGGGCGTGATGCCGGCGCCGGCCGGATGGACCTGCGCCCAGGCAGGCGGCGCCAGCGTGCAGGCCAGGACCAGCAGGTGATTGCGCAGCCGCAGCGGCAGCGTCAGGGGCAGGGTGAGGCGGACTTTCACGAAGGGAACTGTAGCCAGCGCGGCGCCGGGGCAGGGTGCGAATTGGCCGCTTTCCGGCGTTCTATTCGGTCCTTTCCTGGCCACCCCGCCAACCAGAATTCCGCTCCATGGCGCCCGTTGGGCCGCCCGCCGCCTGCAAGGAGCACCGCATGATCCCTCGCCTGACCGCTGCACTGGATTTCCAGGCCCAGGCTCTGGTACTGCGCTCGGAGCGGCAGCGCCTGATCGCCGGCAACATCGCCAACGCCGACACGCCCGGTTTCAAGGCACGCGACTTCGACTTCGCTGCCACGCTGCGCGCAGCGACGGCCGCCCGCGAGCCGGTGCCCGGCCGCGCCGAAGGCCCGGGCCGCATCGGCCAGGACATCGCCGCCGGCGTCATGACGCGCACCTCGGCCAGCGGCCAAGCCCAGCCGACGCTCGCCTACGTCAAGCCGCTGCAGGCCAACCTGGACAGCAACTCGGTGGACATGGACCGCGAGCGCGCCAACTTCATGGACAACGCCTTGAAGTACGACGCCTCGCTGCGCTTCATCAACGGCAACGTCCGCACCGCGCTCGAAGCGATGCGCAGCCACACGCAAGGTTGATCGCCATGAGCATGCTCCGCATCTTCGACGTCGCCAGCAGCGCCATCAGCGCGCAGAGCCAGCGCCTGAACGTGGTCGCCTCCAACCTGTCCAATGCCGACACCGTGGCCGGCCCCGACGGCGCCGCCTACAAGGCGCGCCAGGTCGTGTTCCAGACCGCGCTCATGGCGGGCGGCGGCAGCGGCAGGGCCGGTTCGGCCGACGCCAGCGTCGGCGTGCGCGTGTCGACGATCGCCGAGGACAACAGCCCCGGCCGCCGCGTGCACGACCCCAAGCACCCGAGCGCCAACACCGAGGGCTACGTCACCTACAGCAACGTCAACCCGGTGGAGGAGATGGTGAACATGATCTCCGCGTCGCGCTCGTACCAGAACAGCGTCGAGGTCATGAACACCGCCCGCAGCCTGCTGCAAAAGACGCTGCAGATGGGCCAGGGCTGAAGCCCCGCGTCCCTGCCGCTGACACCGAGAGCCCGCCATGGTCACCACCACCGCCGTCAACCCCTACGCCGCGCTCAACCCGGTGAGCACCGCGACGCCCAAGACCGCCAATGACGCCGGCAGCGCCGACCGGTTCCTCAAGCTGCTGGTCACGCAGATGCAGAACCAGGATCCGCTCAACCCGATGGACAACGCGCAGATCACGAGCCAGATGGCGCAGATCAACACCGTCAACGGCATCGAGAAGCTCAACACCACCGTCGACGGCCTGAACACCCAGTTCGTGCAGCTGCAGGCATTGACCGGCGCCTCGCTGGTCGGTCGCGACATCACGGTCAAGGGCGACCGCCTGCCGCTGGCCAACGGCGCCGCGGTCGCCGGCTTCGACATGTCCAGCACGGCCGAGCGCGTCAAGATCGAAGTGTTGAGCCCCGCCGGGCGGATCGTCGACACGCTCGACCTGGGCAGCCAGCCGCCGGGCCCGCACAGCTTCACCTGGGGCGGTGCCGGCCTCGCCGACGACCCCGGCTACCGCTTCCGCGTCGTGGCCAGCAACGGCACCGCTGCCGTGCCCGCCACGCCGCTGATGCGTGACCGCGTCGAGGCCGTGCACACCGTCGGCAACAGCCTGGTTCTGCAGACCACCCACAGCGGCCCCGTCGCCTACAGCGACGTCAAGGGCTTCAACTGATCCATCACCCGAAGGAAAACCCATGAGCTTCCAACAAGGCGTCTCCGGCCTCAACGCCACCAGCAAGAGCCTCGAGATCATCGGCAACAACATCGCCAATGCCAACACCTTCGGAACCAAGATCGCGCGCGCCGAATTCGCCGATGTCTACGCCAACGCGCTCGGTGGCGGCAGCAACACCGCGGTGGGCATCGGCGTCAACGTGGCGGCCGTGGCGCAGCAGTTCACCCAGGGCAACATCAGCACGACGGAGAACCCCATGGACCTGGCGATCAACGGTGCCGGGTTTTTCCAGGTCCAGGAAGGTACGAACCCGATCTCGTACACGCGCAACGGCCAGTTCAAGGTCAACCGCGACGGCTACATCGTCAACAACTCGCAGGCCCGGCTGGTCGGCTACCAGGCCGACAACAACGGCGTCATCCTGCCGGGTACGACTTCGGCGCTGCGCCTGCCGACCGTCGGCGTCAAGCCGCAGGCGACGTCCAGCATCGATCTGGAATTCAACGTCGACGCCCGCCAGAGCATCACGGCGCCGGGCACCACGCCGCTGATCGATTTCAGCGATCCATCGACCTTCAACAACGCCACCGGATTGACCGTCTTCGACGCCAAAGGCCAGGACGTGGTGATGACGTTTTTCCTCCAGAAGTCCGCGACTGACACCTGGAACGTCTTTGCCACCGCCAACGGCGTCACCGTGGCGGGCACGGCGGGAGACCCGCAGCCCGTCAGCACCCTCAGCTTCGCCAGCGACGGCAGCGCTCCGCTGTCGCCGACGGCCCCTCTGGCCATGGACGTTCCGGCCACCGTGGGCAGCCGGGGCTTCGACACGCTGCCGATCACCGGCATCATGCTGGACTTCGGCGCCGCGACCCAGTTCGGCACGCCCTTCGGTCCGACCAACATCGGACAGAACGGGTTCGCCCCAGGCCTGCTGACTGCGATCACTGTCGAAGGCAACGGCATCATCATGGCGCGTTACTCCAACGGCCAGTCCAAGGCCGCGGGCCAGATTGAACTGGCCACATTCCGCAATCCGCAAGGCTTGCAGCCCACCGGAAGCAACGCCTGGGTCTCCACCTACGAGAGCGGCGACCCCACGCGCGGAGACCCCGGCGGCGGCAGCCGTGGCCTGCTGCAGGCCGGCGCGCTGGAGGAGTCCAACATCGACCTCACCAAGCAGCTGGTGGACATGATCACCGCCCAGCGCTCGTACCAGGCCAACGCGCAGACGATCAAGACGCTGGACCAGGTGCTGCAGACGCTGGTCAACCTGCGCTGAAGCCGGCTGCATTGCGCTGAGCTGCCATGGACCGCCTCATCTACCTGTCGATGGCCGGTGCCAAGGCCACGCTGCAGCGCCAGGACTCGCTGGCCAACAACCTGGCCAACGCCTCGACC
Organism: Rubrivivax sp.; assembly: GCA_043760065.1. Lineage (GTDB taxonomy): Bacteria > Pseudomonadota > Gammaproteobacteria > Burkholderiales > Burkholderiaceae_C > Rubrivivax. The sequence continues at coordinate 10,044 of JAYUPN010000411.1, forward strand.
AACGGCTTCCGCGCCGAGATGCAGGCCTTCCGCGCCGTGCCGGTGCGCGGCGATGGCGCGACCACGCGCGTCTTTGCGCTCGAGTCGACGATCGGCCACGACGCCCGCTCCGGCCCGGTGCAAAGCACCGGCCGTGCGCTCGACGTCGCGATGCAGGGCAACGCCTGGCTGGCGGTGCAGGCGCTGGACGGCACCGAGGCCTACACCCGTGCCGGCTCGCTGCAGGTCAACCCCGAAGGCCAGCTCGTCACGCCCGGCGGGCTGCCGGTGCTGGGCGACGGCGGGCCGATCACGGTGGGTGTCAATGCCGCGGTCGAGATCGCCGTCGACGGCAGCATCACCACCACCGCCGGCGGCGGCCGACCGCAGCAGGTCGGCCGGCTGAAGCTGGTGACGCCCGAGGCGCCGCTGAACCGCGGCACCGACGGCCTCTTCCGCGCCGCCGATGGCGAACTGCCGCTGGACGCGACGGCCCGCGTGCAAGGCGCCGCGCTCGAAGGCTCCAACGTCAGCGCCGTCGAGACGATGGTGGCGATGATTTCCGCCGCGCGCCAGTTCGAGCAGCAGATGAAGATGCTCAAGGGCGCCGAAGAACGCGAGCAGGGCGCCGCCAAGCTGCTGGCGCCGCAGTAGCGCCGCCGTAGTGCCCCAGTAGTGCCGCACGGCGCGGCATGGCGACAGAGAAGGCCGGCATGCCGGCCTCTTTTTCGCCCGCCGGGGCCCTTCGGTCGCGCCGAAGATGGCCGCTCAACTGAAGGACACCGCACCATGATCCGTTCCCTGTGGATCGCCAAGACCGGCATGGAAGGCCAGCAGACGAAGCTGGACGCCATCTCCAACAACCTGGCCAACGTCGGCACCAACGGCTTCAAGCGCGCCGGCGTGGTGTTCGAGGACCTGATGTACCAGAACCTGCGCGCCGCCGGCGCGGCCAGCTCCGACCAGAGCCAGCTGCCGACCGGTCTGCAGGTCGGCCTGGGCGTGCGCGCCGCGGCGAGCACGCGCAACTTCAGCGGCGGCGCGCTGCAGCAGACCAGCAACAACTTCGACATCGCGATCAAGGGCCAGGGCTTCTTCCAGGTCCAGCTGCCCGACGGCACCACCGGTTACACGCGCGACGGTGCCTTCCAGGTCGACGCCAACGGCGCGCTCGTCACCAACGCCGGCTACCCGGTGCAGCCGGGCATCACGGTGCCGGCGAACGCGACCTCCTTCACCGTCGCGGCCGACGGCACCGTCAGCGCCAGCGTCGCCGGACAGGTGGCGCCGCAGGTGCTGGGCCAGATGCAGCTGGTCTCGTTCATCAATCCGGCCGGCCTGGACTCGCGCGGCGGCAACTTGTACGCCGAGACCGCGGCCTCGGGCGCACCCAACGCCGGCGCCCCCGGCAGCGGCGCTCTGGGCACGGTGCAGAACGGCTGGGTCGAAGGCAGCAACGTCAACGTCGTCGAAGAACTCGTGTCGATGATCGCCACCCAGCGCGCCTACGAACTCAACTCCAAGGCCATCCAGACCTCGGACCAGATGCTGCAGCGTCTGGCGCAGCTGTGAGCGCCGCGTCGAGCGCCGGGTCGTCCTTCGCGCGGCTTCTCGGGAGGCCTTTCGCGCATCACTTCGCGCATCACTTCGCGCATCACTTCGCGCGCCTGCTCGCCGCGGCAGCGCCCTTGCTGCTGGCCGGCTGCGGCATGCTCAGCCCGCGCGTGCAGATGAGCGACATGCTGCCGGTGCTGGTGGCCGAGCCAGCACCGCCGGTGATCCACAACGGTTCGCTGTTCCAGGCCGCCAGCTACCGGCCGCTGTTCGAGGACCACCGCGCGCGGCTGGCCGGCGACACGCTGACGGTGCAGATCGTCGAGAAGATCAGCGCCACGCAGAAGTCGACGAGCTCGGTCGACAAGGGCGGCTCGCTGTCGGCCGGCATCAGCGCGCTGCCGGGCGTCAGGCCTTCTGCCTTTGCGCGCGCGACGGCCGAAGGCAGCACCGCCAACAAGTTCTCGGGCAAGGGCACCACCGAGAGCAGCAACGACTTCAGCGGCACCATCACCGTCATCGTGCGCGGCGTGTTGCCCAACGGCCACCTGCTGATCGCCGGCGAGAAGCAGATCGGCGTCAACGAAAACGTCGACGTGCTGCGCTTCTCGGGCCAGGTCGACCCGCGCGCCATCCAGAGCGGCAATTCGATCACCAGCAGCGCCATCGCCAACGTGCGGCTGGAGCAGCGCGGACGCGGCCAGCAGGCCGAAGCGCAGGCCATCGGCTGGTTGTCCCGCGCCTTCCTCAACGTGTTGCCCATCTGATGGAAAGCTCCATGCACGAACCGCTCGAACAGCCGCCGCCGCAGGTCTCGGACCGGCTGCTGCGCTGGACCGTGGCACTGGCCTTCCTGGCCGCCACGGCAGCGCTGTGGTGGCCGTCGCCGGCCGCCGGCGCGGTGCGCGTCAAGGAAGTGGCCGCGGTGCAGGGCGTGCGCAGCAACCCCTTGCTGGGTTACGGCCTGGTGGTCGGCCTGGACGGCACCGGCGACCAGGCGACGCAGACGCCGTTCACGACGCAGAGCTTGACCGCACTCTTGCAGCAGATGGGCGTGACGCTGCCGCCGGGCGTGGCGATGCAGCCCAAGAACGTGGCCGCGGTGCTGGTGACGGCGCAGCTGCCGGCCTTCGCGCTGCCGGGGCAGGCCATCGATGTCAACGTGTCCTCGCTCGGCAACTCCAAGAGCCTGCGCGGCGGCACGCTGATCGCCACGCCGCTGAAGGGCGCCGACGGCCAGATCTACGCGCTCGCCCAGGGCAACCTGATCGTCGGCGGCGCCGGGGCGTCGGCCGGCGGCGCCAAGGTCCAGATCAATCACCTGGCGGCCGGGCGCATCCCCGACGGTGCCAGCGTCGAGCGCTCGGTGCCGACGCCGGCGCTGCTGGGCGACTCGATCCAGCTCGGCCTCAACGCCAGCGACTACACCACGGCCGGCCGCGTCGCCGAGGCCATCAACAAGGCCAAGGGCGCCGGCACCGCGCAGGCGCTGGACGGTCGCAGCGTGCGCGTGCGCATGCCCGAAGGCGAGGGCACGCGGGTGGCCTTCCTGTCCGACATCGAGAACCTGTCGCTGGAGCTGGCGCGGCCTGCGGCGCGCGTCGTGCTCAACGCACGCACCGGCTCGCTGGTGATGAACGAGGCGGTGACGCTGGGCCCCTGCGCGGTGGCGCACGGCAACCTCACGGTGACCATCACCTCCACGCCGATGGTCAGCCAGCCGGGCCCGTTGTCGGGCGGCCAGACGGTGCAGACCGCGAAGACCGACATCAACGTCAACCAGCAGGGCAGCGCCATCATCCACATGCCGGCCGGCACCAAGCTGACCGACGTCGTCAAGGCGCTGAACACGCTCGGGGCGACGCCGCTGGACCTGCTGGCGATCCTGCAGGCGATGAAGAGCGCCGGCGCGCTGCACGCAGAGATCGAAGTGATCTGAACCCGCCTTGCGGCGCCGTGCGCCGCAGGGCTTGAAAGGCCAGCATGAAACTGCCCCAAGCTCACTTCGCTCGCTGCCCCCGGGGGACGCGTCAGTGCCTTCGGGCGGCCGAGCGCCACTGACCATGGCAGCCATTCCGCAACAGCCGCTCCACAACCTGGCCTACGACGCCAAGTCGCTGGACGCACTGCGCTCGCGCGCCGGCGCCGACCCCAGGGGCGCGGTGCGCGAAGCCGCCAGGCAGTTCGAGACCCTGTTCATGAACGAGCTCATGAAGAGCATGCGCAGCACGACGCTGGCCGGCGACGCCGTCGACGGCGACGGCGCCACCTCGGGCCGCCAGATGAGCACCGACATGCTGGACATGCAGTTCGCGACCCAACTCTCGGGCCGGCCGGGCGGTTTGTCGGAGGCCATCATGAAGCAGCTCGAACGGCAGATGGGCCTGAGCCCGGGGCCGATCCCGGTCACCGGGTCGGCCAACAACACGCCGGCGCCGCTGGTGGCCGCGCCGCAGCCGACGCGCATCCCGCAGACAGGTGCTGCCGGCTTCGTGCAGCAGCACGACGGCTCGGCGCGCGCGGCCGAGGCCGCCACCGGCATCCCGGCGGCCTTTATGGTCTCGCAGGCGGCGCTGGAGACTGGGTGGGGCCGCGAGGAGATCCGCCACGGCGACGGCTCGCCTTCGTACAACCTCTTCGGCATCAAGGCCAGCGGCAGCTGGAAGGGCCCGGTGGCCGAGATCACGACCACCGAGTTCATCGGCGGCAAGGCGCACAAGGTGGTGGCCAAGTTCCGCGCCTACGCCAGCTACGCCGAGTCCTTTGCCGACTACGCGCGGCTGATGAAGTCGAGCCCGCGCTACCAGGCGGCGGTCGGTGGCGCAGCCGCCGGCGGCGCCAGCGGCTCGGCGGCTTTCGCGCAAGGCCTGCAGAAAGCGGGTTACGCCACCGACCCGGCCTACGCCGACAAGCTGACGCGGGTCATCAACACCACGCTGCGCCTGCAGCGCTCGGTGGCCTGAGGGGTGCACTGAATGGGCACCTCGCCATTGATGTCGTTGGGCCTGAAGGCCATGACGGCCAGCTATGCCAGCCTGCAGGTCACGGGCCACAACATCGCCAACGCCAGCGTCGCCGGCTACTCGCGGCAGCAGGCGGAGCTGACGACCGCACAGGGCCAGTTCAAGGGCTCGGGCTTCTACGGCAGCGGCGTCGACGTCCAGGCCGTCACGCGCTCGCACAACGAGTTCCTGACGCGCGAGGCGTCGAGCGCGCGCGCGCTGGCGTCGATGGACGCCTCGCGCCGGGAGCAGCTGCGGCGGCTGGAAAACGTCTTCAAGCCGGGCCCGCTGGGATTGGGACAAGCCACCAGCGACTTCATGGGCGCGATGGTCGACCTGTCGAGCCACCCCGCCGACTTGGCCACGCGCCAGGTCGCCCTGTCGCGCGCCGGCGAGCTGGCGACCCGGTTCTCCGAAGCCGGCGCCGCGCTCGACGAGGTGCAGGCCGGCGTCTCGGCCGAGCTGCGCGCATCGGTGACCGAGGTCAACGGCCTGGCGCGCTCGATCGTCGAGGTCAACCAGCGCATCGCCGCGCTGCGTGGCCAGGGCCAGCAACCCAACGACCTGCTGGACGAACGTGACCGCCTGGTGTCGCGGCTGTCGGCCCACGTTCAGGTCACGCGCATCGAGTCCTCGGACGGCCAGTCGTCGATCTTCATCGGTGGCGGCCACCGCCTGCTGCTGGGCACCGACCCGGTGCAGCTGCAGGTTCTGCCCGACGAGTCCGATCCCCGCCGCTCGGCCATCGGCTTCAGCGAGGCAGGCGTGACGCGGCGCCTGGACGTCGGCGCGCTGGGCGCAGGCTCGATTGCCGGTGTGCTGCGCTTCCAGAACGACGACCTGGTGACTGCCCGCACGTTGATCGGCCGTCTGGCTGCGGCGGTGGGCGGCGCCATCAACGAGCAGCAGATGCGCGGCCTGAGCCTGCAACCGCCGCTGGGCGGCGTGGCTTCGTCGCCGCTCTTCGCCATCGGCGAGCCGGCCGCGCTGCCGCACGCCGCCAACGCCCGCGGCGGCGGCGGCGCGCCGCTCGGCGTGGTGAGCCTGACGGTGACCGATCCGGCCGCGCTGCAGGCCAGCGAATACGACCTGCGCGAGACCGCCGCCGGCTCCGGCAGCTGGGTGCTGACGCGGCTCGGCGATGGCGTCAAGCGCGCGGTGAGCAGCGGCGACGTCGTCGACGGCATGCGGATCGACTTCAGCGCCGCGCCGCCGTCCGCGGGCGATCGCTTTCTGCTGCAGCCCGTGACGCGCGCCGCCTACGACATGGTGCGCCTGCTGTCGGACCCGCTGGACCTGGCGGCGGCGTCGCCGCTGGTGGCCAGCGCCGCGCCGGGCAACGTGGGCACGGCCGCGGTGGCGGACCTGCGCATCACCGCCGCGCCGCTGCCGGTGCCCGGCGCCACCGCACGCATCACCTTCACCAGCGACAGCGGCGACTACAGCTGGGAGCTCTTCGACGCCGGCAGCACGCTGCTGTCCAGCGGCACCGCCACCTGGCGTCCGGGCGCTGCGATCCCGGCGCCGCCGAGCGACATCAACGGCTTCACGATGCAGCTCGGCGGCGTGCCGCGCACCGGCGACGTGATCAACGTCGAGCCGACACCGGCCGGCGCGCTGGCCAGCAACAACGGCAACGCGATGGCGCTGCTGGCGCTGCGCGACGCCGGCGTGGTCGGCGGCCGCACGCCCACCGACGCCTGGAGCGCCGCGCTGGCCGACATCGGCGTGCGCGTGCAGGTCGGCCGCTCGTCGTCGGAGATCTCCGACGCCGTGTCCGGCCAGGCCGAGCTGGCGCGCAGCTCGGTGGCCGGCGTCAACCTCGACGAAGAGGCTTCGCGGCTGATCCAGTTCCAGCAGAGCTACCAGGCTGCGGCCAAGATGCTGCAGGTCGCGCAATCGCTCTTC
>JAYUPN010000412.1:0-5713 GCA_043760065.1 Rubrivivax sp.
CGCCGGGGCCCAGCGTCCGCCGAGGGTCCCGACGGCCGCCGCCGCCAGCACGATCAGCGGGAAGGGCAGCTCGGCAGCGACCAGGGCCACGAACGCGCCGACCGCCACGCTCCACAGCCACGCGTTCTTCAAGACCCGCGCGCCGATGCGGACCGCCGCTGCGACCACGATCGCGGTCACGGCGGGCTTGATGCCATAGAACAGGCCCGCGACCGCCGGCACGTCGCCATGCACCAGGTACACCCAGGACAGGCCGATCAGCAGGAACAGCGAAGGCAGCACGAACAGCCCGCCCGCCACCAGGCCGCCCCAGGTGCGGTGCATCAACCAGCCGATGTAGGTGGCCAGTTGCTGCGCCTCGGGCCCGGGCAGCAGCATGCAGTAGTTCAGCGCGTGCAGGAAGCGTTGTTCGCTGATCCAGCGCCGGCGCTCGACCAGCTCGCTGTGCATGATCGCGATCTGGCCCGCCGGGCCGCCGAAGCTGATGAAGCCGAGCTTCAACCAGAAGGCGAAGGCGCTCCAGAAGGTGAGCGGCGCCGGCGGCGCGACATCGGCGGCGTTCTCGACGCTCATGCGCTTGTCTCCTTGTCGAAGGCCAGCCACAGCCCCTCGAAGACGCCCGCCGCAGCGAGCGCCAGTTGATCGTCGTCGGTGATCGCCTCGCGCATGCCGGCCAGCACGCGCTCGACCCCGGCCGCCTCGGGCGGCTGAACGCCACCCGCATCCAGCCCGTGCACCAGCACGCCCAGGCGCTGCAGGGCCGGCGATTCGAGTCCGAACGCCGCCAGCAGGGTCTCGAAGGTGACACGGTGGCCGACATGGCTGAAGGTCGCGCCCTCGAAGTCAAAGCCCAGCGCCTTCTTCGGGCAATTGGCCGGCGACTTCAGCCACATGAAGCGAGCCTGCGGATCGATGAAGCGGCGGATCAGCCAGGCGCTGGCCAGGCGGTCGACCCAGGGACGGCGCCGCGTGGCCCAAAGGCGGCCGCGGTAGGCGTCCCGGTTGAGCCTGGGCACGGTATCGCGGGCAGCAGCCCGCGGCTCGTCGGGCGACTGGGCCTGCGCGAGCGCCGCCTCCAGGGCCTGCAGCGCCGCCGCGGTCTGGCGTTGCGCTGGGCCGGCGAAGAAGTCGATGGCGGCGAGTTGGTCGAAGGCCTTGCGCAGGCGGCGCGCCTGGCGCTGCGCGTCAACGAGGGCCGGGGCGCGGCGCGGCAGCCGCTGTGCCCCGACCTCGGCCAGCAGCGCGCCGAACTCGGCGCTGCGGTCGAACAGCGGCGTGAAGTCTTCATCGCCGGCGTCGGCGTGCAGCAGCCGCGCCGTGCCGCCATGGGCACGCACGTCCGCAGCGATGGTGGCCAGGGCGCCGGCGCGCCCCTCGCCACCCGGCAGCACGTAGACGCCATCGCGCAGCACCGCGGCGCCGCAGCCTTTGAGCGCTCGCCAGGCGCGCATGCGCGCGGTGGCGTTGCCCGTGGGCAGCGAGAGAACCAACAACTGCCAGACCATGATGTAGCTTACTCTACATTGTGTAGAGTCTGCTACACCATCCCTGCCTTCTTTGGGGTCTTGGCCTCGGCGGCCTGGCCCGCCGCACAGCGTGCTGCACTCACCCTCCGAAGCCGACGGGCAGAACCCGAGCGCAGCCCCTTTTGAACCGAGCAGACGACGCCCTCACGGCCTGGATCGGCCGCAGCCAGACCGGCACCAGCGGGCATGCCGTGCTGTGCGGCGCGGTTGAAGTCAGCGATCCAGAGGCCTCAGCCCGCGCGCCGACCCCTCGGCTCCGAGTAACGGATCGCTGGCCAGGATGTCGAGCGCGTGGCGCCGCCCCGCCCGATGGTCCTGCACGCAGCGCCACAGCAGCGGGCTGCGGTGGCGCAGCTGAGTGGCCTCGATCTCGGCGGGCGTCAGCCACAGCGTGCGCACGATCCCTTCGTCGAGGGCCCGGCCGGGCTCGGGCGCACTCGCCGCGCCGGTGAAGGCAAATCGCAGGTACGTGATGTCCTCGACGCCACGCGGCAGGCGCGCCAGGTAGACCCCGACAAGGTGGCTGGGGGTGAACCTGCAGGCGGTTTCCTCGAGCACCTCGCGCACCACGGCTTGCAGCAGCGACTCGCCAGGGTCGAGGTGACCGGCCGGGTTGTTCAGGCGCAGCCCGTCTGCCGTGTGCTCTTCAACCAGCAGGTAGCGGCCTTCCTGCTCGATCACCGCCGCCACGGTGACGCGGGGCTTCCAGCGGGAGTCTGTCGGCATGGCGCGGGCTGCGCTCGTCAATGCCCCAGGATCTTGGACAGGAAGTCCTTGGTGCGCTCGCTCTTCGGGTTGGAAAAGAACTCCTGCGGGGAGTTCTCTTCGACGATCTGGCCCTGGTCCATCAAGATCACCCGGTCGGCCACCGCCTTGGCAAAGCCCATCTCGTGGGTCACGCAGATCATCGTCATGCCCTGGCCGGCGAGCTCGGTCATCACATCGAGCACTTCCTTGATCATCTCCGGGTCGAGCGCCGAGGTCGGCTCATCGAAGAGCATGATCTTGGGCGTCAGGCACAGCGCGCGCGCGATCGCCACCCGCTGCTGCTGGCCGCCCGAGAGCTGCAGCGGGTACTTGGCCGCCTGCTCGGCGATCTGCACCCGCTCAAGCTGCTCCATGGCGCGCGCCTGGGCCTCTTTCTTGGGCAGGTGCCCGACCCACATCGGCGCCAGGGTCAGGTTGTCCAGCACCGTCAGGTGCGGGAACAGGTTGAACTGCTGGAACACCATGCCGACCTGCTTGCGCACGCCTTCCACGGCCTTGAGGTCGTCGGCCAGCACGATGCCATCGACCGTGATGCGGCCTTCCTGGTACTCCTCGAGCGCGTTGATGCAACGGATCAGCGTCGACTTGCCCGAGCCCGAGGGCCCGCAGATGACGATGCGCTCGCCGCGCTTGACATCCAGGTCGATGTCACGCAACACGTGGAAGGCATTGCCGTACCACTTGTTGACCTTCTCGAAGTGGATGATGGTTTCGCTCATGGGGGCTCTTGGTTGCGAAGTGTTCAGCGGGTCTTGCTGAGGCTGACCTGTTTTTCGACCCACAGGCTGTAGCGCGACATGGCGAAACAGAAGATGAAGTAAATCGCGGTGATGAACAGGTAGGCCTCGACCTTGAACGGCCGCCACTCGACGTCGGAGTTCAGGGCCAGGCCGAGCGCGCCGGTCAGCTCGTAGAGCGAAACGATGGTCACCAGCGAGGTGTCCTTGAAGATCGAGATGAAGTTGTTCATCATGCTCGGCACGACCATCGCCAGCGCCTGCGGCAGCACGATCTTGCGCTGGGTCTGCCAGTAGCTCAGGCCCAGCGTGCTGGCGGCTTCGATCTGGCCTGCGGGAATGGCCTGCAAGCCGCCGCGCACGATTTCGGCCATGTAGGCCGCCGCGAACAGGGTGATGCCCACCAGCACGCGCACCAGCACGTCGATCGTCATGCCCTGGGGCATGAACAGCGGGAACATGAACGAGGCCATGAACAGCACCGAAATCAGCGGCACGCCGCGGATCAGCTCGATGTAGACGATGCAGACCGTGCGGATGGCCGGCAGGTCGCTGCGCCGGCCCAGCGCCACCAGCACCGACAGCGGGAAGGCGAGAACGATCGACAGGCTGGCCAGCATCACCGTCAGCGGCAGCCCGCCCCAGAGGTCGGTGCGCACCGGCACGAGGCCGAACACGCCGCCGCCCATCAGCGTGAAAAACACGGCCAGCACGCCGACCCACAGGGCGCCGAGCCAGGTGTTCCAGAACGCGCGCACGCAACTCAGCACCAGCGCCGTGACCATCAGCAGCGTGGCCAGTTCGGGGCGCCATTGCTGCTCGAAGGGGTAGCGGCCGAAGATGATGATGCGCCACTTCTCGGTCACGACGCCCCAGCAGGCGCCGGTGCCGCGCGCCGCCTGGCAGGCCTCGGCATTGGCCGCAAAAACCGCGTTGAGCGCGCCCCACTGCGCCATTCCGGGCAGCAGGTAGAGCACCAGGGCGACCAGGCTCACGGTGGTGAGCGAACTCTTCCAGTCGCCGAACAGGTTGCGCTTGACCCAGGGCGCGAAGCCCTCGATCGCGACCGGTGGCGGGCGCGGCGCGACGGGCTTGAACGTGTCGCTCGCGCCGGGGCTGGTGATTGCCGCGTCGGCCATGTCAGCTGCTCCGCGAGATCGGACAGACCAAGCGGCCGCCGCGGATCCGGCTTCGCCGGTCCGCCAGCGGCGTCCCCTGGGGGGAGGCGCCGAAGGCGCTTCGGGGGGAGACCATTCAACGCTCCTTGATCGCCACGCGCTTGTTGTACCAGTTCATCAGCGCCGAGGTGCTCAGCGAGGTGCTGAGGTACACCACCATGATGATGGCGATGCACTCGACGGCGCGCCCGCTCTGGTTCAGGGTCGTGTTGGCGATCGAGACCACGTCGGGGTAGCCGATGGCCACCGCCAGCGAGGAGTTCTTGGTCAGGTTCAGGAACTGGTTCGTCATCGGCGGGATGATCACGCGCAGCGCCTGCGGCAGGATCACCAGACGCATCCTCTGCCGCTTGGACAGCCCCAGCGCGCCGGCGGCCTCGACCTGGCCGTGGCTGACCGACTGGATGCCGCCGCGCACGACCTCGGCGACAAAGGACGCGGTGTACATCACCAGGCCGATCAGCACGGCCATGAATTCGGGCGTCAGGGTCGCACCGCCATCGACTGCGAAGATCAGTTGCTCGGGCACCGACCACTGGCGGGGCGCGCCGCCCAGCGCCCAGCCCAGCAGCATCAGCACCCCGGTGGCCGCCAGCGGCCACGCCCAGCGATTGCGGTGCCGGCCGGTCTGCTCGAATTGCCGCTGTGCCCAGCGCCGGTAGCCGATGGCCAGGGCGATGCCCAGCAGCAGACCGCCCGCCATCCAGCCATGCCCCACGGCCCACACCGGCAGCGGGAATGCGAAGCCGCCCTTGCTGAGGAAGAACAGGCCGCCGACGCTGATCGCCTCCTGCGGCTGCGGCAGCACCTCGACGAACAGCAGGTACCACATCAGCAACTGCAGCAGGATCGGCACATTGCGGAACAGCTCGACATAGCCGTAGCACAGCCCGCGCACCAGCGCGTTGTGCGAGAAGCGGCCCAAGCCCACCAGCACGCCCAGGATGGTCGTCAGGACGATGCCGATCACAGCCACGCGCAGCGTATTGAGCACGCCGACCCACAGCGCCTTGCCATAGGTCTGGCTGGGGTCGTAGGCGATCAGGGTCTCGCCGATGTCGAAGCCGGAGGTCTGCGCCAGGAAGTCGAAGCCGCTCTGGATGCCGCGGACTTCCATGTTCTTCTGCGTGTTGAAGGCGAGGAACCAGACCGCAGCGGCCACCGCCAGCAGGGCCAGCGCCTGGTAGATCAGGCCGCGGCCGGCGCGGCTGCGCCATGACCAGTCACGCTTCTTGGGCGCGGCGTGTTCGCTCAATAGGGCCTCCGGGCGACACTCTCAGATCGGTCAGGCGCGCGTACCGCGGGCCCCAGCCGGGCCGTGCGCCTGCGTGCAAATGCAGCGGACCGCGCCGGGGCGCGGCCCGCCGCGCGGGCTTCAGCGCACCGGCGGTGCGTACATCAGGCCGCCGTTGGACCACAGGTTGTTGCTGCCACGCGGCAGGCCGATAGCCGTCTTCTCGCCGACATGGCGCTCGAAGATCTCGCCGTAGTTGCCGACCGTCTT
>JAYUPN010000413.1:0-5691 GCA_043760065.1 Rubrivivax sp.
CGGCAAAAGCAGCTCGCCAGTGGAACATGGTCGGGTTCTCCTCAATGGTCCTCATCGCGCCCTCTCCTGGAGTTGCAGCGTGGTGGGGCGTTCGATCCATTCGCCTGCCGCGTCTTGAACGATTTCGCGCAAGGCGACTTCGGTCTCGGCGATGCGGGTGATACGGCCGTAGTTCTGTCCCAGGTAATCGCCAACCTTCACCTGGTAGAGCAATGCATCGACGCGCAAGAGCGCATAGGGCTGGCCTTGTTTGTTGACGCTGCCCACCATCGACATGCTGTCCAGCGGGAATGACTCCAGGGGCTCCTTGCGCCGGTTGAGTTCAGCCGACAACAAGGAATTCGGCTGCCGCGCCTCCTGCTTGAGGGCCACGGTGAGCTTCTGGGTGCTGAAAGGGTCGACGGCTTGTGCCGAGTTGTAAGGCTGGGGGTCGAACTTCTTCGGCGGCTGCAGCGGTGTCACGCTGGGCTTGACCTCGCGCCGCTGCTGATCCATCCATTGACGCAACTCGTCGTGCTCCGCGCTGCAGCCGGCCAGCAGGAGCGCTGCGACGACGAGGGCGCCGGCGGGATGTGCGCGCATCACTTCTTCGCTCCAGCAGCCTTGGCCGCCGCCGCCCGCTGCTCGGCGATCTCGGTCGCGTCGAGGTAGCGGTAGGTGCGCGCGGTCGCTTCCATCGTCAGGCCCGCGGTCAGGTCCTTGGACTGCGCCGGCACGATGCTGACGTTCTGCAGCGTGACGATGCGCGACAGGTTGGCGACGTCGGCGGCGAACGAGCCGATGTCGTGGTAGCGGCCGTTGACGCGGATCGCGATCGGCAGCTCGGCGTAGTAGTCCTTGATCTGCATCTGGCCGGGCCTGAAGAGTTCGAACTGCAGGCCGCGGCCCAGACCGGCCTGGTTGATGTCCGACAGCAAGGCGTCCATCTCGGCCTTGCCGGGCAACTGCTTCTCGAGCTGCGTCACGTACTCCTGGACCTGAAGCTTTTGCTTGCGCAGTTCGCTGAGATTGACGGCCTGTCGCAGGCGCGAGACGTAGTCTTCCTTCAGGCGCGGTTCCTGGCGGCGCGAACTCTCGAGTTCCTCGGTGGCCGAGGACAAGAGCACGAACCAGCCCGCAACCACCACGGCAGCCAGTGCCGCCAGCCAGGTCGCCACCTTCGGCAGCGTCGGCCACTGGCCCGGCTCGTTGGGGTTGAGATTGCGGAACTGCGAAGCAGCGTTGTCGAACAGGCTGCTCATTTCGAAATTGAGGGTTGATGCCTTGGCCATGTCAACCTCAGGAGGATTTGGCAGGGGCTGCCACGGTCGCCGGACCCGATGCCGCGCCTGCCGCAGGCGTGCCGGACTGGGGGCGCTTGATCGTGACGCGCATCGAGAACTCGAACAGGCGCCGCTGCTCGCGATTGGCGGTCGTCACGGCCGTGGCCTTGATCTCGACCAGCTCGGGTTTTTCGAGCCAGGGCGAGTTGTACAGGGTGTTGCGCAAGAACTCGGACACGCGCTCGTTGGTCTGCGCGGTGCCGGTGATGGCCACCACCTGGCCGGTTTGCCGGATGGTGCTCAGGTAGACCCCTTCCGGGGTCTGGCGCACCAGTTCGGCCAACAGGTGAACCGGCACGTTGCGGTCGGTCTGCAGGTCTTCGACGGCCTTCTGCCGCGCTTTCAGGGCTTCGATCTCGGCCTTCAGCGTCGCGATGTCCTTGATCTGCGAATCCAGCCGCGAGATTTCGGCTTTCAGGAAGCTGTTGCGGGACTCTTGTGCAGCGGTCATCTGCTGCAGCACCGAGTACCAGATGCCGACGACGGCGACGCCGCCGAGCGCGCAGACCGCGAGGCTGATGAAGAAGGCGCGCTTGCGTTGCCGGCGCTTCTCTTCCCGGTGGGGCAGCAGGTTGATCAGGATCACTGGAGGAACCTCCGCATCGCCAAGCCGCAGGCCGTGAGGTACGAAGACGCCTCACGGCGGACGCGGCTTTCGCGCACCGCCGAACCGAGCTGCATGTTTTCGAACGGGTTGACGACGTTGGAGGCAAAGCCTGTCAGGTCGGTGACCCGGTCCTTCAGGCCCGGCAGGGTGGCGGTGCCGCCCGCGAGCATCACGTAGTGCACCTTGTGGTGCGGCGTGCTGGTGAAGAAGTACTGCAGCGCGCGGCCGATCTCCTGCGACAGGCTGTCGACGAAGGGCGCCAGGATCGCAGCCTCGTAGTCTTCGGGCAGGTCGCCCGACAGCTTCTTGGCCTCGGCTTCCTCGAAGGAGAAGCCGTACTGGCGCGAGATCAGCTGCGTCAGCTGCGAGCCGCCGAAGGCCTGGTCGCGGTCGTACAGCATCTCGTCGTCGCGCAGCACTTTCAGGCTCGTCGTGTCGGCGCCGATCTCGAACAGCGCCACCAGCGCGTCGCGGCCTTCGTTGGGCAGCGCAGCGACGACGCGGCTCATGGCCATGCGGGACGCATGCGACTCGATATCCAGCACCACGGGCTTCAGCCCGGCCGCCTCGGCCAGACCCTGGCGGTCCTGCACGCGGTCCTTGCGCGACGCGGCGATCAGGACTTCGACGTCGCCGGCCGACGTGGGACTCGGGCCGATGACGCAGAAGTCGAGGCTCACTTCGTCCAGCGAGAAGGGGATGTACTGGTTGGCCTCCGACTCGACCTGGAGTTCCATCTCTTCTTCGCGCAGCCCCGCAGGCAGCATGATCTTCTTGGTGATGACCGCCGATTGCGGCATCGCCATGACCACGTGGCGGGTTTTCGAGCCGCTCTTGGAGAGCACGCGTTTGACAGCGGCGGCGACCTCGTCGAATTTCTCGATCTGGCCGTCGGTGATCCAGCCTTTTTCGAAAGGCTCCGATGCGAACCGCTCGAGCACGAATTCGCCGCTGCTGGTCTGGTCCAATTCGACCAGCTTGACGCTGGACGAACTGATATCCAACCCGATGACAGCGGGATGTTTGCGGCCAAGCAATGTGTCAGAAATCCCAAGTTACCTACTCCCAGCCATGCGGCGCAGCGGTGAAAAGCACCCCTTAGAGCACCTGACACTGGCCCCGATCTTGTTAAGAAGTTACTTCAATGCTAGCAGTAAAGCCCTTGTGCAAGAAAGAAAAAAGGTGGCAACCACCCCGTAACACGTTGCCAAGGACTGACGTCAGATCGCTCAGTTGAAACAACCCGCAAGTCGCCCCAAGGGGCAACCCGAAGTCGCCTGTGCGGACCGTGCATGACTTCACGACTGGCACCACCCGAACACACTCGCCTTCGGAAGGTGGGCCAGCCCCGACCGCTTCCTATAATGAATTTTGCCCAGTCGACGGGATTCTCATGACCGGTCCCGCATCCACCCCCCCAAGTCCTGACCCGCCTGCCGCGCGGACCTCGCCTGCCTGGCTCAAGGGTGTGGGCCGGATGGCCGCCTGGGTCGCGGGGCTGGCGGCGGGGGGCCTGCTGACGCTGCTGGCACTGGTGGGCGTGGCGCTTGCGGTGGCCTACCCGAACCTGCCCGAGATCAGCAGCCTGATGGACTACCGTCCCAAGCTGCCGCTGCGCGTGTTTTCGTCCGACGGCGTGCAGCTCGGCGAGTTCGGCGAAGAGCGGCGCAATTTCATGCCGATCGCGCAGATGCCGCAGGTCATGAAGGACGCGGTGCTGGCGGCCGAGGACGCGCGCTTCTACCAGCATGGCGGCGTCGACTACAAAGGCGTGGTGCGCGCCGCGATCGAGAACCTGCGCGATGCGCGCAGCCAGGGCGCGTCGACGATCACGATGCAGGTGGCGCGCAACTTCTACCTCTCGACCGAGAAGACCTTCACGCGCAAGATCTACGAGATCCTGCTCGCGCTGAAGATCGAAGGCGCGCTGGGCAAGGACCAGATCCTTGAGCTGTACATGAACCAGATCTTCCTGGGCCAGCGCGCCAACGGCTTTGCGGCGGCCGCCGAGATCTACTTCGGCAAGAAGCTCAAGGACGTGACGGTGGCCGAAGCCGCCATGCTGGCCGGCCTGCCCAAGGCGCCATCGGCCTACAACCCGATCTCGAACCCCAAACGCGCGACGATCCGCCAGCGCTACATCATCGACCGCATGTTCGTCGGCGGCTTCATCACCGAGGCCCAGCACGACGAGGCGATGGCCCAGGTGCTGCGCTACCGCACCCAGAACGACAGCCTGATGTTCGGCGAGTTCGTGGCCGAGACGGCCAGGCAGCTCATCTTCAACCAGTATGGCGAAGAGGCCTACAGCCGCGGCCTGAATGCCTACCTCACGGTCTCGGCCACCGACCAGCTGGTGGCCTACCGGGCGTTGCGCAAGGGCTTGATGGACTACGAACTGCGTCAGGTCTACCGCGGCCCCGAGGCCTACGTCGACCTGCCGGCCGACGCATCCCTGCTGGACGCGCGGGTGGCCGAAGCGCTGTCCGAGCATGCGGACAATGACGAGGTGCGCGCGGCCGTGGTGCTGGAGGCGTCGCCGCGCAAGGTGACGGCGATGCTGCAGTCGGGCGACACCATCACCATCACCGGGCCCGGGTTGACGCCGGTGGCATCGGGCCTGTCGGACAAGGCCGGGCCGAAGAAGCAGATCCGGCGCGGTGCCGTGGTGCGGGCGCTGAAAAACGCAAAGGGCGACTGGGCGCTGACGCAGTTGCCCGAGGTGCAGGGTGCGATGGTGGCGATGGACCCGCGCACCGGCGCCCTGCGCGCGCTCGTCGGCGGCTTCGACTTCGGCAAGAACAAGTTCAACCGCGTGACCCAGGCCTGGCGGCAACCGGGTTCTGCCTTCAAGCCCTTCATCTACTCGGCCGCGCTCGAAAAGGGCTTCACGCCGGCGACCGTCGTCAACGATGCGCCGCTGTTCTTCGACGCCGGCGCCACCGGCAGCCAGCCGTGGGAACCCAAGAACTACGACGGCCGCTTCGATGGCCCGATGCCGCTGCAGACGGCGCTGGCCAAGTCGAAGAACATGGTCTCGATCCGCGTCCTCAACGCCACCGGGACCGCCTTTGCCCAGTCGTGGCTGGACAGTTTCGGCTTCGACCGCGACAAACATCCGCCGTACCTGACGATGGCGCTCGGCGCAGGCTCGGTGACGCCGATGCAGATGGTCACCGCCTACAGCGTGTTTGCCAACGGCGGCCACCTGCTGCCGCCGATGTTGATCGCCCGCGTCACCGACAGCAAGGGCAAGCTGCTGCAGCAGAGCGCCCCGCCGGCACTCGACGAGAACCTGCGCACGCTGCCGGCGCGCAACGCCTTCGTGATGGGCACGCTGCTGCAGGAGATCACGCGCAGCGGCACTGCGGCGCGCGCGCAAGGCACGCTCAAGCGGCCCGACCTGTACGGCAAGACCGGCACCACCAACGACTCGATGGACGCCTGGTTCGCCGGCTTCCAGCCGACGATCGCGGCCGTGGTCTGGATCGGCTACGACAACCCGAAGAAGCTCGGCGACCGCGAGACCGGCGGCGGGCTGTCCTTGCCGGTGTGGATCGAGTTCATGCAGCACGCCCTGCGCGGCGTGCCGGTGCAGGAACTCACCGCGCCAGCCGGCGTGACGCGCGTCGGCAACCACTGGTTGTTCGAAGAGCACGCCCAGGGCGGCGGCGTGCGCAGCCTCGGCCTCGAGGACGCCGTGCCGCGGGCCCCCAGCACCGAGGAGCGCAACAGCATCCTCGACCTCTTCAAACGCTAGAA
>JAYUPN010000414.1:0-5683 GCA_043760065.1 Rubrivivax sp.
CTCACGACATGGCTCGAGCGCGGCGCGCTGTCGCACGCCATCGCCGCGCGCCTGCCGCTGGCCGAGATTGCCGTCGCGCACGAACGGGTCGAGCAGGGCCGCGCGCTGGGCAACGTCGTGCTGGCGATTCCCTGATGCAGCCGCGCGCCGCAGCCTGCGCGGCCGCACCTCATCCGTCCCGAACCCGAGCCTTGAGATGATCGCCACCGCCCCCGACCGTTTCCAGGACATCCGCGACGCCGTGCGCGCCTTGTGCGCGGACTTCCCCGACGACTACCACCGGCGCATCGACAAGGAGCGCGCCTACCCCGAAGCCTTCGTCGACGCGCTGACCAAGGCCGGCTGGCTGGCGGCGCTGATCCCGCAGGACTACGGCGGCTCGGGCCTCGGCCTGGCCGAGGCCTCGGTGGTGATGGAGGAGATCAACCGCTCGGGCGGCAACGCCGGTGCCTGCCACGGCCAGATGTACAACATGGGCACGCTGTTGCGCCACGGCAGCGAAGCGCAGAAGCGCCACTACCTGCCGCGCATCGCCAGCGGCGAGTGGCGGCTGCAGTCGATGGGCGTGACCGAGCCCGGCGCCGGCACCGACACCACGGCGCTGAAGACGACGGCGGTGAAGAAGGGCGACCGTTACGTCGTCAACGGCCAGAAGGTCTGGATCAGCCGCGTGCAGCACAGCGACTGGATGATCCTGCTGGCGCGCACCACGCCGCTGGCCGAGGTGAAGAAGAAGTCCGAAGGCCTGTCGATCTTCATGGTCGACCTGCGCGCGGCGGAGCAGTCCGGCATGACGGTGCGCCCGATTGCCAACATGGTCAACCACGAGACCAACGAACTCTTCTTCGAGAACCTGGATATCCCGGCCGAGAACCTGATCGGCCACGAAGGCCAGGGCTTCAAGTACATCCTCGACGGCCTGAACGCCGAGCGCACGCTGATCGCTGCCGAGTGCATCGGCGACGGCTACTGGTTCATCGACCGCGTCACCGCCTACGTCAAGGACCGCGTCGTCTTCGGCCGCCCGATCGGCCAGAACCAGGGCGTGCAGTTTCCGATCGCCGACGCCTTCATCGAGGTCGAGGCCGCCAACCTGATGCGCTGGAAGGCCTGCGAGCTGTTCGATGCCAACCAGCCCTGCGGCGCGCAGGCCAACATGGCCAAGTACCTGGCCGCCAAGGCCTCGTGGGAAGCCGCCAACGCCTGCCTGCAGTACCACGGCGGCTTCGGCTTTGCGCACGAGTACGACATCGAGCGCAAGTTTCGCGAGACACGCCTGTACCAGGTGGCGCCGATCTCGACCAACCTGATCTACGCCTACGTGGCCGAGCACCTGCTGGGCCTGCCGCGATCCTTCTAGAGGCCGCCATGAGCGATCACCCCGAACAGACCCTGGCGCAGTTCGCTGCCATGCTGCAACTGACCGACGTGCCCGACGCCGTGCAGCGGCGCGCCGAAGACCTGTTCCTGGACTGGTTCGGATCGGCGCTGGCCGGCAAGGGCGCGCGGCCGGTGGAGACGATCACGCGTTTCGCGCAGGCCATGGGGCCGGCGGACGGCCCTTGTGAGGTGCTGGTGCACCGCACCCGGTCGAGCCCGCTGCTGGCGGCGATGGCCAATGCCGCGGCCTCGCACTTTGCCGAGCAGGACGACGTGCACAACGGCTCGGTCTTCCACCCGGCGGCGGTGGTGTTCCCGGTGGCGCTGGCGGTGGCGCAGGCCCTGGGGCGCACGGGCGCGGAGTTCCTGGCTGCGGCGGTCGCCGGCTACGAAGCCGGCATCCGCAGCGGCGAGTTCCTGGGCCGCACGCACTACCGGATCTTCCACACCACCGGCACCGCCGGCGCCGTGGCCGCAGCCGTCACCGCGGGGCGGTTGCTGCGGCTCACACCCGACCAGATGCTGCACGCCATCGGCTCGGCCGGCACGCAGGCTTCGGGGCTGTGGGAGTTCCTGCGCGACGCTGCCGACTCCAAACAACTGCACACCGCGCACGCCGCCGGCGCCGGCCTGACGGCGGCGTACCTGGCGCAGGACGGCTTCACCGGCGCCCGGCGCATCCTGACCGGCCGCCAGGGCATGGCCGCGGGCATGTCCAGCGACGCCGACGCGAGCCGGCTCACCGACCGCCTGGGCCAGCGCTGGGCGCTGGCCGAGACCTCGTTCAAGTTCCACGCCTCGTGCCGCCACACCCACCCGGCCGCCGACGCCTTGCTGCAGGTCATGCAGCGCGATCGGCTGGCCGCCGGCGACGTGCAGGCGGTGACGGCGCAGGTGCACCAGGCGGCGATCGACGTGCTGGGCCCGGTCACCGACCCGCAGACGGTGCACCAGTCCAAGTTCTCGATGGGCACGGTGCTCGCGCTGGTGGCGGTGCACGGCAGGGCAGGGCTGGCGGAGTTCGACCAGCACTTCCGCGACCCGGCCGTGACCTCGTTCCGGGACCGTGTCGCGATGCAGCTCGACGCGGCGGTCGATGATGCCTATCCCGCGCGCTGGCTCGGCCGCGTCGTCGTCGAGACGCACGACGGACGGCGGCTGCACGGCGCGGTCGACGAGCCCAAAGGCGACCCCGGCAACACGCTGAGCCGGGTCGAACTGGAAGCCAAGGCCATCCGCCTGGCGCAGTACCGCGACGGCGCCACGGCGACGGAGATGCAGGGCGTGATCGCGGCGGTGTGGCGCCTGAGCGAACTCCCGACCGTGCCCACCTTCCTGCCGCAGCAGCGCAAGGCCTGCTGAGTCGGCCCCGGCAGGGTCGCGCCAGGCGGCGGCCGCGAAGGAATTCATCTGCAACACGGCGCTTCGGCGCCTGCAACCGCCGGGCAACCGGCTGCACCCACGATGCCCGGGTTCCCACCCCGGGACGTCGGAGGCGTGCTGATGTCCAGTGTCCCGTTTCGCGTCTTGTCGGCGTTGTCGATCGCGGTTGCCGCCTACGCGTTCATCGCCTATGCGGTCTGGCCCGTCGGCACGGTGCTGCATCCCGACGTGCAACCGAGCTTCGCCGCCCAGCCGGCTGTCGTGCTCTACGCCCACGTCTTTGCAGCCGCCGTGGCGCCGCTCGTCGGCCCCTGGCAGTTTTCGAGCCGCCTGCGCGCACGCTGGCCGGCGCTGCACCGCAGCCTGGGCCTCGTCTACCTTGGCGTGGGGGTGCTGATCGGTGGCGCGAGCGGTGCGGTGCTGGCGTTGCGGGCCTACGGCGGGCCATGGTCGCGGGCCGGCTTCCTGAGCCTCGCGCTGGCCTGGCTGGCCAGTGGTGTCATGGCCTGGCTCGAGATCCGGCGTGGTCATGTCGAGGCGCACCGGCGCTGGATGATGCGCAACTTCGCCCTCACGCTGGCCGCGGTTTCGTTGCGCATCGGTTTGCCCCTGTTGGTGGCCAGCGGCGTGCCGATGCCGGTGGCCTACCTGCTGATGGCCTGGCTGTGCTGGGTGCCGCAGGCGGTGTGGATCGAGTGGCGCATGGCGCGCGGCGCCGGCGCGCGCGTGTTGCAACGTTGGGCCGCCGGGGCGGTGGCGCTGCTGGCCGGCTGTGCGGCAGTCCAGCCGGCGTGCATCAGCTTGCCGCCGGAACTTGCGGCAGTCTGCGAGCGCGTCGAGTTGCACGGCCTTGGCGCCGGTACCCAAGGCAGCGCACCGGTGCTCGGCCGCACGCTGCATCGCCACGGCGGCCGGCGGCGGCGTACGTGCGAGACCGTTGCCGACGTCGTGGCGCGGCTTGCCTGAACGCGCCAAGCGCCCGAGCCCCACGCTGCATTGCGGCTGTAACGATCAACCGGTGAACTGAAATCGCGCCGTTGCGCGCGGGTCCGAACATTCGTTCATGCCGTCGCGACCGCGGGCCGCAACCGCGCAGGCCCCGCAGACGCCGGCCCACCGAACCCCAACCCAAAGCAGATCTCATGTCCCGCGTTCAAGCCCTTGCCCTGACCGTGCTCGCTGCAGCCAGCGTGGCCGGCTCCGCATCCGCCGCCGACGTCTACGTCGGTGCTTCGATCGGCCGCTCGGACTACCGCATCGACACGACCGGCGCGACCCGCGCCGACACCAAGGACAGTGCTGGCAAGCTCTTCGTCGGCGCGACGATCACGCCGCACCTGGGTGTGGAGGCGACGCTGTTCGACCTCGGCCGCGCCAGCGGTACCGTGCTCGTTCCAGGCGTCGGCTCGGTCAGCGCTTGGGCACGTGTGCGGGGTGTCGGCGTGGCCGGCGTGCTTGGCGCGCCGGTCGGCCCGCTCTCGGCGTTCGCCAAGGCCGGCGTGGCGCACGTGCGCGCGCGCACCGAGACCAGCGTCAACACCGGGCTGCCCGGCAGCGAGTCCTCGTGGCAGCCGAGCTGGGGCGTGGGCCTGGCCTACCCGATCGCCGGCGGGTTTGCCGTGCGCGGTGAGTGGGAGCGCATGCGTACGCGTTTTCCGGGCGGTGAAAAGGACGACGTCGACCTGCTGTCGGTCGCCGTGAGCTACCGCTTCTGACCCCCCGACGCTGGCGGCGGTGGTGGCCCAGGCTCTTGCCGCCGACCGTCGCGTCGCACTCAAGGAGATGATCGTGTTTGCATCGAAGACAACCCGCCTCATCGGCGCGCCGCTGGCGGCAGCGCTGACCGCGTTGATGCTCTTGGGCATCGACGCGCTCGCACAGCGCGACGCGCAGCCGCTGTCGGCAGTCGCCCAGGTCCATGCCCCTGACCACGCCAGCCGAGGCACTTGATGCAACGCGGTCCAGCGTCGCTTGAAGTTCGGGTCTCCAGCGCCGTGACCTGCGTCATGGCTCTCGCGCATGCGTGAAGGATGCCGTCGTGAATCGCAAGCCTCTTTCGTCCTTCGCCCTCGCGCTGGCCCCGGCTGCAATTGCGCTGTTGGTGGCCGGATGTCAGACCACGCCAGCGCCCGGCAGCGACATCCGCGCGCAGGTGGTGGCGGTTCCGCTGACGCGCCTGGCGCTGGACAACGGTGCCGGCTACGGGCAGTTGCACGCCGCGCTGCGCGCCGGCGCCACAGCCGCAGACGCCACCGCGCAGCGTGTCGTGCTGGCCGGCTGCGCGCTGCCCGATCTGTAGACGCCGACCGAAAACTGACCCCCCTACGGCGACAGTGCCGATCCAGATTTGACCCGGGTGTTCGGTGCGCAGGTGGCTGAGGGCGGCGGTGTTGGAAGAGCCGCGGTACCGGCGCAGTGAGGGGCCGGGCAAGCTTGATGTGACCTTGCCCCCGGAAAACGTACCCCTTGCTGAGTGGTTCAATGCAAGCAAGGAGAACGGCAATGAAGAAGACAGCACCACGCAGAGATCTGAGGCGATCAACCGTACGGCGCCGTGCTCGTCCTCGACGATCGTCTGGTCCGCGAAGGACCGAGCCGAGTGGTCCAGCTTCGCGATCCTTCCGCACACGCCGAACGTGAAGCGATCCGCGACGCCCAGCGCCGCCTCGCGCGCATGCGCTTTGACGGCAGCGTCCTTTATTCGACATCGCATCCCTGCGCGGTGTGCGAGGCGGCAGCCGCAGCCGCAGGCGTCAGCCGCATGGTCGTCGGTGTAGGTTTGCGCGATGCGGGACGCCAAAAGCCTGCGCCGAACAGACCAGCCCGAGCTTGCGTGCCGACCTACCGCGACACCGTGTCCAGCATCCGCCGCTTGCCGTTGAGCACGTGGGATTCGAAAGCCTCGGCGGCTTCGGCGATG
>JAYUPN010000415.1:0-16273 GCA_043760065.1 Rubrivivax sp.
TTCGGGCGCTACCGGCAGCGGCCGCATCACGGCACGCATGGGCACGAAGACATCACAGCAAGGTTCGGCGGCTCGCTTCAACGCGGGCTGCCCGGCGCGCAGGCGCGCCAGGTTCAGGCGTTCCAGCAAAGGGCTGGCGGCGAGCGGTTCGCCGCCGTCGTCGACCCGCCGCAGCAAGGTGATGCGCGGATGGCGCAGCAACTGCACGAAGGCCAGGGTTTCGGCCTCGCGCCGCGCCTGCGCGCCGGGCAAGCCGAGTGCCACCGCAGCCGCGTCTGCGAGCAAGGGGTGCGGCGAGGCCGGCGCACCGAGACGCTTTTCGTCGGCACCGGGGAACACGACAGCGCCAAACGGGCGCAGCATCGCGCGCTCCAGCGGCGTGATGACGACGTGCGGACCGGCCTCCGCATGGACATCCGGCGCCGGCACGAACGAGGCGGCCTCCAGGGCGGCATCGACCCAACGACTGAAGCTCGCCAGGGGCATCGGTTCGCTCACCGGCACGCGCTCATCGGCGCCCAGGTGCAGCGCGGCGACCAGCTGGCGACCCGCGTCGTCGGCCTCCAGCGGAGCCCACGCGCCGCAGTCTTGCAGCGCCCGGCGCAACCCGTTCAGCCAGTCGCCCAGCGCTTGCGGCCGGGCTTCGGTCAGCGCCTGCACCACCCGCCCGGCGGCATGCCACAAGCGGGCCGCGGCATCTGGCACGGCGCTGGTGTCCACCTGCTCGACCCGGTCCCAGCCCCGCCGGCGCAGCAAGGATTCGAGCGCACGCAACGCCGCGCCGGCGGTCGGGCCGGGCACGGGCTGTGGCCAGTTCTCGGCACAGGCCTTGAGCCAATCGAGCCAGTCGTCGGTGCTGGCCCGCGGCTCGGCGGCGCGCAGCAGGCTGGCCAGCAACGCACCGGCGCGGGTGGTCGAAAGGCGCCAGCCGGTTTCGTCGCGCAAGGGAACGTCGTGGCGGGCAAGCAAGGCGCGCACACGCCGAACCAGGACCCGGTCTTGCGCGATGAGCGCGACCGGTGTGATGCCTTCGCTCAGACGCGCCAGCACGTGACCGGCACAAAGCTGCGCTTCGTCTTCGAAGTCGCGGCACAGGACGAACTCGACCTCGACCGGTGACGCAATGGCGCTGAACGGATCATCGACCGGCGCGTCGGTGTCGATCAGCAGGCAGGGCGTCGAATCGGCCGTCGGCGCGAGAAGCCTGTGAGCCAAGGGGTCGGCGCCACCGGCCTGCACGACGATCCAGGCCGCTGGCTGCAACGCGAACAGCGCATCGCTGGCCGGCGCGGCGCTGGCCGCGGCCCACTCAAACGCGACACGCACCAGCAGGCGTTCGCGCGCGCCGGGCCCTCCCACCTGGCCGGGCAGGCCGAGCCAGGCTCGTCCCTGCGCCAAGTGCGCCTCGCGTTGCGTGGGCGGGACCGCATCGGAGACACGCGCGAGCGCGTGAGCGGTTTGCACGAGTGCCGCGACCAGGTGCTCGAAGCCGCCTGGATCGCCCGCCACCTGTGCCCAACCCTGGCCGCGCAACAGGCGCGCTGCGGTCAACCGGTCCAAGGCCACATCGAAGCTGATTTGCAGCGGATCTGGCGGTGCGGCCGGCCCCAGGCTGCGCGCCAGCGTCTGGGTGGTCTCGATCCGTGGCAGCCAACCACCGGCTTGCGCAAACGCCGCACGCGCCAACGGCAGCAACTGCGCAAACGGCAAGAGGACCACCGCGTCGCGCAGATTCAGCCCACGCTCTGCGGCCCAGGCCTGCACCCGCACGGCACAGGCCGACCACGCCTGCAGGGCGCTCAGCTCGGTTTCAAGGCTGATTTTGTCTATGGCAGCCATGAGTTCCTTGTCGGCGCGGCGCGGCACCTCGTTGGGTGCTTTGTGTCAGAATCATCGCGCCTTGCCACCCCTTCGGGCAAGCTCCGTCCAAGGACATGTTCATGAGCAGCGATTTGATCAAACACACCTCCGATGCATCGTTCGAAGACGATGTGCTGAAGTCCGACAAGCCCGTTCTGGTCGACTACTGGGCCGAGTGGTGCGGGCCCTGCAAGATGATTGCGCCGATTCTCGACGAGGTGTCGAAGGACTACGACGGCCGCCTGCAGATCGCCAAGATGAACGTCGATGAAAACCGCGACGTGCCGGCGAAGTTCGGCATCCGCGGTATTCCGACCCTCATGTTGTTCAAAGGTGGCCAGCTGGCCGCCACCAAGGTCGGCGCGCTGTCCAAGGCGCAGTTGACCGCATTTATCGACGGTCACCTATAATCCGCCGAGTCGGGTTGGACGCCGCCGCTACCAGCGGCCGGCTTTCAGCCCGAGCGAGAACCAGCCACCACGCCTCGACGCCGGGAACCTGCCCGGCAGCCTGACCGGCAGCGCGTGGTCTCGGCTCCCACTTCCAGTACCTGTTTTCCCCAGTTTCCTTTCGCGACGCGAGTTGTCGCAGGCGCCACGCCAAGGCGGCTGCGAACCCTGGCCGAGCTTCACGTTGACGGTCGACCGAAATCCCAAACGGCCGCCGCTCAGCGCTCACCTTCGGGGTGTCTTCCCATGCATCTGTCAGAACTCAAAGCCATCCACGTTTCCGAACTCATCACGATGGGCGAGGCGCTGGAGATCGAGAACGTCGCTCGCATGCGCAAGCAGGAGCTGATGTTCGCGATCATGAAAAAGCGCGCCCGTGCTGGCGAGCAGGTGTTCGGCGATGGCGTGCTGGAAGTGCTGCCCGACGGCTTCGGCTTCCTGCGCTCGCCGGACGCAAGCTACATGGCCTCGACCGACGACATCTACCTGAGCCCGAGCCAGATCCGCCGCTTCAACCTGCACACCGGCGACGCCATCGAAGGCGAAGTGCGGGTGCCGAAGGACGGCGAGCGTTACTTCGCGCTCGTGAAGGTCGACCGTGTCAACGGCCAGACGCCCGAGGAGAGCAAGCACAAGGTGATGTTCGAGAACCTGACGCCGCTGTTCCCGAAAGAGCAGTTCAAGCTCGAACGCGACATCAAGGGCGACGAAAACATCACCAGCCGCATCATCGACCTGATCGCGCCGCTCGGCAAAGGCCAGCGCGCCCTGCTCGTCTCGCAGCCCAAGAGCGGCAAGACGGTGATGATGCAGCACTTCGCGCATGCCATCGTCGCCAACTATCCCGAAGTGCACCTGATCGTGCTGCTCGTCGACGAGCGGCCCGAGGAAGTCACGGAGATGCAGCGCACGGTGCGCGGCGAGGTCATCAGTTCGACCTTCGACGAGCCCGCCGCGCGCCACGTGCAGGTCGCCGAGATGGTGATCGAACGCGCCAAGCGCCTGGTCGAGTTGAAGAAGGACGTTGTGATCCTGCTCGACAGCATCACGCGCCTGGCGCGCGCCTACAACAACGTGCTGCCCTCGTCGGGCAAGCTGCTCTCGGGCGGCGTCGACGCCAACGCGCTGCAACGTCCCAAGCGTTTCTTCGGCGCCGCGCGCAACACCGAGGAAGCGGGCACGCTGACCATCATCGGCACCGCACTGGTCGACACCGGCTCCAAGATGGACGAGGTGATCTACGAGGAATTCAAGGGCACCGGCAACTGCGAGATCCATCTCGACCGCCGCATGGCCGAGAAGCGCGTCTACCCTTCGATCCTGATCAACAAGAGCGGCACCCGGCGCGAGGAACTGCTGTTGAAGCCGGAAATACTCCAGAAGAGCTGGATCCTGCGCAAGCTGCTGTACCCGATGGACGAGATCGAGGCGATGGAGTTCATCCTGGAAAAGATGAAGGCGACCAAGAACAACCACGACTTCTTCGACATGATGCGGCGCGGTGGCTAGTCGCCTGCTCGTCTATAATCTTTGGCTTTTCGCCCCCGGTAGGTACGCTGCCCTCTACACAGGAGCGCGGCGCGGCTGCCTAAACACTCAGAGGCTCCCATGAAAGACGGCATTCACCCCAACTACCGCGAGATCTGTTTCCAGGATCTGTCCAACGGCTTCACCTTCGTCACGCGTTCGTGCGCGCCGACCAAGGAGATGATCAAGATGGAAGACGGCCGCGAACTGCCGCTGATCAAGCTGGAAACCACGAGCGAGACGCACCCGTTCTACACCGGCACGCAGAAGAGCATCGACAACCTGGGCGGTCGCGTCGAGAAGTTCCGCAACAAGTTTGCGCGCGTGGGCATGAAGAAGTCGTCGGGCACCGACACCCCCGCGGCCTGACCGCGTGGCGCCCTTGCGGCCCTGTGCAAAGGCAGCCTCGGCTGCCTTTTTCTTTGCCCCGTCGTTTCTCGTCATGTTTGGCATCATCCCGCGGTGAGCAACCCGAACCCCGCTCTCGTCACCGAGCGCGGCGCCCGGCGCCTGCCGCGGCCCGCGCTGTGGCTGCTGTGCGCGGCCTACGTGCTGCCCGGCCTCGTCGGCCGCGACCCGTGGCGCAACGCCGACGTCAACGCCTTCGGTCTGATGGCGGCGATGGCCGAAGGCCGCACCTGGTGGTGGGCGCCGATGCTCGGCGGCGTGCCGGCCGACACCGCGCTGCTGCCGCACTGGCTGGGCGCCGCCTGCATCAGCCTCGGCCAGGGCTGGCTCGACCCGGCGCTGGCCGCGCGGCTGCCCTTTGCCGCGTTGCTGGCGCTGACGCTGGTGATGGTCTGGTACTGCACCTACTTCCTGGCCCGCACCGACGCCGCACAGCCGGTGGCCTTTGCCTTTGGCGGCGAAGCCGAGCCGGTGGCCTACGCGCGTGCGATGGCCGACGGCGCCGTGCTCGCGCTGATGGCCACGCTGGGACTGCTGCAACTGGGCCACGAAACGACGCCGGAGCTGGCGCAGCTGTTCGCCACCAGCCTCTTCCTCTACGGTCTGGCCAGCGCGCCCTTCAGGCCGGTGCGCGCGCGCGTCGCGGTGCTGGTCGCCCTGCCCTTGCTGGCGGCCAGCGGCGCGCCGAGCATGGCGCTGGCCTTCGGCCTCGGGGGCTGGGTGGTGTGCCGCGGATCACGCCTGCCGCCGGTGCGCACGTTCGCGATCTGGGTCGTGGCGGCGGCGCTGGCGGCGGCCGGCGCGGCCTGGTGGCTCGGGGCCTGGCGCTGGCGGGCGGAGGCGCTCTCGGTGAGCGAGCTGCCCGGCATCGCGCGCCAGTGGCTGTGGTTCCTGTGGCCGGCCTGGCCGCTGGCACTGTGGACGCTGTGGCGCTGGCGGCGGCAGCTGTCGTACCGGCACCTGTCGGTGCCGCTGGTGGTGGTGCTGGTGAGCCTGGCTTCGAACCTGTCGATGTCGGGCTCGGACCGCGCCCTGATGCTGGCCCTGCCGGCGCTGGCGGTACTCGCCGCCTTTGCGCTGCCCACGCTGAAGCGAAGCGCTTCAGCGGCCATCGACTGGTTCTCGATGTTCTTCTTCACGCTGTGTGCGCTGACGATCTGGGTCATCTATGTCGCGCTGCAGACCGGGGTGCCGGCCAAGCCGGCGGCCAACGTCGCACGGCTGGCGCCCGGGTTCGAAGCACCGTTCAATGCCGTGGCGCTGGTGCTGGCGGTGCTGGGCACGCTGGCCTGGGTGGCCGTCGTGCGCTGGCGCACCGGGCGCCACCGCGAAGCGCTGTGGAAGAGCCTGGTGCTGCCTGCCGGCGGCGTGGCGCTGTGCTGGCTGCTGCTGATGACGTTGTGGCTGCCGCTGCTGGACTACGCGCGCAGCGCGCGGCCTTTCGTGACCCGGCTGGCGCAGCACGTGCCGCGCGATGCCTGCATCGCCGCACCCGGCCTGGCACCGGCCACCGTGGCGGCGCTGGAGCACTTCGGCCGCTGGAAGGTCGACGCCCGTGTGCAGCCGCCGGACGGCCGCTGCGACTACCTGTTGCGGGCGTCGCGCATTCGCCCGGCCGCCGCGCCACCACCGGGTTGGGAAGCCGTGGCCGAAGTGCGCCGTCCGACCGAACGCGACGAGTACACGCAGGTCATGCGCCGGCGCCGCTGAGCCGCGGCGCTGCAGCCATTTCGGGCAGCTCAGGCGCTGGCGGCGTCCAGGCGCAGGCGCGCGTCGGGCGGCGCGGCCTGCCGCACGCGCAAGGCCGGGATCACGAGCCTGAAGGTCGTGCCGTGGCCGGGCTCGCTGTAGACGTCGATCTCGCCACCGTGGCGCTGCACGACGTGCTTGACGATCGACAGGCCGAGTCCGGTGCCGCCGGTGTCGCGTGAACGGCTGCCGTCGACGCGGTAGAAGCGTTCGGTCAGGCGCGGCAGGTGTTCGCGCGCGATGCCGATGCCGGTGTCGCTGACGGCGATCTCGGCCGCGCCGTTGTCGCGCAGGCTGAAGCGCAGCAGGATGCGTCCACCTTCGGGTGTGTAGCGCACGGCGTTCGTGCACAGGTTGCTCACGGCGCTGAGCAGCTCGGACTCGCTGCCGGCCAGCTCCGCGTCCTCACCGCCCTGCAGCTCGATGGTGTGCCGGCCGGCCGACAGCGCCACAGCATCGTCGCTGGCGCGTTGCAGCAGCGGCCGCACGGCCACCCAGCGGTCGGGGCCGGGTCGCGGGCTGCCTTCGAGCTGCGCCAGCGTCAGCAGGTCACCGACCAGCGCCTGCATGCGGTTGGTCTGCTGCTCCATCAAGGCCAGCACGCGCTTGCGCTCGATCTCGCTCAGCGGCAATTGCGCCAGCGTCTCGACGAAGCCGGCCAGCACCGTCAGCGGGGTGCGAATCTCGTGCGAGACGTTGGCCACGAAGTCGCGCCGCATGGCGTCGGAGCGTTCGCGCTCGGTGATGTCCTGCGACAGCAGCAGTTTCATGCCGGCGCCGTAGGGCCGCACCAGCACGGACAGCGTCGCCTGCCCGGTCGGGCTGGCAAAGACGATGGCCTCGCCGAAGTCCCGGTTGTTCAGGTGGGCCACGAAGGCCGGCGTGCGCACGAGGTTGGTGATGCGCTGGCGGCGGTCGCGCTGCGGGTCGAGCCCGAAGTGCTGGGCGCCGACGGAGTTGCACCAGTCGATCTGATCGCTGTCGTCGAGCAGCATGACACCGTTCGGCGAGGCCTCGATGGCGGCCAGAAACTGCTTCAGCCGCAGCTTCTCTTCGACGAGGAGGAGGTCCTTGTTGCGCAGCGCGCGCTCGATGCGGTAACCCAGTTCGCCCCAGAAACCCGTGTCGCGCGGTGCGGACAGCTGCTGCGGGCCACGCAGCCACTCCAGCAACTGGCGGCCGCGCCAGGCCTGCTGCACACCCAGGCCGGCCAGCGCCAGCAGCGCACCGCTCAGCAAGCCCGCCACGGCGTGGCCCACGACGAGGCCGATCACCAGACCGGCCAAGGCGACCAGCGCCAGCAGCAGCGCCTTGGAAAGGGCGCCCGGCAACAGCCCGGCGCTCGACGAGGAAGAAGGCACGGGAGCTCAGGCCGCCACGGTGCCCTGCTGCTGCGCCAGGCGGTAGCCCGCGCCGCGAACGGTCTCGATCAGCGCCGCAGCCTGCACTGGTGTCAGCGCCTCGCGCAGCCGCTTCACGTGCACGTCGACCGTGCGCTCTTCGATGAACACGTGGTCGCCCCAGACGCGGTCGAGCAGCTGCGCCCGGCTGTGCACACGCTCGGGGTGTGCCAGCAAGAAGTGCAGCAGCCGGAACTCGGTCGGGCCGATCTTCACCTCGCGCAACTCGCCGGCCAGGCGCCTTGTGACGCGGCGCGTCGCCGGGTCCAGGCGCAAGCCGCTGACCTCGACCGGCGCGTCCAGCGCCTCGGGCGCCTGGCGCCGCAACACGGCACGGATGCGCGCCAGCAGCTCCTTGGTCGAAAAGGGCTTGCTCAGGTAGTCGTCGGCGCCGGCGTCCAGGCCGGTGATCCTGTCGGCCTCTTCGCCGCGCGCGGTGAGCATGATCAGCGGCAGGCTGCGCGTGCGCGCGTCGCTGCGCCAGCGTCGCGCCAGCTGCAGGCCGGACTGTCCCGGCAACATCCAGTCCAGCAGCACGAGGTCGGGCAGCGCCCGGTCGACCGCCGCTTGTGCCGACTCGGCGTCGACCGCGAGCTCGACCCCGAATCCTGCGTGGCGCAGGTTGATCGCGATCAGCTCGGCGATCGCCCGTTCGTCTTCGACCACCAGCACGGTGCCCATGTCGCCGCTCCTAGCGCACCACGTTCTCGACGTCCTGCATCGAGGTGTGCCGGACGTCGGTGCCCTTGACCACGTAGATGATGGCCTCGGCGAGGTTCTTGGCGTGGTCGCCGACGCGCTCGATGGCCTTGGCCACGAAGACGAGGTCGATGCTGGAGGAGATCGTGCGCGGGTCTTCCATCATGTAGGTGATGAGCTTGCGCAGCAGGCCCTCGAACTCCTGGTCGATCTGGTCGTCCTGCTTCAGCACCTCCAGCGCCTTGGCGGTGTCGAGGCGGGCGAAGGCGTCGAGTGCCTTGCGCAGCTGGGCAATGGCCAGCTCGGACTCGAAGCCCAGGTCGGCCACCGGCAAGCGCGTCGAGACGCCGGTGCTGATGAGCCGCTGCACGATGCGTGCGATGCGTGCCGCCTCGTCGCCCACGCGCTCGAGGTTGGCGATCGTCTTGCTGACGGCAATCAGCAGGCGCAGGTCACGTGCGGTGGGCTGGCGGCGCGCGATGATGGCCGACAGGTCGCGGTCGATCTCGACTTCCATCTGGTTGACGCGCTCTTCCTGCTGCAGCACGTGGCTGGCGGTTTCGCCGTTGAAGTGCGTCAGCGCGTGCACGGCCTGCGCGACCTGGGACTCGACCAGGCCGCCCATCTCGAGCACGCGGCCGGAGATGCCGCTGAGT
This sequence comes from Rubrivivax sp., assembly GCA_043760065.1. Taxonomy (GTDB): domain Bacteria; phylum Pseudomonadota; class Gammaproteobacteria; order Burkholderiales; family Burkholderiaceae_C; genus Rubrivivax. Next base: position 8,749 of record JAYUPN010000415.1, read on the forward strand.
TCGGCATCGAACTGAGTGGAGAGGTGTTTGTCGCTCATGTCTTGGCTCCTTCGGCTTTCAGCCGAATCTCCCGGTGATGTAGTCCTCGGTGTCCTTCTTCTTGGGCTTCATGAAGAGTTCGTTGGTGGGTCCGAACTCGACCAGGTCGCCCAGGTACATGTAGGCGGTGTAGTCGCTGCAGCGCGCGGCCTGCTGCATGTTGTGGGTGACGATCATCACCGTGTAGTCGCTCTTCAGCTCGTGGATCAGCTCCTCGATCTTGCCGGTGGAGATCGGGTCCAGCGCCGAGCAGGGTTCATCCAGCAGCAGCACCTCGGGCTTGATCGCGATGCCGCGCGCGATGCACAGCCGCTGCTGCTGCCCGCCCGAGAGACTGGAGCCGTTCTGGTTGAGCTTGTCCTTGGCCTCGTTCCACAGCGCGGCCTTCTTCAAGGCCCACTCCACGCGCTCGTCCATCTCCACGCGCGGCAGGCTCTCGAACAGGCGCACGCCGAAGGCGATGTTGTCGTAGATCGACATCGGGAACGGCGTCGGCTTCTGGAACACCATGCCGATCTTGGCGCGGATCAGCGTCACGTCGGCCTTGGTCTTGAGGATGTCTTCGCCGTCCAGCTCGATGCTGCCTTCGGCGCGCTGCTCGGGGTAGAGCTCGAACATGCGGTTGAAGGTCCGCAGCAGGGTGCTCTTGCCGCAGCCCGAAGGCCCGATGAAGGCCGTGACCTTGCGCTCCGGGATGTCCAGGTCGATGTGCTTGAGGGCGTGGAAATTGCCGTAGTAGAAGTTCAGGTCACGCACCGCGAGCTTGATCTTCTCGTGGGCGGGCAGATTGACTCGGGTGTCCATGATCGGGGGCCGCCTCAGTTCTTGTTCCGGAAGAGCACGCGCGCCAGGATGTTGAGCGCAAGCACACCGATGGTGATCAGGAATACGCCCGCCCAGGCCAGCTTCTGCCAGTTTTCATAGGGGCTCATGGCGAACTTGAAGATCGTCACCGGCAGGCTGGCCATCGGCTCAGCCAGGTTGGCGGTGAAGAACTGATTCGACAGTGCGGTGAACAGCAGCGGCGCGGTCTCGCCGGCGATGCGGGCAAAGGCCAGCATCACGCCGGTGATCACACCGGCGCGCGCGGCCTTGAGCGTGACCGAGGAGATGACCTTCCACTTCGGCGTGCCCAGGGCATAGGCCGCCTCGCGCAGCGCGTTGGGGATCAGGCTGAGCATGTTCTCGGTCGTGCGCACGACCACCGGGATGACGATCAGCGCCAGTGCCAGCACACCGGCCCAGCCCGAGAAGCTCTTGAAGTGGGCCACGACGGCGGCGTAGATGAACAGGCCGATGACGATCGAGGGCGCCGAGAGCAGGATGTCGTTGATGAATCCCGTCACCGCGCCCAACCAGCCGCGCTTGCCGTACTCGGCCAGGTAGATGCCGGCCATGACGCCGATGGGCGTGCCCAGTGCAGTGGCCAGCGAGACCATCAGCAGCGAACCGACGATGGCGTTGGCCAGCCCGCCGATCTCGGCCTGCGGCGGCGGCGTGGACTCGGTGAAGATCGACAGCCCGAGGCCGCCCAGGCCCAGCCGCACGGTCTCGACCAGGATCCAGATCAGCCAGAAGACGCCGAAGGCCATCGCCGCCAGCGCCAGCGCCAGCGCCACCACGTTCACCAGCTTGCGCTTGCGATGCAGCGCGGCACGCTGCGGGTCGAGCGTCGACAGGCGGCTCACGGGACCACCCTGCGCGCTGCGCGATCCGGGGTCAGCGCTCGGGAGCGGCCACGCGCGATCACGTGCGCGCCCCTTCGCCGCGGCGCAGGCGCGACAGCAGCAGCTTGGAGGAGGCCAGCACCACGAAGGTGATGAAGAACAGCACCAGGCCGAGGTAGATCAGCGCTGCCTGGTGCAGGCCCTCGCCGGCCTCGGCAAATTCGTTGGCCAGCGCCGAGGTGATGCTGTTGGCGGCCTGGAACAGCGACAGCGAGTCGAGCTGGTTGAAGTTGCCGATGACGAAGGTCACGGCCATCGTCTCGCCCAGTGCACGCCCCAGGCCGAGCATGATCGCGCCGACGACGCCGGTCTTGGTGTCCGGCAGCACGACCCTGGAGACGACCTCCCAGGTCGTCGCGCCCAGGCCGTAGGCGGACTCCTTGAGCATCGGCGGTGTCGTCTCGAACACGTCGCGCATGACCGAGGCGACGAAGGGAATCACCATGATCGCCAGGATGATGCCGGCCGACAGGATGCCGATGCCCACGGGCGGCCCTGCGAACAGCGCGCCGAGCACCGGCACGCCGCCGAAGGCACCTTGCAGCGGCGCCTGCACGTAGGTGGCCAGGATGGGCCCGAAGACCAGCAGGCCCCACATGCCGTAGACGATCGACGGCACGGCCGCCAGCAGTTCGATGGCCACGCCCAGCGGGCGCTTGAGCCACAGCGGCGACAGCTCGGTCAGGAAGATGGCAATGCCGAAGCTGACGGGCACGCCGATCAGCAACGCGATGATCGACGTCATCACGGTGCCGTAGATCATGACCAGGCCGCCGAACTTGAGCTGCACCGGGTCCCACTCCGTCGACACCAGGAAGCCGAGGCCGAACTCGCGAATGGCGGGCATGGCGCCGGCCACCAGCGACACGATGATCGCAGCCAGCAGCAGCAGCGTCACCCAGGCCGCGCCCTGCGCCAGCAAGGCAAAGGCAGCGTCGGCCCAGGGCAGCACCCGGCGGCGCTGGGAGGGATCACCAAGCGGCGAGACTCGCTCCACCTGATTTTTGTCGTTGTAAGGACTGGCGGGGAGTGTAGCGGCCACGGGGCCTCCGCTCGTTGGCTGGTCGTCGGGCGAAGCGCCGCAGCGCCGCGCCCCGTGTCGTCACTTGTAGGCGATGGCCTTGCCCGCGGCATCCTTGATGTTGTCGGCCCACTGCTTGCGGACCAGCGCCTTGACGGCGTCGGGCAGCGGCACGTAGTCCAGGTCGTCGGCCATCTTGTCGCCGTTGGCGAAAGCCCAGTCGAAGAACTTCAGCGCGTTGGCGGCCGACGCTGGCTTGTCCTGCGACTTGTACATCAGGATATAGGTCGGGTTGGTCAACGGCCAGGCCGCCTTGCCCGGCTGGTCGGTCGTGATCTGAAAGAAGGTCTTGTTCCAGTCGGCGCCCGCCGCTGCCGCCTTGAAGGCAGTGTCGTCGGGCGACACGAAAACGCCATCCTTGTTGCGCATCTGCGTGAAGGTCATCTTGTTCTGCTTCACGTACGCATACTCGACGTAGCCGATCGAGTTGGGCAGGCGTTGCACGAAGGCGGCCACGCCTTCGTTGCCCTTGCCGCCAGCGCCCGCCGGCCAGTTGACGGCGGTGCCCTCGCCCACCTTGGCCTTCCATTCGGCGTTGACCTTGGACAGGTAGTTGGTGAAGATGAAAGTCGTGCCCGAGCCGTCGGCGCGGCGCACGGGCGCGATCGCGGCATCGGGCAGCGGCACGCCAGGGTTGAGCGCGAGCAGCGCCGGATCGTTCCACTTGGTGATCTTGCCCAGGAAGATGTCGCCCAGCACTTCGCCGGTGAGCTTGATCTGCCCCGGGCTGATGCCCTTTATGTTGACAACCGGCACGACGCCGCCGATGACGGTGGGGAACTGGATCATCCCGTCCTTGGCCAGCTCGGCGTCGGTCAGCGGCATGTCGCTGGCCCCGAAATCGACCGTCTTGCCGCGGATCTGCCGGATGCCGGCACCCGAACCCACCGACTGGTAGTTGATGCGGGCGCCCGTCGCCTTGTTGTAGGCGTCGGCCCACTTGGCGTAGATCGGTGCCGGAAAGGTGGCGCCCGCGCCCGTCACGTCCTGGGCAGAGGCGGCCAGCGACGCCAGGAGCGCGGCGCAGGAAAGTGCGGTGGTGCGAAGCAGGGTCATGGCAAGGACCTTGAGGGCGGAGTTGGCGATGACGGGACTGTAGAAACCTTTCATGACAGTGCCGTGACGACTCCGGGGCGCCCGCCGGACGACCGTCACGTCGTCACTCGAGCGTCACGAATCGGTCATCCCGCCCCGCTGGCCGGCGAGGCCGAGGAGAGCTGGTAGCCGACCGCGGAGCTGTCGTCGCGGCCGGTTCAACCCGCGGCAGCCGCGGCGGCCATGCGCTCGGCACAGCGTTTGCCCAGCGCGCCGTCGCGCGCCTCGACCATGACGCGCAGCACGGGCTCGGTGCCGGAAGCGCGGATCAGCACGCGGCCGGCGTCGCCCAGTTCCTGCTCGGCCCGCTGCTGCGCGTCGGCGAGGGCGGCGTTGCGTTTCCAGTCGCTGCCATCGCGCAGGCGCACGTTGATCATCGTCTGCGGGTACAGCTCGACGCCTTCGAGCATGGCATGCAACGAGATGCCGCTGCGGCGCACGGCTTGCAGGATCTGCAGCGCGCTGACGATGCCGTCGCCGGTGGTGTGGCGGTCCAGCGCCAGCAGGTGGCCCGAGCTCTCGCCGCCGAGTTGCCAGCCGCGGGCGGCCAGTTCCTCCAGCACGTAGCGGTCGCCGACCTTCGCGCGCACCATCTTCACGCCCTGGCGCGCCAGCGCCTGCTCGATGGCCATGTTGGTCATCAGCGTGCCGACGACGCCCGGCACGGCGCGTTGCTGCGCCACGCGGTCCATGGCCATGACGTAGAGCAGCTCGTCGCCGTTGTACAGGCGGCCCTGGGCGTCGACCATCTGCAGCCGGTCGGCGTCGCCGTCCAGCGCAATGCCGTAGTCGGCGCGGTGCTCGGCAATGGCCTTGACCAGCGCCTGCGGCGACGTCGCGCCCACGTCCTGGTTGATGTTCAGCCCGTTCGGGCTGCAGCCGATGCGGATCACCGTGGCGCCGAGTTCATGGAACACGTCGGGGGCCACGTGGTACGCCGCACCGTGCGCGGCGTCGACGACGATCTTCATGCCGCGCAGCGACAGCGAGTGCGGCACCGTGCTCTTGCAGAACTCGATGTAGCGGCCGCCCGCGTCCTCCAGCCGCCGCGCCTTGCCCAGGCCGGCGGAGTCGACCCACTTCGGCGGCAGCTGCAATGCGGCTTCGACCGCCAGTTCCCACTCGTCGGGCAGCTTGTGACCGCCGGCGGAAAAGAACTTGATGCCGTTGTCGTCGAAGGGATTGTGCGAGGCGCTGATGACGACGCCCAGGTCCAATCGCAGTGCCCGTGTGAGGTAGGCCACGCCGGGCGTGGGCAGGGGTCCGGTCAGCAGCACGTCGACGCCGGCCGAGGCGAAGCCGGCCTCCAGCGCCGATTCGAGCATGTAGCCCGAGATGCGGGTGTCCTTGCCGATCAGCACCGTGGGCCGCTGCGTGTCGCGCCGCAACACCTGCCCCACCGCGTGGCCCAGGCGCAGCATGAAGTCGGGCGTGATCGCGCCCTGCCCCACCGTGCCGCGAATGCCGTCGGTGCCAAAGTACGTCCTGCTCATCTCTCTGATCCTCCTGCCTTGATTCTCGGTTCTGGCCTGCACGTGGGGGCCTGGAGTGGCCGGTGCATGTGAGCAATTGTTGGGCTCAGGACTCGCGGTCCGGCCCGCGAGGCTGGTCCGGCGGCGCCAAGTGGCCGCTGTGCACGGCCTGCCACACACGCAGTGCGTCTACCGTGGCCGCCACGTCGTGCACGCGCACCACCGACGCGCCGCGCGCGACGGCGAGCATTGCCGCAGCCACGCTGGCAGCCTGCCGCTCGTGCACCGGGCGGCCCGTGATCAGGCCCAGCGTGCCCTTGCGCGACCAGCCGACCAGCAGCGGGCGGCCCGCTGCCAACAGTTCGGCCTGGCGCGCGAGCAACGCCAGGTTCTGCTGCGCGGTCTTGGCGAATCCGATGCCCGGGTCGAGCAGCACCCGTTCGGCGGCCACCCCGGCCTGCACCACGGTCAGCAGCGCCGCCTGCAGCGCATCGCGCACTTCGGTCACCACGTCGGTGTAGTCGGTCAGCAGCGCCATGTCGGCGGGCTCGCCGCGCATGTGCATCAGGCACAGCCCGGCACGCGGGTGCACCGCGACGCACGCCAGCGCGCCGGGCCGCCGCAGGCTGCGCACGTCGTTGACGATGTCGACGCCCTCTGCAAGTGCCGCCTGCATGACGAGCGGGCTGCTGGTGTCGACCGAAACCGGCACGCCCAGTTTCACGGCGTGGCGCAGCACCGGCATCACGCGTGCGAGCTCGTCTTCGTCGGCCAGCGCAGACGCACCCGGTCGCGTGGACTCGCCGCCGATATCGAGCACGTCAGCGCCTTCGGCCACCAGCCGCTCGCAGTGCGTCAGGGCCGCACGCGGCTGCAGGAGCAGACCGCCGTCGGAGAACGAGTCGGGCGTGAGGTTGACGATGCCCATGACCCGCGGCCGCGACAGGTCGATGCGGAAGCGGGCGGTCTGCCAGATTGGCGCAGCTTGCATCATGCTGGTCGGGGCCCGGAATGGAAGAGCGGGGCCGAAGCCCCGCCCGTGTCGACTTGCCGCAGCGGGCTCAGGCCGCCGCGGGAGCCCCGTCGGTGCCCACCGGCGGCACCGGTCCGCTGGCCTTGCTGGCCGACGGCGTCCAGTCCTTGGGCAGGCGCGGGGGCTTGCCGCCCATGATGTCGTCGATCTGGTCGCTGTCGATGGTTTCCCATTCCAGCAGCGCCTGCGCCATCGCGTGCATCTTGTCCTTGTTGTCCTCGATCAGCTTGCGTGCGATCGTGTACTGCTCGTCGATGATGCGGCGGATCACGCCGTCGACCTTGCGCATGGTCTCCTCGGACATCGTCGTCGTCTTGGTGATCGAGCGGCCGAGGAAGACTTCGCCTTCGTTCTCGGCGTAGACCATCGGTCCGAGTTCGTCGGTCATGCCGTAGCGCGTGACCATGTCGCGGGCGATCGCGGTGGCGCGTTCGAAGTCGTTGCTGGCTCCGGTGGTCATCTGGTTCATGAACACCTCTTCGGCGATGCGGCCACCGAACAGCACGCTGATGGTGGAGAGCATGCGCTCCTTGTCCATGCTGTAGCGGTCGCCTTCGGGCAGTTGCATCGTCACGCCCAGCGCGCGGCCGCGCGGAATGACCGTCACCTTGTGCACCGGGTCGGTCTTGGGCATCAGGCGCGCCACCAGGGCGTGGCCGGCCTCGTGGTAGGCCGTGTTCTTGCGCTCTTCCTCGGGCATGACCATCGACTTGCGCTCGGGGCCCATCATGATCTTGTCCTTGGCCTTCTCGAAGTCGACCATCTCCACCACGCGGCCGTTGCGGCGCGCGGCGAAGAGCGCCGCCTCGTTGACCAGGTTGGCGAGGTCGGCGCCGCTGAAGCCCGGCGTGCCGCGCGCCAGGATGTCGGCGCGGATGTCCTGCCCCACCGGCACCTTGCGCATGTGGACGTTGAGGATCTGCTCGCGGCCGCGCACGTCGGGCAGCGTGACGTAGACCTGGCGGTCGAAACGGCCCGGGCGCAGCAGCGCCGGGTCGAGGATGTCGGGCCGGTTGGTCGCCGCCATGACGATCACGCCCAGGTTGGTCTCGAAGCCGTCCATCTCGACCAGCATCTG
>JAYUPN010000416.1:0-5661 GCA_043760065.1 Rubrivivax sp.
GGCGAGATCTTCGGCCAGGGCCTGGGCAGCAGCGTCGAGAAGCTGCACTACCTGCCCGAGGCGCACACCGACTTCCTGCTCGCGGTGATCGGCGAAGAACTGGGCTTCGTCGGCGTGGCGACCGTGATCGTGCTCTTCTTCTGGATGACGCGGCGCATCTTCCACATCGGCCGCCAGGCGCTGGCGCTGGACCGCGTGTTCGCCGGCCTCATGTGCCAGGGCATCGGCATCTGGATCGGCTTCCAGGCCTTCATCAACATGGGCGTGAACCTGGGCGTGCTGCCGACCAAGGGACTGACGCTGCCGCTGATGAGCTACGGCGGCAGCGCGATCCTGATGAACCTGATCGCGCTGGCACTGGTGCTGCGGGTGGACATTGAGAACAGAGCCCTCATGCGCGGAGGCCGCGCATGAGCGGCATGCGCAGCATGACGGCGGTGCGCAGCACCGCGGCCATGCTCCGGCGCAGCCAGAACAGAGCCCTCATGCGCGGAGGCCGCGCTTGATGCCACACCTCGTCGTCATGGCAGCCGGCACCGGCGGGCACATCATGCCCGGCCTGGCCGTTGCGCGCGAGATGCAGAGCCGCGGCTGGAGCGTGAGCTGGCTCGGCACCGCGCACGGCATGGAAAACAAGCTCGTGCCGCCGACGCAGATCCCGCTGGACACCATCCGCTTCAGCGGCCTGCGCGGCAAGGGCCTGCTGCACACCGCCACCGGCGGGCTGCGGCTGCTCAAGGCTTTCTGGGACTGCTTGCGCATCCTGCGCCGGCGCGGCGCCCACGCCGTGCTGGGCATGGGCGGCTACGTCTGCTTTCCTGGCGGGCTGATGGCCAGCCTGCTGAACAAGCCGCTCGTGCTGGTCAACGCCGACGCCGCGCTGTTGCTGAGCAACAAGAGCCTGCTGCCGGTGGCCGACCGCGTGGTCTTCGGCTTTGCGGGCGAGGCTGCGGCGAAGACCAAGAAGGCCGTCGTCACCGGCAACCCGGTGCGCGCCGAGATCGAGGCCATCGCGGCGCCGGCCGAGCGCTATGCCGGCCGCAGCGGGCCGCTGCGCCTGCTGGTCGTCGGCGGCAGCCTGGGTGCGCAAGTGCTGAACCAGACCATGCCGGCGGCGGTCGCGCTGCTGCCGCAGGCCTTGCGTCCGCTCGTCACGCACCAGACCGGCGCCGCGCAGGCCGACGAGGTGCGCGCGGCGTACGCGCAGGCTGGCATCGATGCCGAAGTGCTGCCCTTCATCGACGACATGCCGCGCCGGCTGGCTGCCTGCGACCTGATGGTCTGCCGCGCCGGCGCCATCACCGTCAGCGAACTGTGTGCCGCCGGCGTGCCGGCGATCCTGGTGCCGTTGATCATCAGCACCACGTCGCACCAGCGCGACAACGCGGTTTGGCTGGCCGGGCAGGGCGGGGCCGTGCATCTGCCGCAGACCGAGCTGACGCCGCAGACGCTGGCCGCATTGCTCGGCGCACAGAGCCGAGACCAACTGCTGGCCATGGCGCTGAAAGCCCGTGCCGCTGCGCGCCCGCAAGCCGCCGCGCGCGTGGCCGATGAGATCGAGAGCCTGCTGGCCCGCGCATGAAGCACGCCATCAAGCACATCCACTTTGTCGGCATCGGCGGCTCGGGCATGAGCGCGATCGCCGAGATCCTGCACAACCTGAGTTACCGCGTCTCGGGCTCCGACCAGGCCGACAGCAGCGTCACGCGTCGCCTGGCCGACCTGGGCTTGCAGGTCTTCATCGGCCACGATGCGGCGCACATCGCCGGCGCGCAGGCGGTGGTCACCAGCACGGCGGTCAAGGCCGACAACCCCGAGGTGGTTGCTGCCCGCGCCGCGCGCGTGCCGGTGGTGGCGCGCGCGGTGCTGCTGGCCGAATTGATGCGCCTGAAGCAGGGCATCGCCATCGCCGGCACGCACGGCAAGACGAGCACCACGTCGCTGGTGGCCAGCGTGCTGGCCGAAGCCGGCGTCGACCCCACCTTCGTCATCGGCGGCAAGCTCGAGAGCGCCGGCAGCAACGCGCGGCTGGGCGCCGGCGACTTCATCGTCGTCGAGGCCGACGAGAGCGACGCGTCGTTCCTGTACCTGAGCCCGGTGATCAGCGTCGTCACCAACATCGACGCCGACCACATGGAGACCTACGGCCACAGCCTGGAGCGGCTGCACGGCGCCTTCGTCGACTTCCTGCACCGGTTGCCGTTCTACGGCCGTGCCGTGCTGTGCAGCGACGACGCCGGCGTGCGCGCCGTGCTGCCGTGCATCGAGCGGCCGCTCACCACCTACGGCCTGGACGCCGGTGCCGACCTGCGCGCCGTGAACGTGCAGGCGCTGGTCGGCGGGCGCATGCAGTTCGTGGTGCAGCAGGCCGGCCGCGCCGACCTGGCGGTGACGCTGAACCTGGCGGGCGAGCACAACGTGCGCAACGCGCTGGCCGCGATCGCGGTGGCGCGTGAACTCGAACTGCCCGACGCACCCGCCGCGCGTGCGCTGCAAGCCTTCGCCGGCGTCGGCCGCCGCTTCCAGCGCTTCGGCGAGCTTCTCTGCGCGGCTGGCGGCCACTACACGCTGATCGACGACTATGGCCACCACCCGGTGGAGATGGCCGCCGTGATTGCTGCCGCGCGCGGCGCCTTCCCCGGCCGGCGCCTGGTGCTGGCTTTTCAGCCGCACCGCTACAGCCGCACGCGCGACTGCTTCGCCGACTTCGTGGCCGTGCTGAAGCGCGCCGACGCCCTGTTGCTGAGCGATGTCTATGCGGCAGGCGAGACACCGATCGCCGGCGCCGACGGCGCTGCGCTCGCACGGGCCGTGGGCGCTGCTGGCGGCGTGCAGCCGCAGTTCGTCGGCGACATCGCGACGCTGCCGGCCGCCATCGCGCAGGCCGTGCGCGACGGCGACGTCGTCATCACCATGGGCGCGGGATCGATCGGCGCCGTGCCGCGTCAGTTGCTTCAACTTGCAGGAGGCGCGCCATGAGCGTCGACCCCCGATCCCTGGGCAAGGTGGCGGTGCTGCAAGGCGGCAGCAGCGCCGAACGTGCGGTGTCGCTGATGTCCGGCGGCGGCGTGCTGGCCGCACTTCAAAGCCAGGGTGTCGACGCGCACGCTTTCGACCCCGCCGAGCGCGACCTGTCGGAGCTCAAGCGCGAAGGCTTCGCCCGCGTCTTCATCGCGCTGCACGGCCGCCATGGTGAAGACGGCACCGTGCAGGGCGCGCTGGAACTGCTGGGCATCCCCTACACCGGCAGCGGCGTGATGGCCAGCGCGATCGCGATGGACAAGGTGATGACGAAGCGCGTGTGGTCGGCCGAGGGCCTGCCGACGCCGCGCTGGGTGTGGCTGGCGCCCGAGCACCAGGCGCGCGAGGACGTGATCGCGGTGCCCGACACGCTGGGCCTGCCGCTGATCGTCAAGCCGCCGCGCGAGGGCTCCAGCATCGGCATCACCAAGGTCGAAGGTTATTCGCAGATGCAGGACGCGGTGGCTCTGGCGGCGCGCTACGACGCCGACGTGCTGTGCGAGGAGTTCATCGAAGGCATCGAGCTGACCTGCCCGGTGCTGGGCCAGGGTGCGTCGGCGCGTGCGCTGCCGGTGGTCTGCATCGAAGCACCCGACGGCAACTACGACTTCCAGAACAAGTATTACACCGACGTCGTGAAGTACCGCGTTCCGAGCGGCCTGGCCGTCGCGGAAGAAGCCGAGGTGCAGCGCCTGACGCTGGCCGCCTACCGCACGCTGGGCTGCCGCGGCTGGGGCCGCGCCGACCTGATGCTGCGCGCGTCGGACCGCAAGCTGTTCCTGCTCGAGATGAACACCAGCCCCGGCATGACCAGCCATTCGCTGGTGCCGATGTCGGCGCGCGCCGCCGGCATGAGCTACGAAGCGCTGTGCCTGCACCTGGTGCAGCACGCCGCGCTGGACTCCGGCAGGCTCTGACATGGCCACCCTGCGCCGCGGTCTCTCACCCCCGACGCCCTTGGCGATGCCGGCCGACGTGCGCCTGATGAACGCCGTCGCGAACACCCTCTTCGTGCTCGCCGCGCTGGGTGCACTGGCGGCCGGCGTGCTGTGGCTGATGCGCAGCCCGCTGTTCCCGATCCGCGCCGTGCAGCTCGACGGCGAACTGTCACGCAACAACGTGCCCACGATCCGCGCCAACGCCACGCCGCGGCTGGCCGGCAACTTCTTCAGCGTCGACCTGCAAAAGGGCCGCGAGGCTTTCGAGTCGGTGCCCTGGGTGCGGCGCGCCGTGCTGCGCCGCGTCTGGCCCGACCGGCTGGCGGTGCGGCTGGAAGAGCACCGCGCCGCGGCGCTGTGGGCCGGCGAGGACGGCGCCAACCGGCTGGTCAACAGCCACGGCGAGGTCTTCGACGCCAACGTCGGCGATGTCGAGGACGACAGCCTGCCGACGCTGGAAGGCCCCGACGGCAGCGCAGCGCAGATGCTGGAGATGCTCGAGCAGCTGGAGCCGGTGCTGGCGCGCGCCGACCTGGGCATCGTGCGGCTGCACCTGTCGGGCCGTGGCAGCTGGCGCGCCGACGTCGACACCGGCGCCAGCATCGAACTGGGCCGCGGCAGCGTCGACGAGGTGCTGGCGCGCAGCGAGCGTTTCGTGCGCACGCTGGCCGCCGCCACCGCGAAGTGGCGCGCACCGCTCGAACACGCCGACCTGCGCCACCGTGACGGCTACGCCGTGCGCCTGCGCGGCTATGGCCTGGCGAATGCGGCCGACAAGGCCGCCCCGGCTCCATCACCCGCGGCCTCGGCCGCGGCAAAGACAAACTGAGGAGACCTCATGAAGCCCCCAAGCTCACTGCGTTCGCTTCCCCCCAAGCGGGCTTTCAGTACCTTCGGAACGGCCGGGCGGAACTGACATGGCCAAGGAATTCAAGGACATGGTGTTCGGCCTGGACATCGGCACCGCCAAGGTGATGGTCGTGGCCGCCGAGGTGCTGCCCGACGGCAGCCTGCGACTGGCCGGCCTGGGTGTGGCGCCCACGCACGGCCTCAAGCGCGGCGTCGTCGTCAACATCGACGCCACGGTGGCCAGCATCCAGCAGGCGCTGAAGGAGGCCGAGATGATGGCCGCCTGCAAGATCACCAGCGTCTACACCGGCATCACCGGCAGCCACATCCGGGGCCTCAACAGCACCGGCATGGTCATCGTGCGCGACAACCGCGAGGTCACGCCGGTGGACGTGGCGCGCGTGGTCGAGACCGCCAAGGCCATCAACATCCCCAACGACCAGCGCCTGCTGCTCGTCGAGCCGCAGGAATTCATCATCGACGGCCACGAGGTGAAAGAGCCCATCGGCATGAGCGGCAGCCGGCTCGAGGTCAAGGTGCACATCGTCACCGGCGCGCAGAGCGCGGCCGAGAACATCCTGAAGTGCGTGCGCCGCTGCGGGCTGGAAGTCGAACGCCTGGTGCTCAACCCCAGCGCAAGCAGCTCGGCCGTGCTGAGCGAGGACGAGAAGAGCCTGGGCGTGGCGGTGGTCGACATCGGCGCCGGCACCACCGACGTGCAGATCTACACCGACGGCAGCGTGCGCCACACGGCTGTGATCCCGATCGCCGGCGACCTGATCACGAGCGACATCGCGATGGCGCTGCGCACGCCGACCAAGGACGCCGAGGAGATCAAGGTCGAGTACGGCGT
>JAYUPN010000417.1:0-5656 GCA_043760065.1 Rubrivivax sp.
GCGCCCGCTGGACGCAACTGCAGGCATTGCAACCCAAGGCCGAAAACAAGGGCGGGCGGCTGCAGTGCGCTGCCGCCACGGTGCTGCTGGCGCTGTCCGACGTGCGCGGCATCCGCGCCGCGCGGGTGCTCGTCGATGGCGCGCCGGCCGAGGTGCGCCCGGGCACGGGACACGGCACCTACACGCGCGGCTTCAACGCCGCGCTGTCGGACGAGCGCTCGAACCAGAAGGACCAGGCGCTGGAGACCAAGGTGACGGTGGACCTCCTGGGCACGGCGCGCCTGTCGCTGGTGCCGGCGGCCGACGAAGTGCGCTGGACGGTGCAGTCGGACTGGCCGCACCCGTCGTTCGGTGGCCGCTTCCTGCCGGCCACGCGCGAGGTCACTGCGCAGGGCTTCAGCGCGTCATGGACAGTATCGTCACTCGGCAGTTCGGCGGCCCTGGATGTGGCCTCGAAGGCGCAAGCGCTGTGCGAGGTCATCGACATGGCGGCGCCGGGCGGCGATGAAGGCTCGACGAGGGTGCGCGGCAACCCCGGCAACTGCGTGGACACGATGGACGTGTCCTTCATCGACCCGGTGAACCCCTACTCGCTGACCGACCGCGCCACCAAGTACGCGATGCTGTTCATCGTGCTCACCTTTGCTGCCGTTGCGCTGACCGAAGTGATGGCGCGGCGGCGCGTGCACCCGATCCAGTACGCCCTCGTCGGTCTGGCGCTGGCGCTGTTCTACCTGCTGCTGATCAGCCTGTCCGAGCACATCGCCTTCGAGCACGCCTACACGGCGGCGAGTGCGGCTTGCGTCGCGCTGCTGGGCTACTACGCGCGGCACATGCTCGGCAGCTGGCGCGCCGGCGGCCTGTTCGGCATCGGCATCGCGCTGCTGTATGGCCTGCTGTGGACGCTGCTGCGCATGGAGCAGTGGTCGCTGGCAATCGGCGCGGTGATGCTGTTCGCGGTGCTCGCTGTCGTCATGTTGCTGACGCGTCGCCTCGACTGGTACGCGCTGCTGGCGCAGATGCCGTCGGCGCCGCGCCGCGTTGAAGCAGCGGCGTGAGCAGGTAACCTCGACGCCACGCAGCGATCGGAGCTGTCGAATGGAATACGCGTTTGAACGACTGGGATTACATCGTCATCGGCGCCGGCACCGCCGGCTGCCTGCTCGCCAACCGGCTCTCGGCAGACGCCAACACACGCGTCCTGCTGCTCGAAGCCGGCGGGCGCGACGACTACGCCTGGATCCACATCCCCGTCGGCTATCTCTACTGCATCGGCAATCCGCGCACCGATTGGCTCTACAAGACCGAGCCCGACGCGGGCTTGAACGGCCGCGTGCTGCGCTACCCGCGCGGCAAGGTGCTTGGCGGCTCGTCGTCGATCAACGGCATGATCTACATGCGCGGCCAGTCGCGCGACTACGACGGCTGGGCCGCGCTCACCGGCGACGACAGCTGGCGCTGGGACCACTGCCTGCCGCACTTCATGCGCCACGAGGACCACTGGCGCGGCGCCGACGCGCTGCACGGTGCCGGCAACGAGTGGCGGGTGGAGCGGCAGCGCCTGTCATGGCCGATTCTCGACGCCTTTGCCGCCGCCGCCGCGCAGGCCGGCATCGCGCCGACGGCGGACTTCAACCGCGGCAACAACGAAGGCGTCGGCTACTTCGAGGTCAACCAGAAGAGCGGTGTGCGCTGGAACACGAGCAAGGCCTTCCTGCGCCCGGCGCGCGGCCGGCCCAACCTGGTGGTCTGGACCGGCCACCACGCCACCCGGCTGCTGCTGCAGGGGCAGCGCGTGACCGGGGTCGAACTGCAGCCGGCGGCCGGCGGCGCACCGGTGCAGGCGCTGGCCGCGCGCGAGGTCGTGCTGTGCGCCGGCGCGGTGGGCACGCCGCAGCTGCTGCAGCTGTCGGGCATCGGTGACGGCGCGCTGCTGCACCCGCACGGCATCGCGCCACGCCATCAGCTGGCGGGCGTGGGCGAGAACCTGCAGGACCACCTGCAGATCCGCGCCGTGTTCCAGGTCGAGGGCACGAAGACGCTGAACGTGATCGCCAACAGCCTGTGGGGCAAGCTGGGCATCGGGCTGGAGTACCTGCTGCGACGCAGCGGCCCGATGAGCATGGCGCCGTCGCAGCTGGGCGCCTTCACGCGCTCGTCGAGTGAGCGCTCCTGGCCCAACCTCGAGTACCACGTGCAGCCGCTGTCGCTGGACGCCTTCGGCCAGCCGCTGCACCGCTACAACGCGTTCACCGCCAGCGTGTGCAACCTCAACCCGACGTCGCGCGGCTTCGTGCGCATCGCCAGCCCGGACCCGCAGCAGGCGCCGCGCATCCAGGCGCGCTACCTGTCGACCGCCGAGGACCGCCTGGTGGCCGCCGAGTCGCTGCGCCTGACGCGCCGCATCGCGGCCATGCCGGCGCTGGCGCCGTTCCGGCCGCAGGAGGTCAAGCCCGGCGTGGAGTACCAGAGCGACGCCGACCTGGCGCGGCTGGCCGGCGACATCGGCACCACCATCTTCCACCCCGTCGGCACCTGCCGCATGGGGCGCCGGGGCGAGAGCGGCGCGGTCGTCGACACCCGGCTGCGCGTGCAGGGCCTGGCAGGATTGCGCATTGCCGACGCCAGCGTGATGCCGACGATCACCAGCGGCAACACCAACTCGCCGACGCTGATGATCGCCGAGCGCGCGGCCCAGTGGCTGTTGCAGGACCCGGCGGAGCGGGCTTCGGCGGCGGGTTAGTCCCGATAGCGGCCGCGGAGTCGCTGATTACATTGCGCCCACTCCCGGTGGCCGGTCTTCGCGCCCGCTGCTGCCGGCGGAGGCCGGAGGAGACGACAGACACCCTGCCCCGATCGCAGTCACCTGGGGCGGACTCCATCAAGCCATTCGATCGGCCGGGCGCATCGCGCAACAGGCCGGCAGGGTTTGTTTTTCAAGCGCCGCTCGCCGGCGCTTTTCTTTGCCCTCGGCGCGGACCCGAGGCCAGGAACAGGCCCCGATTTACCCCCTTGACGTCGCGTTGACGGCGCCGGCGGCTGCCTAGGATGGAATCCCCACCCGCCCGGCAGAGAAGCCCATGTCCGTCAACCCTGAACTGCGCCAGCTCGATATCGACATCCCTTCGCAGCCGCAGTCGCTGCTGGAGTTGTCGCTGCTGATGGCCGAGGACGAGATCAACCTGCAGGCGGCCTCGCGGCTGATCGAAGGCGACATGGCGCTGGCGGCCGCGGTGATGAAGGCTGTGAACTCCTCGCTCTACGGCCTGAAGGGCCGCGTGCAGAGCGTGCACCAGGCGATCACGTACCTGGGCATGCGCGAGGTCGCGGCCATCACCTTCGAGATGGGCCTGCGCGCGGCGTTCCCGCCGCAGCCCGAGCTGGACCCGATCTGGAAACGCGCCAGCTGGCGTGGCCTGCTGATGGGGCGCCTGGCGCAGCGGCTGTCGCTGGACGCCTGGGCGGCGCACTCGGCGGGCCTGTTCGAGGAATGCGGCAAGGCGGTGCTGTTCCGCCACGCGCCCGACCACTACCGCGCCATGCTGCGCGCCGCGCCGGACGACGCCGAGCTGGTGCTGCTGGAGCGCGCCGGCTTCGGCGTCAGCCACGACGCGCTCGGCGCCGCGCTGTGCGAGAGCTGGGGCCTGGGCGCCGCGGCCGTGTCCAGCGTGCGCCACCACGTGCAGGCGCAGGCCAGCGGCGAGTTGCCGCCGCGGCCGGCCAAGCGCGCCATCGTCGCCTTGTCGGTGCTGGCGCACGGCATCGAGACTGCGCCCGAGCTGCTGGAGGAACTGGCGGCCATCGTGTCGACGCAGGCCGAACTCGACCCCACGCTGGTGCTGCGCGCGTTGCGCCAGGTGCAAGGCCAGCTCGACGAGGCGGCCGCGAACGGGCGCGAAGAAGACGTCCCGGCCTGAGGAAAGCCCGCCTGTCGGACGGCCACCTCCTTCGGTAGTCTGCGGGTTTCTCCGCAAACTGACAGCCCGCCGAGGGCGAGGGACTTCCATGGCATCGACCGTTTCAGCCGACGCGCTGGCTCTGCAGCGCCTGTACCACTGGGAAAGCACCGCCCCCGACCGCCTGGTGTTCACGCAGCCGCTGGGCGGCGGCCAGGTCGCCACCTACAACTGGCGCCAGGTCATGGACCAGACGCGCCGCATGGCCGCGCACCTGAAGAGCCTCAATCTGCAGCCCGGCGACAAGGTGGCGCTGCTGTCCAAGAACACCGCGCACTGGCTGATGGCCGACTTCGCGATCTGGCTCGGCGGCTTCGTCTCGGTGCCGCTGTACCCGACGCTGGCGGCCGGCACGATCCGCCAGATCCTGGAGCACAGCGAAGCCAAGCTGCTGTTCGTCGGCAAGCTCGACGGCTGGGACGGCATGAAGCCCGGCATCCCGGCCGGCCTGCCGTGCATCAGCCTGCCGCTGGCGCCGGCCGACGCGGCCAAGAGCTACCCCACCTGGGACAGCATCGTCGCCAAGACCGAGCCGCTGAAGGGCAACCCGCTGCGCCCGGCCGACGAACTGGCCACCATCATGTACACCAGCGGCACCACCGGGGCGCCCAAGGGCGTGATGCACAGCTTCGGCACCTTCGCCTGGGGCATCCAGTCGGGCCTGAAGCGGGTGCCGCTGGACTCCAACGCGCGCATGCTGAGCTACCTGCCGCTGAGCCACGTCGCCGAGCGTGCGCTGGTCGAACACGGCCTGCTGGCCACCGGCATGTCGGTCTACTTTGCCGAGAGCCTGGACACCTTCACCGCCGACCTGCAGCGTGCGCGACCGACCGCGTTTTTCAGCGTGCCGCGGCTGTGGGTCAAGTTCCAGCAGGGCATCGGCGCCAAGATGCCGCCGGCCAAGCTCAACCGGCTGCTGAAGATCCCGATCCTGGGTGGCATCGTGCGCAAGAAGATCCTCAGCGCACTCGGCTTGCAGGACTGCACCTTCGCCGCCGGCGGCGCCGCGCCGATGCCGCCGGACCTGCTGCGCTGGTACAACAAGCTCGGACTCGACCTGGTCGAGGTCTACGGCATGACCGAGAACTGCGGCGTCAGCCACGCCACGCTGCCGGGCAAGCAGCGCCCCGGCACGGTCGGCCTGCCCTACGACGGCGTGCAGTGCCGCCTGGACCCGGTGACGAGCGAGATCCAGATGAAGGCGCCGTGCCTGATGCTGGGCTACTACAAGGAGCCCGAGCTCAGCAAGCAGGCGCTGACCGAGGACGGTTGGCTGAAGACCGGCGACAAGGGCGCGATGGACGCCGAGGGCAACCTCAAGATCACCGGCCGCGTCAAGGACCTGTTCAAGACCAGCAAGGGCAAGTACGTGGCGCCGGCGCCGATCGAGGACAAGCTGGTCATGCACAACGCCATCGAGGCCTGCTGCGTGACCGGCGCCAACCTGGGCCAGCCGCTGGCGCTGGCGATGCTCAACCTCGACGCCAGCAAGCGCGCCGCCACGCCCGAAGGCAAGGCCGAGCTCGAAGCGTCGCTGGGTGCCCACATCAAGGCCATCAACGAACTGCTCGACCCGCACGAGCAGCTCGACTGCCTGGTCGTCACGGCCGAAGCCTGGACGGTGGACAACGACCTCATCACGCCGACCTTCAAGGTCAAGCGCAACCGCATCGAGGACCTGTTCGCGAAGAACTACGACG
>JAYUPN010000418.1:0-5651 GCA_043760065.1 Rubrivivax sp.
CGCCTCGCCCACCGCCAGCTCGGTGATGGCGGTGGCCATGTCGCCGATGGCCGGGTTGGCGCGCATCGTCTCGGCGGCGGCCTTGACCGCCTTCTGGTCACGCGGCGTGAAGGCGCGCAGCGCGTGCTGCACGCGGTTGCCCAGCTGCGCCAGCACGGTGTCGGGCACGTCCAGCGGGTTCTGCGTCACGAAGTAGACGCCCACGCCCTTGCTGCGCACCAGCCGCACGACGAGCTCGATGCGCTCGGTCAGCGCTGCCGGCGCGTCCTTGAACAGCAGGTGTGCTTCGTCGAAGAAGAAGACGAGCTTGGGCTTTTCGAGATCACCCACTTCGGGCAGCAGCTCGAACAGTTCGCTCAGCATCCACAGCAGGAAGGTCGCGTACAGCCGCGGCGCGTTCATCAGCTTGTCGGCGGTCAGGATGTTGACGACGCCCTGGCCGTCGACCGTCTGCAGGAAGTCGCTGATGTCGAGCATCGGCTCGCCGAAGAACTTGTCGCCGCCCTGTTCCTCGATCTGCAGCAGGCCGCGCTGGATGGCGCCGACGCTGGCGGCGCTGATGTTGCCGTACTCGGTGGTGAACTGGCTGCCGTTGTCGCCGACGAACTGCAGCATCGCGCGCAGGTCCTTCATGTCCAGCAGCAGCATGCCGTTGTCGTCGGCGATTCTGAACACCAGGTTCAGCACCCCGGCCTGCGTCTCGTTGAGCGCCAGCATGCGCGCCAGCAGCAGCGGCCCCATGTCGGACACGGTGGCGCGCACCGGGTGGCCCTGCTCGCCGAAGACGTCCCACAGCATGGCCGGGCAGTGCACGCTCTGGGCCGTCGGCAGGCCGCGCTCCTTGATGATGGCGGCGATCTTGGGGCTCAGCGTGCCGGCCTGCGTGATGCCGGTCAGGTCGCCTTTGACGTCGGCCATGAACACCGGCACGCCGAGCTTGCTGAAGTTCTCGGCCAGCGTCTGCAGCGTGATCGTCTTGCCGGTGCCGGTGGCGCCGGTGATGAGGCCGTGGCGGTTGGCCAGTGCCGGCAGCAGGTGGCATTCGATGGCGCCGTGCTGGGCGACGAGGATGGGGTCTGGCATGGACGTGCTCCCGAGAGCGCAGGGTTGGCGCTGCGGCCGCAGTCTACTTGGCGCTCCGCGATGGCCGATCGCCGGGCGGTCTGCCCGCGACCCAATGGGGCGGGTGGGCGGAACCGAGGGTAACTCCCTGGTGTTTGCGGCCGCCGGTCTGGCGCAAATTCGTGTTCCGCAAGGCAAGGCAAGGCAAGGCAAGGCAAGGCAAGGCAAGGCAAGGCAAGGCACGGCACGGCGCACATCGCACGGCCCGGGTTCGAACCACCGTCCATCCGATGAAGGAGCTCGCATGTCCCTGATCCAGACTTCCCGACTCTGCGCGGCAGTGTTGGGCTGCGCCGCCGCTGTGGGCGTGCACGCCGCCACCTACGTCATGCAGGCCCCGCACTGGGGTGCGGCACAGGACGCCGCGGTGGCCGCCGCGGGCGGCACGGTGCGCTTCAGCCATGCCACCGGCCTGGCCGTGGTCACCTCCGACAAAGCCGACTTCCTGGCCGGCGCCCTGAAAGGGGGGGCCATCACCAGCGGCGCTCCAGATGCCGTGATCACGCAGGAACCGGTGCGGGTCGCGGCGGAGGCCGAGGCGGATGCCGGACCCGTGACGGACACCTTCTACGCCAACGTGCAGTGGGCACCGCAGTCGGTGGCCGCACCAGCCGCCTGGGCCGCGGGCTACACCGGCCGCGGTGTGCGCGTGGCGGTGATCGACGGCGGCGTCCACGGCGCGCACGTCGATCTCGTTGCCCGCGTCGACACGGCAGCTGCGCGTTCGTTTGTGCCGGGCGCAGCCGGAAGCTGCCAGGTGCAGTGGAACTGCGACACGGGCACGTTCTGGCATGGCACGCACGTCTCGGGCATCGTCGCCGCGCCAATCAACGGCATCGGCATCGTCGGCATCGCCCCGGAGGCGACCATCGTGCCCGTGAAAGCCTTGCACGCCGGCAGCGGCAGCTTCGCTTCGGTCATCGCTGCCATCATCTACGCCGCCAGCGAAGGCCGCGCCGACATCATCAACATGAGCTTGGGCGCGATCTTCAATCGAGGGGGCCGCGAAGCCGCGGAGTTGACCTCGCTGCTCAACCGGGCCGTGAACTTCGCCAGTTCGCAGGGCACGCTGGTGATCTCTTCGGCCGGCAACAGTGGACTGGATATCGACCACACCGGCAACGTCGTCGTCACGCCGGCACAGAGCGGCAATGGCCTGGCGGTGTCTGCGACAGGGCCCTTCGGCTTCGGTCACGGCGCGACCAACTTCGCGCGCTTCTCAAGCTACAGCAACTGGGGCAACTCGCTGGTAGCGGTGGCAGGTCCTGGCGGCGATTTCGCCTGGCCGACCAATGAGTCCTGCACCAAGCTCCGGTCTGACGGCGTGCCGGTGACCAGACCCTGCTGGGTCTTCGACATGGTGCTCTCTGCTGCGCGTGGGTCGGGCGCCTCGACGACGAGCTATGCCTGGGCGGCCGGCACCTCGATGGCGGCGCCGGCCGTCGCTGCCGTGGCCGCACTCATCAAGCAAAAGCACCCGACGGCGTCGGTGGGCGAACTCAAGACGCGTTTGATGCGTGCCACGACCGACGAAGGCAAGGTCGGCAACGACCCGTTCTACGGCAAGGGCTACATCAACGCCTGGAAGGCGGTCTCCGACTGAGCATCCTGCGCGGTTGAAAGCTTGTCCAGGCTGGCCCGACACCAGCCTTGGTCGCTTTCGGCCAGCCGCGTGAAGGCGGCTTCGGCCTGTGCCACGGCATGGGCGTGGCCGGTGGCGTTGCCGGCAGCGCGCTCGACCAGGCCCAGCGCCTCCCAGCCGAAGAAGGCTTCGAGCGCGACGTCGTCGTGGGCGGCCACGATCTCCAGGCAGTGCTGCGCGTGCTGGCGCGCCTGAGCCGTGTCGCCGGCCTTGAGCCAGCTCATCGCCAGCCGGTACTCGGCGCGTTCGGTTTCCAGCCAGGTGCCAGCGATCGCCCAGTGGCGGCGGCCGGCTTGCGCGGCCAGGATCATCAGCCGCTTCTCCTGCGCGCTGAGCGTGGGCTTCTCTTCCAGCGTGCTGGCAGTGTTGTTGCCGGCCACCGCCAACGCGCGGTGGCAGGGGTCGCTGTCGGGCAGGCCGGCAGTCTCGACCATCGCCAGCGCTTCTTCGAGCAGCGCCGCGGCGCGCCTGGCGTCGTGCTCGACGAGGTTGTTGGCTGCCAGGGCGGTGAGCCGGATGCGGTCGGATGCGGTGGCTGCCGGGCGGTCGTCGCCCAGGCCACCGGCCAGGCGCAGCGCGCTGACGTGGCGGGCGATGGCCTGCGCTTCGGCGCTGTTGCTCGCGCAGTGTGGCAAGGCCGCCAGTTGCTGCTGGAACTGGATGCCCGCCTCCCAGCGCGCCAGGTGCGAGCCAAAGACGTGGTGCGCCAGGTGTGCCATCGCCGACAGCTGCTGGGCGTTGCCCACCAGCGCAAGCCCCTCGGCCTGCAGCCGCGCCGCCACGGCGGCGGGGTCGCCGGCGTGGTCGGTCCAGGCCTGGTCGATGAAGGCGTCGAAATCCATGGCGATGCTCCCTGTGCGATGCCGCTACGGTAGCGGGCCCGTGGCGCCGTGGCGAGTGACAGGCAGTGACAGGACCGGCGGTGATGGGACCGGCGGTGGCCACGCAGCAGTGAGTGCCGCGGCCCTGTCGTCGGCGCCGCAGCGGCGGTAGAGCGCGGTCGCTTCGGCGTGGGCGGCGGCGCCCTGATCGCCGCGGCCCAGCAGCGCTTCGGCCAGCGCCTGTTCGTGCCATGCGGCTGCGCGCTCGAGCGGGAAACTGGCGGCACGCTGCACCGCCTGCTGCGCGCGCGCCAGCGCCGGAGCCGGGTCACCGAGCCAGCGCCAGGCCCGCGCCGCGAGGAGGTGGTGGTGCGCTTCGTCCCGCCCCAGCGCCGCGTGGCGCTCGTCGGCCTGCCGCAGGCCCTCTTCGGCGGCCCGCCGCTGGCCGCGGCGGGCGGCGACCAGGGCTTGCAGCAGCGGTGCCAGCGCCAGCCCGCGCTGGTAGTCGCCGCGTTGCGCCGCGGCCTCGGCGCGTTGCGCCTGGCGTTCGGCTTCATCGGCATCGCCCTGCAGCAGCGCCGCCAGCGCCAGGTGGGCGCGGGCGATGGCGTGGTTCATCGGCGTGCCTTCGGTGTCGAAGCAGTCCAGCGCCAGCTGCAACTGCTGGCGGCCTTCGTCGACGGCGCCGGTCTCGACGAGCGACGCGCCCAGGTTGCTGTGCAGGGCGCCGCGCTGGCGCGGCGTGAGCCACGCCGACAGCGCCAGCGCCTGCTGCCAGCTGGCGCGCGCGGCCGGCCATTCGCCGCGCCAGAACTGCAAGTTGGCACGGCTGCCCAGCGCGTCGCCGTGCAGCGCGTGGTCGCCGCAGCGCGCTGCGATGGCCAGCGTGGCGGCGCGCTGGTCCTCGGCCGTCGCCAGCTGCGCGCCGGCGTCGTGCAGCAGCAGCTCGTCGACGCTGCAGTTCAGCACCGACGCCAGCGCCTGCGCCTTGGCGGGCTGGATGCTGCGCACCTGGCCGTTGACCCAGCGCAGCACCGTCTTGCGGTCGACGCCCAGTTGCTCGGCCAGCCACCACTGGCGCAGGCCCAGCTGCGCCAGACGGTTGCGCAGCCAAGTCGGGTTGAGGGTGAGCACGGTCGACATCGGCTGCCTAGGCTGGCGCAACGCCGGGGCGGTCTGCGGTGATCGGCCTCAGCCTGGGCGGCACGGGTTCGTGAGAGCATCGGCGGCTACCCATCCAGAGTGCCGCGCGACGCGCATGAACAGCCCTTGTGCAACCCCCTTCGCCGATGCCGCCCAGACCTGGAACCGGCGCTTCGCCGGCGACGACTACCTCTTCGGCACCGAACCCAACGCCTGGCTGCGCGAGCACGCCGGCGTTTGGGCGAGCGGCCAGCGCGTGCTGTGCGTGGCCGACGGCGAAGGCCGCAACAGCGTCTGGCTCGCACGCCGGGGCCTGCAGGTCACGGCTTTCGACATCGCCGAGGCCGGCGTGGCCAAGGCGCGCCGGCTGGCCGCCGGGCAGGGCGTGGCGGTCGACTTCCAGGTCGCGGACTGCGACGGCTACGCCTGGCCCGAGGCTGCCTTCGACGGCGTGGCGGCGATCTTCGTGCAGTTCGCCGACCCGCCGCAGCGCGAGCGCCTGTTCCGCCACCTCGTGCGCAGCCTCAAGCCCGGCGGCACGCTGCTGCTGCAGGGCTACACGCCGCGGCAACTCGAATACAAGACCGGCGGTCCGCCGTTTGCGTCGCACCTGTACACGCCGGCGCTGCTGCGCGAGGCTTTCGCCGACATGGAGATCGTGGAACTGCGCGACTACGAAGCCGACATCGCCGAAGGCAGCGGCCACTGCGGGCGCTCGGCATTGATCGGCCTGGTCGCCCGGCGCGGCTGAGCACGGCCTGCCGCGGCGTGCCCTGGGGCACCGGCGCCCCCGCAGGTAAAATGCCCGGTTCTCCTTCGGTCGTTCAGCACGGGAATCGAGCATTCATGGCGGGTCACTCCAAATGGGCCAACATCCAGCACCGCAAGGGCCGGCAGGATGAAAAGCGGGGCAAGGCCTGGAC